>JBGPLF010000268.1:0-5071 GCA_041486265.1 bacterium
CTTGTCCTGAGATCCAATCCGCAGTACCGTGGACATCGGAGCAGCCTCCCTCGCGTGGTGTGTTGTGCTTCTCCCACGAAATCAATTCACCACGCTGGGTACTGCTCCCTGAAATTTCAACTACCCTTGGGACACCCTCCCCGGATCATCGAAGTTTACAGTGCGCTTGATCAGGCGAAGACCCAGCACGCCGACGTAGAAATCCACATTCGCCTGCGGGTCGCTGGCGATGGCGGTCACATGGTGGATGCCGGGGATCTGCGGAATTATGATCATCACTGGGTCACACCATACTATGCTCGCGCCGCCCTCCGCAAATGCGCGAAAGCCTCGCGGTGAACAGCCCCACGGCGAGCAGGTCCTGGGAAATCTGGGTCTAAACGTGTGGCATCGCCGGCTCGTCGAACACGTAGACGCTAGCAGGCCACACCATTACGAGTAAGGGCGATCTCCTCGATGCGAGGCAAAATGCGGATGGTGTTTGTCGCGCTTCTGCTGGCCGCCGGGGTCGCACCGCGGTACGCCTCCAGGGCAACTGCGGTCCTATCGCCCTCACCGCAGGCTCTGGCGCCGCGGATCGGCCCAGTCCCGCAGGCCGTCTCCGAGCAGGTTGAATCCCAGCACTGTCACGGCGATCCCCAGGCCCGGCCACAGCGCAGGATACGGAGAGAAAAACATGAAGCTCTGCGCCTCCCGCAGCATCCGCCCCCAACTGGCGGTCGGTGGCTGCGTTCCCAGCCCGAGGTAGGACAGGGCCGCTTCGATCAGCACCGCCGCCGCCATCGCAAGTGACGCCTGGATGATCAACGGCCCCAGGATGTTGGGCAGGATGTGCCGCAGGAGCACGCGCGCACCAGAGGCGCCGAGTGCGCGCGCCGCCTCAGTGTAGGGTTGTGATCTGGCCGTCAGCACGCCCGCCCGAGCCAGCCGCGCGAAGATGGGCACCACGGCCAATCCGACGGCAACCATCGAACTGGTCGCGCCGGGCCTCCACGCGGTCGCCAGCAGCAGGGCCAGGAGCACCGCGGGAAACGCATAGAGCGCTTCCAGCAGCGGCATCACTGTCCGGTCCACCCATCCCCCGGCGAATCCCGCCAGGGTGCCCAGCACCATGCCGAGCGTCAGACCGATCCCCACAGCCACCAGGCCGACCCACAGCGCATTCCGCGCGCCGGCCATCATCCGGGCCAGCAGGTCGCGACCAAAGTGATCCGTTCCGAGGGGGTGATGGGCCGTGGGAGACGCCAGACGCTGCAGGAAGTCCGCAGCATCGGGATTGAACGGCAGCCAGATGAGGCTGACGACGGCGACACCGATCACCAGGAGGACCAGCACCCCGCCCACGCGCAGCGCGAGCGGCAGCCGGCGGCGCGGGCGCTGCGCGGGGACACGCGCCGCGTGGATGCTCGCCTCAAGGACCGGCTGCTCAAGCATACGTCACGCGCGGATCCAGCACTGCGTAGAGCAGATCGGTGAGCAGGTTCAGTGTCACGATGAACGCGGCCAGGACCTGCACGATCCCCTGCACCAGCGGATAGTCGCGCGCCTCGATGCCGGTGAGCGCCAGCGTGCCCAACCCCGGAAGGGCAAAGACCGATTCCACCACGACGCCCGCGGTCAGCAACTGCGCGAATTCCAGTCCCAACACTGTGACGACGGGGATGGCCGCGTTGCGCAGCGCGTGCCGGTACACCACGCTGCGCTCGGCCACACCCTTCGCCCGCGCCGTGCGGATGTAGTCTTCGTGCAGCACCTCAAGCAGGCTGCCGCGGACGATACGGGTGAAAAGCGCCGCCCGCGCGAGCGCCAGCGTCACCACGGGCAGCAAGAGGTGGGACAGGGCCTGGCCCAGGTTCTCCCACCCGGGAAACCCGCCCGACGGCATCAGGTGCAGCCTGGCGGAGAAAAAGAGAATCAGCATCAGACCCACCCAGAACGACGGCAGCACGAGACCAGTGAGGGCGAAGCCGCTCACCGCCAGGTCCAGCGACACGCCCTCGTGCCGGGCGGCAATGCTTCCCAGCAATGTGCCGAGCAGGCCGGCGACGGCCAGGCTCATGAAGACCAGTGGGAGCGTCAGGCCGAGTCGTTTGAGGATCAACTCCGCGACCGGCCGGCTGTAGCGGATCGAGGTGCCCAGGTTGCCGCGCGCGACTTTCGCCAGCCACCCAAGGTATCGTTGGACCGGCGGGTGATCAAGACCCAATGTATGACGAAGGGCCTGGAGGGCGTCGGGATTCGCCTCCAGGCCCAGGATCGTCTGCGCCGGGTCGCCCGGCACGAGCAGCAGCGCCGAGAACACCAGAACCGTGGCCAGCAGCAGGGTCAGCGCGGCTCCCAGGAGCCGCTGTGCCACGAATCCTTGCATCAGCGCGCCAGGTACACCTCCGTCACGTTCATGCTGGGGGTCGGCTGATCGGCCCACCACCCTGTCACGTTCTTCTTCATCACGGCGATGAAGGGCGCGTTCATCACCCACACGTTGACCGAGTCGTCCGCCAGCAGCCGCTGCATATCTTGCATGAGACCGCAGGCGCGCTTGGCATCCCCAAGCCGCAGGTACTCGGCGAACATGGCCTGGAAGCGCGGGCTATTGTAGCGGAAGTAGTAGTTGGGGTTCGTGTAGATGTCGATGTCGTAGGGCTCGGAGTGCCCGATGATTGTCATCTGGTAGTCCGCGCCCAGGAAGACCCTCGAGATCCAGGTGCCCCACTCGACCACCTCGAGCCTGGCCTGCACGCCGATACGGGCGAGCTGCGCGGAGATGGCCTCGCCGATCCGCCGCTCATACGGATACGGAGCCGCCAGGGTAAAGGTGAACGCCAGTGGATTCGAAGGACCGAAACCGGCTTCAGACAAGAGCGCGCGGGCCCGGGCCGGATCGGACGGATAGACGTTTGACAGGTCCACATAGCACGCCTCGGTCGGCGAGCGATGGCTGCCGATCTTGGTCCCGAAGCCCATCATGACGCCCTTCACGAGTTCATCCTTGTTGACCGCATACTGCATCGCCTTGCGCACGCGGACATCATCGAAGGGGGGACGCGAGTTGTTCATCCCCACGGTGATCTCGGTGGTGCTGGTCCCGACGATGACCTTGAGGTTGGGATCCTGCTGAGCCGCCAGGGCGTTCTCCGGGATGACTCCGTAGCCCAGCACATCGAGGTCGCCTGCGCGGAGCGCGGCAAGTTGAGCGTTCTGGTCGGGCAGGAAGCGAAAGGTCACGCGGTCGAGGAGGGGACGGCCGCGCACGTAATACTGACCGAACTTCTCAAGCCGAACCCCAACGCCGCGATCCCAGGTTGCGAACTTGAACGGACCGGTCCCGATCGGCTCCGTCTTTTGCTCCGCGACGCGCCCCTTGGGGCTGATAACTGAGTCGGGCCGGGCGAGGTTCAGGAGGAACTCGCTGTTCGGCTGCCTCAGGTGGATGATGACGGTGTACGGGTCGGGCGTCTCGACACGCGTGATGTCGCGGTAGTACTCCGCATGCGTGTGGCCGGACTTCGAATCACGCGCGCGATCGAGTTGAAAGACAACATCCGCCGCCGTGAAGGACGCGCCGTTGTGGAACGTGACATTGTGGCGCAGGTTGAAGGTGTAGGTGAGCCCGCCGGGAGAGACCTTCCATTTCTCCGCGAGAGCCGGGACGATCTCACCCTTTACGTTGATCTTCGCCAGGCCCTGGAGCACATTATCGTAAAGGATGCGGGCGATCTCCTGCGAGGTGGACGCGGTCGGATCCATCACCGGCGGCTCTGCGTTGATCGCGATGGTGAGACTGCCGCCGGACGTCGGCGTCTGCGCGCCGACAACGGAGACTAGGCTCAGCAGGATCGCCAGCCCAAGGCAGATGTACCTCATGTGTACCCCCCCCTTTTCGGTGCCTACCTGTTTCTCCGGATGGCTGCGGACACCTCTGGACGGATCTGAGGTCGAGGGGGCAGGGTTCTCCACGATGGACGTGAACATCCCTCTGGCCGATTCTCCGACAGCGGGAGGGAAGTAATGCGGATCGCGCAGATTGACGTGTTTGGGTATGATCTGCACTATGTCCACGGCGACTATGTCATGTCGGGCGGGCGAATCGTGCGGGAACTACCTTCTACGGTCGTCAAGGTCACGACGGGCGACGGGATTGTCGGCTGGGGGGAAGTCTGCCCGCTCGGACAAACGTACCTGCCGGGCTTCGCGGAAGGAGCCCGCGCGGCCCTGCGCGAACTGGCACCGGCGCTGATCGGCGTGGATCCGTGCAACCTGGCCCTGGTCAACCACCGGCTCGACAGCACGCTGCTCGGCCATGGATACGCGAAGAGCCCGCTCGACACGGCCTGCTGGGATATCCTCGGGAAGGCGACCGACCAGCCCCTGAGCGCGCTCCTCGGAGGACAACGCCAGGCGGACTATCCCCTCTACATGGCCGTGCCGCTCGCCAGTCCCGACGCGATGACCCAATACGTGCGTGAGAGGCAGGCCGAGGGCATTCACCGGTTCCAGCTCAAGGTGGGCGCCGATCCGCGGGAAGACGCCGAGCGGGTCCGGCGGGTCGTCGACGTCACGCAAGAGCACGATCTCATCATCGCAGATGCGAACGGCGGATGGCGCCTGCAGGACGCCATTGTGGCCGCGCGCCTGCTCGAGCCGCTCCCGCGCGTCTACCTGGAACAACCCTGTCCGACCTTCGAAGAGTGCGTCGTCATCCGGAACCTGACGACGCTGCCGATGATCTACGACGAGATCGTCACCGACGTGCAGTCGCTTCTGCGGGTGGCGCAACAGGGCGGTGCGGGTGGCATCAACTTGAAAATCAGTAAGGTCGGCGGGCTCACGAAGGCCAGGTTGATCCGAGATCTTGCGGAGACGCTCGGGTTGTCGCTGACAATCGAGGACACCTGGGGCGGCGATCTCGTCACCGCCGCCGTCAGCCACGTGGCGGCCAGCCGACGTATTGTTCCAGGTGTATCGTCACCCGCCAGGGTGGTGAGGTCGAGGCACTGGACCGCGCGGATCAGCCACGCGGCCTGCCAGTCCCGCTTCACGGTGCGCCGGGTCGGAATCGTGGCAGCCCGCC
>JBGPLF010000269.1:0-5057 GCA_041486265.1 bacterium
CATCTGCGCCTGCACCAGGTTGACGAGCGACTCATTCGCGGGGCCGGGCGAGTACATGAACAGAACGGAGAGGGGCTGGCCGCCCTTCTCGCGTGTGGCTCCTACCCGGGGTTGGGTCCATCCCGCCTCATCGAGGAGCCGCTTCGCCTTGCTGGGATTGTAGTGGTAGCCGGCCTTCGTGACATCCTTCCACCAGCCCGGGGTGGCCGGCGCGAGCGGTCCGTAGGCCTCCTCCGCGAGCCCGTAGTAGACGCCGGCGATGAGCTCAGCCTTGTTGACCCCATAGTTGATCGCGACCCTCACCCTCGGATCATCGAGCGGCTTCCTGCCGGTCTTGAAGCCGATGAATGCCGTGTTCAAATCGCTGTAGCGAATGATTTTGACACGCTTCTCTTTGGTCAGCCGTTCGAGCTGCGGCGGCGGAATCGACGGGGTGAAGTGGGCTTCGCCGACCTCGACCGCCGCGACGCGCGGGGCATCCTCAACGATCACACGGAAGACGACGCTCTCCAGTTTGGCCGGGCCCTGATTCTTATAGATGGGCGGGCCCCAGTTGTAGTTGGGATTCCTCACGACCACCAGGCGGTCGTTGCGCACCCACTCCTTCAGCATGAACGGTCCGGTGCCATCAACCTTGCCGACCCCGGTGCCGTAGTCGTCGCCAAGGCGGGTCACGAAGTCCGAGTTGACGATGCTCGCCGAATACCCCGACAGGTTGATGAGTAGAATGGAGTAGGGCTCTTTCAGGTGCATGACGACCGTGCGCGGGTTCGGAGCATCCACGCTCTCGACCGGCGCGATCTGGTACGCGGTGGGCGATCCTCGGACCGTCTTCCACCGGTCCATGGTGAACTTCACGTCCGCGGACGTCAGGGGCTTGCCCGAGTGGAACTTGACCCCCTGCCGCAGCGTGAACGTGTACGTCTTGCCGTCGGGGGAGATCTCCCACTTCTCCGCCAGACCCGGCTTCACGGTGTTGTCGAAGTCCTGCGAGGTGAGAGTGTCGTAGAGCAGGTAGTCCACCTCGGCGGAGGAAATCGCCGTCGTCTTGTGCGGGTCCAGCGTCTCCGTCTCCTCCTGCCGGGCAAACACCATCGTCGCTCCCGGTTGGGGGGCACCCAAGGCCAGGTGAGGGGGAAGCAGCAGAGCCAGGCCGATGAGTCCGAACAGACACCACCGCGTGATGCGCCTCATTACAACCCTCCTATGCAAGCCACGAGGCCGATTGGGGACGCAAATGCCGTTCGTGCTCTTTCGGGGTTCTCCTTCGTGGTGCAGAGGGATTAGCGTGCCGCGGTCGTGGTCTCGCCGAACGAGAGGAACAGCTTTTCCAGCGCCAGGCGTGGGTTGACGTTGCGCCGCAGCGACTCCTTGGCGGCCTCGACTGCCTCAATACGCGCGCCCAGCGTCGCGTCACCGTAGCCGTCTGCCAGCCGCACGATCTGGTCCTGCCGGTCGCGGTTGGTGAGCAGCGACGCTTCCTCCACCTGCTTCCAGACCAGCAGGTCCCGGTACCAGAGCACGGCCAGGTCGAGCAGTTCCGGCAGCAAGTCGGGATCCTTCGAGAGCGCCTCGGCCGCGTCGAGCCGGCCGATGAGGTCGGCCGTCTCCAGGTTCGGCAGCAGATCGAGCAGCCGGTCCCGCGCCTCCAGCCGCTCCTCGGACGCGCCCCACTCCAGCGCACGCCCCAGGCGCCCGTCGGCGAGTACCGCGAGCACGCGCGCCCGGTCCGGGGCGATGGTCCACCGGTCGATGAGGGCCCGCTCGATCTCGTCGGTCTTGAGGAACGAACACCGGATCAACTGACATCGCGACACGATGGTGGGCAGCAACGCCACGCTCGACTCGGCGATGATGATGAACGTAACCCGGGCCGGAGGCTCCTCCAGGGTCTTCAACAGGCTGTTGGCCGCGCTGGCATTCATCCGCTCGGCGTCGGCGATGATGAAGACCTTGCGGCGGCCTTCATACGGCGGGAACGCCGCGTCCTGGCGCAGGGCGCGGATCTGATCGACAGGGATCTCCTTACCCTTGTGGTCCTTGGCCGGGACTTCGAGGTACTGACCGCGCGCGATGTCGAGGATCCGGACGTCGGGATGATTGCCGTGCGCGATCTTCCGGCACGCCACGCACTCGCCGCAGGCGTCGCCGTCAGGCCGCTCGCAGTTCAGGAATTGCGCGAACGCCAGCGCCAGCGTCCGCCGGCCCACGCCGCTGGGCCCCACGAAGAGATAGGCATGGCCCACCCGGCCTGTGCGGATTGCGGACCGCAGCAGCAGCACGGCGTGATTCTGATTGACGACGTCGCGAAAGGCCATGCCCGCCCTACACCCGCTCCATGTGTTCGACGTTCAAGACGAAGACGATCGCTCCGCCCACCTCGACCTTCACAGGATACGTCACATAGGAGTCTACGGGTTCCACGACCGGCGGGATCGGCGTCATCAACTGCTCGCGCCGGTGGCAGACGCGTTTGACCACGGCCATCACCGCGTCCAGTTGGGGATCCTCCATGCCGATCAGGATGGTCGCGTTGCCTTCGCGGAGGAACCCGCCGGTGCTGGCCAGCATCGTGGCCTGCACGCCGGCCTCGGTCAGCGCATCGATCAGACGGCCGGCGTCTTTCTCCTGGACGATCGTGAGCACGAGCTTCATCGGCGCCACCCCCTGTACCCAGGCCCGACGTGCTAGCCCCGGGCGGGCCAGCCTCGTTGCGTCAAGAGCCGACGGACCCCAGCGGCCAGGCCGGCGTGGACATCGTCGGCCGGTCGGCTCCCGTCGGTGACGAGGAATCGCGAGGGCTCTTCGTGCGCCATCCGGAGGAATCCTGCGCGGACTCTCTCGTGAAACTCAACAGTCTCCTGCTCCATGCGGTCGCCTCGGCCCGCCGGCGCGTCCTTGCCGCCGGCGTTGCGGGCCCGGGCCAGGCCGACCGCCGGATCGATGTCGATCAACAGCGTCAGGTCCGGCCGCAGGCCCGTCGTCGCGACCTCGTTGACGCGCCGCACGACGTCCGCGGAGAGCCCCCGACCGTACGCCTGGTAGGCGACCGACGCGTCCACGAACCGTTCGGAGAGAACACACGTGCCGGCCTCGAGGTTGGGCCGCACAACCTGGGCTACGTACTGCGCCCGGCTCGCGGCGAACAAGAGCATCTCGGTCTCGGCGCACATCTCTCGAAACCGTTCGTCCAGCAGCAGCGCGCGGATGGTCTCACCGATCGGCGTACCGCCGGGCTCGCGGGCCAGCACCAGCGGGATGACACCCCGAAAGGCTTCGTAGAGGCGGCGGGCGTGCGTGCTCTTACCGGCGCCCTCGGGCCCTTCAACGGTGATGAAGAGGCCACGGGCGGGCGGCCGGTCGGCGGGAGGCGTCACGATGGCTCCGGCTACTTCGGATAGATGACCACGCGGCGGAATGGTTCGTCGCCCGTGCTCTCTGAGGCGAGCCCGTACCGCTGAACCAGTTGATGCTGTAGGCGCCGGATGTAAGAGTTTTGCGGCTCGAGCTCGACCGCCCGGGTCGATTCCAGGACCTGCGCGATCCCCTTCTCGACCTCGCTCAGCGCCTCTTCATTCTCCGTCGCCTCATCCGAGACGTCGAAGATCTCGCGCAGGAACTGCTGGATCTGCGTGACAGTGTTGCTGCGAAGGATGTGCACCGGCACCCCACGTGTGGCGGCATCCCGCAGCCGCATCGGCTGCCGGCGCTCCTGGGATTTCAGCGTGAGGACCAGGTCGGCCTCGTCGGCCGCGTCGACGATGTACGCAGGGACATGCATTTCGCGAATCGCACGCTCGAGCCGGTTCTTGCTCACCGCATAGGGGTAGATCCGAACGATGCGGCGGCCCTGCCGCTCCTGGTTCTCGGGCGGCTGCGGCACAAAGGGGCCTTCAGGGGCCCAGCCCGGCGAGGTCGCGGCGGGCGCCCCCGAGATCTGGACTTCTCCGCCCTCGGTCCGGACACGACCCTCGGGGCGGGGCGTGACGCCGCGGAGATAGCGATCCACTACCGTGGCGACATCGTGATGGACGGCGAGCCGGTCCTTGTCCTGAATTTCGATGACCACGTCAAAGGTCGGCGGAGCTTTGCGCTCGAGCACCGTCTTCTGCGTCCCCCGCCGCCGCGCTTCCTCATCGGAGAGTGTCACGGCCTGGATGCCGCCGACCAGATCCGACAGCGTCGGGTTCTGGAGCAGGTTGTCGAGGGTGTTCCCGTGAGCCGTCGCGATCAACTGGACACCGCGCTCGGCAATCGTCCGCGCGGCCATCGCCTCAGCCTCGGTCCCGATCTCGTCGATGACGACGACCTCGGGCATGTGGTTCTCGACGGCCTCGATCATCACCGCGTGCTGCAGCGCCGGCACCGGGACCTGCATGCGGCGGGCGGCGCCGATCCCCGGATGCGGAATGTCGCCGTCGCCGGCAATCTCGTTGGAGGTGTCCACGACCACGACACGCTTGCGCAGTTCGTCCGCCAGCACACGGGCAGCCTCGCGGAGCAGGGTCGTCTTGCCCACGCCTGGCCGGCCCAGTAGCAGGATCGAGCGTCCGGATTCGATGACATCGCGGACGATGTCGACCGTGCCGATGACCGCGCGGCCGACGCGGCAGGTCAGGCCGATGATCTCACCCTGGCGGTTGCGGATCGCGCTGATCCGGTGGAGCGTCCGCTCGATGCCGGCGCGGTTGTCCTTGCCGAAGGTACCGACGCGTTCGGTGATGTACTGCAGCGTGGCCCGATCGACGAAGGCGTCGTCGAGGGCCCACGCCTCATTCGGGAAGCGGGCCTCCGGCTTCCGGCCCAGGTCGAGCACGACCTCGAGGAGTTGATCCAGATCGGGCCGGCTTTCCAGCGCGGCCCGGAGGTGCGGCGAAAGCACGTCGAGGAGCAGGTCCAGGTTGTCTGTGATGTGGGTCTGGCGGCCGGCCAACCCGGCTCCCTCCCGCGCAGGCGGTGATGGAAGCGTAAAGGGGAACCCATGGGCTCCCCCTTGCACTGGTGTCTCTCTAAAATTCCGTGGCGACAAATACGAACGACGACTCAAGTGATCCTCG
>JBGPLF010000270.1:0-5033 GCA_041486265.1 bacterium
CTCGCCTCCAGCAGGGAAGGGCGTGCCCCAGTGGAGGTCACAGGTCGCAGTTCCCGCACCGGAGAAACTCAAACTGGTGCCGCCCACGACGCCTCCAGGAGGCCATTCACACGTACTGCTGCTATAGGTGACCGCCTGCGCCGGCGGTGCGAGCGCCGCCAGCAATCCGATCGCCCCTACAACGATGAATGCCAGCAACGATACCCTAGAGATCAAGCGCGTTAGCACACCCGCTGGTTCGTGTCCAATCACCGGATTCATCGCTGCCCCCCCCCGGATTGACCTCTCCTTGATCGTCATCTATCGTCCTCTCCATCTCTGGCCGAACCTACCACATATCGTCATCTTAGGCCGCCCCGCCCTCGGCGGTTATCCTTCAATCGAACATTCTCTGCGTACCAAGCGAAACCAGTTCCTTTTCCTTCGCCGCTCGTCTCAACACTCGAAGGCTGCCGGGGCCCTCGTTGAACAGGAGGTCGACCCCGGAGAGATCAGGCAAGAACCCGATTCCCGGGAACTGCTGCCGGTAGCGTGGGCACTCCCACCCCTGGATCTCCACTCGGATGCCCTGATCAGCGAACATGCGTTCGTCCATGTGGTTCGTCGCCGCGTAGGCTCCAGTAAGATAGCGATCGGCCCCAAGGACCTGGCAGATGCGTACCAGCCGCTCGGTGCCGGATCCGCCCACCCCCAGAGTGGAGCTCAGAACGAGCGACGTGTGGATCCCAAAACCCTCGCACAGCGCCTGAATCAGGTGGCAACTTAGGGGGGCCAGCACGTCCCAGCGTTTGGCGAGCGCTTGCTCGAACACTGGCCCAAACTGCCGGAAGAACGGCGCCTTGCCATAGGTGAACCACAGCGACTTCCAGTGCTTCTCCCGCCACGTCGACTGGGGGTCGATCTCGACGGCATTGATGGGTTTGAAGGTGGCGTCCCGCACCGGCACGGTCAGGCATACCGGCCCCTGAGCCCCCTTGATCTTGTTCCGGTTCTGCCAGCCGTTCTTGGTGAATTGGACGTCGTCCAAGATCACAAAGAGGTCGCATGAGGCCAGTTTGTGCATGTAGCGCAGCCAAGGGAGGTAGTGCGGCTGGTGCATCGCGACGATCATGGCGCCATGGCTTGCTGCTGGCTCAACACCGTCATCGCTGCGGCCTCGCTGACGAAGCCATGCTCTTCTCGGCACCAGGCGATGGTGCGCAGCAACCCCTGCTCCAGAGACACCTTGGGCTGGAATCCAAGGATCGCTTTTGCACGAGTCGTATCGGGTACGCGCCGGGGCGTGTCCTCATAACTGTGCCCGTAGTAGTCCTTGTAGGGAACGAAGGTGACCTGGGACGATGACCCGCACAGCGACTTGACCAGGCGGGCCAGATCGCGAATGCTGATCTCCCTGGGGTTCCCGATGTTGAAGACCACGCCCTCGGCTTCAACAACGCTTCCCGCCTTGAGGATGGCGGCTACCGTGTCATCCACGAAGGTGAAGCAGCGCGTCTGGCTGCCGTCGCCGTGCACTGTGATCGGCTCCCCGTTCAGAGCCTGCTTCATGAAGCGGGCGACGACCGTCCCGTACCCGTTGGCGTGAATCCGGGGGCCGTAGCAGTTAAAGAAGCGCAGTGCCACGCACGGCAGTCCCTTCGCCGCAAACGCAAACGCGAAGTGCTCGTCGATGGCCTTGGCGCACGAATACGACCAGCGGTTGATGGTGGTCGATCCCAGCACGCGGTCGTCGTCCTCTCGTAGCGGGACCTGGGTGCGCTTGCCGTAGACCTCTGATGAGGACGCCAGGACCACCTTCCGGTGATACCGATAGGCCGCAGAGAGGACGTTCTCCGTTCCCTCGACATTAGTGATGATCGCTCGTAACGGATCGTTGCAGATGTAGCTCACGCCGACCGCTGCGGCAAGATGGTAGACGATGTCGCTGGCCGCCACCAGGTCGGTGACGACATCGCGGTTGAGAATGGAGTCTCTGACGTACTCGAATCGGGGATCGGCATCGTGGTGCGCGACGTTCTCGATCCGGCCCGTGGAGAGGTCGTCGAGCACGCAGACCTCATTGCCGCGGGCCAGAAGCGCATCGACCAGATGCGAACCGATGAATCCCGCTCCGCCTGTCACGAGCGCCCTCAAGGAGCCCTCCGTGCCGACCGTAATAACCCCGAGGTTAGCAGACGATGTGCGGGCGGGGTATCCGTCAATCGGGGGAAATCCCCGTTGCAACGGGAGGAGTTCGTCCGAACCGACACTCGTGAGGTGCTGCTGAAAACGGCGGTCGCCCGAATCCCACCATCCTTCAATCGAAGGACATCATGGGCTCAGTCGAAGGAGTCTTGGTATCGATCAGTTGCGCATACAGGTGGTGGATCCTCGCCATCATGGCATCGACGCTGTACGCGTGCAGGGTTTGCGAAGCGTTGCTGGTCAGGCTCAAGCGCAAAGCCGGCTCCTGCAGCACGCGCACCACAGCACCAGCAATGGCCTCTGGATCGCCAGGAGGGACCAGCAATCCGGAAACTTCATGTTCGACGACATTCTGAATGCCGCTGACCCGGGATCCCACGACCGGCTTGCCCGCGGCCATCGCCTCCACCGCAGCCCTCCCCATGCCCTCATTGATGGACGGGAGGACAACCACATCGAACATCGCCATGATCTCCGCCACATCATCCCTCAGGCCGAGGAAGATGGCGGCGCCGTTGAGACCGAGGGCCTGAGCCCGGCGTTCCATCTCCCGCCGCAGCGGGCCATCTCCCACAAACACCACGGCGCTGCCCGGGACCTCCGCCGCGATCCGAGGTACGGCTTCGAGCAGGTGCTGGACGCCCTTCACGGGCGCAAGGCGGGCCACGCATCCGACCAGCGGCCCGCGTGCGGGCAAGCCGATCGCGCGGCGCTTCTCCTCGATGTTCACAGAGAGGCGATGGAATCGTTCGAGATGCACGCCGCTGTGAATCACTTCGAAGCGGTCGGGAGGCCCGATGCTGAAACGGAGGTGATCCTCGCGTTCGGCCTCGGTCAGGCAGACGATGCGGTCCGTCCACAGGGCAAGTAGGCGCTCGGTCCACTGCAGTCCAACCGACCCGAGGCGGCTCAAGTAGCCATGGAAGGCATGGCCGTGAGGCGTGTGCACGACGATGGGCACACGTGCGAGGCACGCAGCGAGGCGGCCGAGCATGCCGGCCTTCGTCGTATGGGTGTGCACAATCTGGTAGCCGCCGTGCAGCATCAGCGACGTCAGTTGACGGAGCGCGAGGAGGTCCCTGATGGGATCGGGATTCCTGACCAGATGCGGGATGCGGACGAACGTCACGTCCGCTGGAATCCGTTTCTCCGAACTGCCTTCGGGACCCGCTGTGGGCCCGCTGGCGAGGGTAACCTCATAGCGACGGCGGTCGAGGTGCTCGACGGTGAGGAGTGTGTTCTCCTGGGCCCCGCCGACGATCAGGCGGGTGATCAGGTGGAGCACACGCACCGGTGCGCGCGACACCCGGCTACGTCTCACCGCCAGCCGTCTGCCAGATGCGCCCGACCGTCACCGGCCAGGCCGCCTCCAGCGCTTCGGCCCGACGTCTTCCGTTGGCTCCCAGCCTGGCCGCGTAATCCCGGTCCCGCAGGAGGCTGATCAGGGCCTCGGCCACGTCATCGACACTGGTCGGTTCGACCAGCACGCCGGTGACCCCGTCGATCACCGCGTCCGCGATACCGCCGCTGCGTCCGCCCACCACAGGCCTGCCCGCCGCACCGGCCTCCACGAAGGCAATCCCAAATCCTTCCACACCGTCCCGTTCCGCGAGCGCGCGGCTGGGCATGGCGAACACATCACACGCAGCATAGAGAGTCGGGAGATCCGCGTCCGGCACATGCCCGAGAAATCGAACGAACGGCTCGCACCCGAGTTCATGTGTGAGACGGCGCAGCCGGGGCTCGTAGGGACCGCGTCCCGCGATGAGATACTGGGCCTCCCCGACGGACTGCTGCACTCGTGCCAGCGCCCGGATCACGGTGTCGTGCCCCTTTCGCTCAACCAGGCGGCCCACTGTCAGGATCACGTGCTGACCATCGAGCCCGTACCTGGCTCGAACCCCCGCCAGATCGAGATCAGGTCGAAATCGCTCGACCCCGACGCTCATGGTCAGCGCCTCGACCCGCGCGGCGTGAATACCCAACGCCCCGAAATGGCGACGCGTGAAGGTCGAGTTGACCACGACGAGGTGCGCTCGCTGAACAATGGCCCGGACCGCGGCGCGCACCGCCCGGCTGCGCATGTACGACGCCATCTCGCCACCATGGAGGTAGAGCACATACGGCAGCCGGAACAACCGTTCCAGGGCCACTGCGACAGGTCCCAGGTACAGATGTCCGACGTGGACGGTCCCGACTCGATGTCGGCGCAGAACGTGGAGCGAGTACAGGAAGAAGAGCGTCATCTGCACCAGACGCGCCGCCGGGTGCGGGCTGATGGGGACCCATCGGCGGATGACCGTGTACGGCTGGCTCGCGTCGAAGCGTCGGTCGCCTGGCAGCCGGGGCGCTAGCACCACCACCTGATCTGCCACCGTCCCGCAGATCCGCGCGTAATACGCGGCCTCACCGCCGGACATGGGGGGGAAGTCGTTTGTGATCAGGAGGCCCGTCATGCTCTCGTCCCCAGACGAAGAAAGTACGGCAGCTTGCCGGACGGCAGGCGCGCGAGCCGTTCCACCTCCACGGTGCCGATGTGCCACTCGTGGCCGAAGACCGCCGCACCGGCTGCCGCGGCCCGGCTCAGGCCGGCGTGCCCGTCGGCGCCGCGCTCCACCCGGAGCACGATGTACCTCGGTCGGGTATGGACGACCTGCACTCGCCCACGCAGCGCGTCCGGAAGCTCGCGGTGCAAGCGTTCCACCAGAGGACGCGCCAGGACCGGCCCTTCATCGCTGAACAATTGGTCCTTCGCGCGACCCAGCACACGGATGGTCGGCAGCCCGCGCTTGCAAGGGCAGTTGGCTGCATCGAGCGCACCGATGTCCCCGGTCTCGTACCTGATGAGC
>JBGPLF010000271.1:0-4966 GCA_041486265.1 bacterium
CAACCATTCTCGTTGTGCACAAAACCGAATAGCGTCCCGGCGAGCGACTTTAGCCCTACGAGCCAATTCCCACACTCGTCGATAGTACCCGGAGCGCCGTGAGATAAGACCTGCGTGTAGTCGGAACTTCGAAATGCGGGCGCCCTGAAAGGAGCCGACGATGTACAGGGTTGAGTGGACTGCTCCGATGCGCTTCGAAGGCTTTGCGGAAGGGGTCGGACCGATCGTGATGGACTCCGCTTCCCAGTACGGTGGTTCGGGGGCCGGGCCGACCCCGATGGAGGCCGTGCTGCTGGCCCTCGCAGGATGCACGGGGATGGACGTGGTGTCGATTCTCAGAAAGCAGCGCGCGTCCCTAGAGGGACTCACCATCGAGGTGAGCGCAGAGCGCGCGACGGAGCATCCCAAGGTCTTCACGAAGATCCACCTGCGCTACCAGGTGCGGGGCGCAGGTCTTCGCGAGGACGATGTGCGCAAAGCGATCACGCTGTCTCAGGATAAGTACTGCTCAGTCTCGGCGATGCTGCGTCAGGTGGCGGCCATCACCTGGGATGTGGCCATCAACGCCGGCGTTCAGAGCGGGGGGCCGCACGCGCGGACGGCGCCCGCGGGGTCCACGGCAGCACGACGAGGGGCCGCGTGAGGCGGAGGTCGTGATGGCGGCTACCGTTGGCATTTCCCAGGACGTGAAGGACGAGATGGTCGCGCGGCTGCGGCGCATCGAGGGACAGGTTCGAGGGCTCCAGAGGATGCTGGCCGAGGACCGCGACTGCACCGAGATCGCCCAGCAGATGGGCGCGGCGCGATCGGCGCTCGACCGGGCCTACATGCAGCTCGTGGCGGCGGGCCTCGAGCACTGCCTGCGCCGTGATCTCGAAGGTGATCCGGCCGCCAAGTCCGCCCTACGCAGGGTCACCCGGGCGTTTGTGACGCAGCGCTAGGTGTTCAGCGTGTAGTACAGGACGCCCCCACGCCGCTCGACGGCCACGCGGCCGTCGTCCTCCAGCAGGTCGATGTGTCCCAGTACCTCGGACAATCCCAGGAACAGGTTGGACCGGTCGAGATTCGGGTACCAGGCCGCCGCAAGTTCGCGGAGGCTCCAGGCGCGGCCGGCAAGCATGCCGGCGAGGCGTTCCCGTCGCTCGGCGTGGTGGCGCAGCAACTCCCGGGCCCGGACCGCCGGCCCAATGATCGGCTCGCCGTGGCCCGGGTAGGCCAGCGAGGGCGCAAGCGCCTCTACCCGCCGCAGCGAGTGCAGCAGCGCGGGAAGCGTTCGGAGCCGTCGTCCGTCGGTGGCAAACTCGATGATGGGATTCGGGCTGATCTCCTCCAGGAGTAAATCGCCCGAGATCAGGACCTCGCCGTCCCAGAGGCAAATGTGCCCCTGTCCGTGCCCGGGTGTGTGCAGGATCTCGAGCGTCCTGCCGGCCAGCGGTAGGCGGTCCCCGTCGGCGAGCAGATGTGCCGGCGTGATGGTGTCGAACTGCCCGCGAAAGCGCCGCAGCGCCTCCAGTACTGTGTCGCCGATCGACGGCTCGAACCCGGCCTCCGCGAGGAAGAGGCGCATGGGCTCGATGAAGGCTGTATCAGCTTTCATCTTGGGCATGTCGGCTGCGGGCATAGACCTCGGCGCCGCCTGCAGCCACAACGGTCGCGGCAAGCCCGAAGTGGTCCACATGTCCATGGGTGATGATCAGGCGCTCAATCTTTGCCAGGTCGCTGTCGGCCCGTGCCAAACCATCCCGTAGCGCGGCCAGCGTCTGGTCGGACTTAGGCCCGCAGTCCACCAGCGTCACCGGGGGGCCGGGGAGCAAATAGGCATTGACCGGGCCCACCGGATAGGGGGTGGGAAGCTGGATCGGAACGATGCGCACGATGACGCTAAGGACATTCGTGTAGACGACGAGCGACTCCTCGAACGCGTGCGCAGGAGTTGGTCACAAACCTCCAGAAGTCCACGAGCATTTCCGCGTGTCATGCTACCCGCCGAGGGGGAATTCCGATGATTGCGCGCGCCCACCGCGGTCCATTCGTGCTCTCGTTTCTCCTTGCACTGACACTTGTCGCGTTCGCCGGCTTTCAGGTGTCGGCACAGGCTCCGACGCCCACCCGTGGCGGGACGATCGTTGTCGCCATTGGGGGCGATCCGCCTCTCCTGAACCCCCACTTCAGCACCCTGCCGTGGGTCTACATGTCCGGGATGAGCATCTTCAACTCCCTGATCCGGCTGGACCCATCCATGAAGGCATCTCCTGATTTAGCCGAGGCGTGGTCAATCTCCCCGGACTTCAAGACGTACACGTTCAAGCTCGTGCGGAACGCCGAATGGCACGATGGGCGGCCCTTCACCAGCGCCGACGTCAAATTCACATTCGAAGAGGTTCTCTTCAAGCTGAACCCGAACGGCCCGACGATCTTCAGCGGGTTCGAAGGCGTCGACACACCCGATCCCTACACTGCAGTATTTCGATTCAGCCGTCCGGCGCCGGCGGCGCTGCTGTATTTCGATGTCCCGTTGACGGGCGCCATGTTGCCGAAGCACCTCTACGAGGGGACGGATATCCGGCGCAGCCCGGTGAACTCCGCTCCAGTCGGGACGGGGCCGTTCCGGTTTGTGGAATGGAACCGCGGCGACCGCATCGTGCTCGAACGGAATCCCCGGTACTTCAAGAAGGATTTGCCCTACCTCGACCGTGTGGTGTTCCGCGTCGTCCGTGACCCGGCCGCTCGGCTTGTCGCACTGCAGAATCGTGATGTGGATATGATCCTGGGTTTTGATCTGCCGGTCCGGGACAGCATTCCGGTCCGACAGAGTCGCGATCTGAAGGCGGTCTTTACCGTGGACCGGGCAATCTCGGGGCAGTGGTGGATCGGGATGAACACATCGAAGCCGCCCTTCAATGACCTCAGGGCGCGCCAGGCCATCGCACATGCGATCAGCAAGAACTTCATTTGGCAGCGGATCTTCTTCGGACTGGGGAAGGTCGGCACAGGGCCGATCTCGCAATACCTGGGGCCACAGTACAACAAGAATGTGCCGAAGTACGATTACGACCCGCAGAAGGCCAATCAGCTTCTCGACGAAGCCGGCCTCCGTCGGGGCGCGGGCGGCCTTCGCTTTCGGATGCGTTTCACGTTCGATGGGTCGACCGCGGAGTGGGGCCGGATCGGGGACATCCTCAAGGAACAACTGGGCGAAGTTGGCATCGATGTGACGCTGGAGTCACTTGACTTCAATACGTGGTTCGACCGAGTGTACGTTAAACGAGACTACGACGTGTCGAGCGGCCGCCGTGTGACGGGTCCAGACGCCATCACCGCGATGACGAGGGAGTACCACTCCAAGGCGATCCAGCCTGCCGCGCGTAACTACTACTTCTACAACAACCCCGAGGCGGATCGGCTCTTGGACCAGGGCGCGCAGGAAACCGACTCGACGAAGCGCTTGCAGATCACCCATCAACTGCAGGTGCTCATCATGCGCGACCTTCCAACGATTATTCTGATGGATTCGCCGCAGCCCAATGCGTACCGGAGCGCATTCATGGGGCTGGAGAACAGCCCATGGGGAGCACAGCGCCTGGAGGGCGTCTGGACCGCGGCAAGATAGACGCCCGGGCGAAGCGTCATGGCAGTCTACATCACGCGGCGGTTTGCGCAGGCTGTCCCCGTCGTCCTCGCCGTCGTCATCTTGAACTTCTTGATCGTGCACATGGCGCCGGGAGATCCGGTGACGGTTCTAGTCGGCGAATATGGCTCCACGCCCGAGTTTCGTGAGCGGGTTCGCCATGAATACGGTTTGGATCAGCCGGTGCCCACGCAGCTTGCCGTCTATCTGCGGCGGGTGCTGCGAGGAGATCTGGGGTATTCCCTGTACTTCAACCAACCGGTCATCGGCCTGATCTTGGAACGGATGCCTGCAACGATCTTGCTCATGGCGTCGCAGCTCGCCGTTGCCCTGGTTACCGGGGTGGCCATTGGGATCGCGGCCGCCCGCCATCCGTACTCGCTTGTCGATAACGCTTCCACCGCGATTGCCCTGGTTGGCTACTCAATGCCGGTGTTCTGGTCGGGGCTGCTGCTGATCCTCCTGTTTAGCTCAACACTCGGCCTCCTTCCGTCCGGCGGGATGGTCTCGCCGAGAGAGCCGATCGTCGGGTTAGCGGCGGTCTGGGATGTCCTGCGCCATTTGATTCTGCCGGCGTGCACCCTCGGGCTCGTCAACCTGGCGCTCTACGTCCGCCTGACACGGGCGAGCATGCTCGAGGTGCTCTCGCAAGATTATGTGCGCACGGCGTGGGCGAAGGGCCTGGCCGCGCGGCGGGTCCTGCGTCACCATGCGCTGCGAAATGCATTGCTTCCAATCGTCACGATTGTCGGGATCGACCTTGGCCGGATGATCGGAGGCGCCGTGCTCACCGAAACGGTGTTTGCCTGGCCGGGCGTGGGCACCCTCACCTTCACGGCGCTGCAGACGCGTGACTATCCGGTGATCGTTGGCACGTTCATGCTCACGTCGGTGGCCGTGATTCTGGCCAACTTGCTCGTAGATGTTGTGTACGGAATCCTGGATCCGCGCATCCAGTACGGGTGACATGATAGAGCAGGCCACACCTGAGATGGACCACGCCGCGCCGCCAGCGGAGTCTGTATGGCATCCCCCGTCGTTTTTCCTGCGGTTCGCCCGCAACCGCGCCGCACTGGCCGGAGCGCTTGTCCTGGGCGTCCTCGTGGGTGCCGCGCTCTTCGCGAGTTCAGTCGGCGGCGCGTCACCACGGGCGATGGGCGAGATCCCTCTCACCCCACCCGACCGTGCACACCTCTTCGGGACCGACGACCTGGGGCGAGACATCTGGACAGGTGTGCTG
Source organism: bacterium (assembly GCA_041486265.1). Classification (GTDB taxonomy): domain Bacteria; phylum Sysuimicrobiota; class Sysuimicrobiia; order Sysuimicrobiales; family Humicultoraceae; genus JBGPLF01. Next base: position 4,869 of record JBGPLF010000271.1, read on the forward strand.
CACGGAGCGCGCGTCTCGCTGTTCGTCGGTGTAGTGGCGGCGACCACTTCTGGGATCATCGGAGTCCTTATGGGTTCGATCGCCGGGTACTACGGGGG
>JBGPLF010000272.1:0-4918 GCA_041486265.1 bacterium
ATGCCTTCGTCGCGCGTCACGACTTTTGCTTTCGGGCCGGCGCCGACTGCAACGGGCACGACTTCAGCCTGGAACAGTCCTTTCCCTGCGGCCCTCGGGGCAAGTTGACTCACTACCCAACAAACTCCCCGATTGACACGAATGATCTGCAAGACCTGCCGCCACGGGTGGACTTATGGTGGGCGCGGCGGACCGCACAGTTCGCGGGCCGGTTCGACTAGGCGGTTGTTGTCTTCAGGACTTCAGCTCGAAGACCAGCAGGTGCACGTTCGACTTTCCCACGTTGACCGTTTCGTGCTGGCTGGCCCCAATCCACAGCGCCTGTCCGGCTCTCAGCTCAAAGTCCGCCGTCTTGCCATCGGGAAATGACAGCCGATTGGTGCCGCCTTGCATCACATAGACGACATGGTCCGGATGCCCGTGCATAACCGCCTTGTCCCCAGGCTTGAACATCACGTCGAAGACTCTGACGCGCTCGTTCTCCATGACGAGCTTGTAGATGTTTGAGGCAACCTTCGCCGGATCTGCTCCCTCCGCCATTGTGGGGTCTCCTCGTCTGCTGATATTTGCCGCGCTTGACTATTTCGGGTTGCCCGATCGACCGACCTCCAATGACACGCGGCTGGTCAGTGGATGGTGGCGCCGAGATTGCGATGCGCGCGTTGGCGATATGGATTCAGTCACGTCGGCGACCCGGGCCGTCTGACCTCACAAGGCACCGAGATCCGGACCGCGTCTCCCAACAAAGACCAGACCGACCCCGAACTCGCCCTTGAGATCGCGGCCGAGCGCGGACTCCTGCTTCCCGAATCCGTGTGCAGGCCGTGTGCAGATAGGGCTAGTGGCGCTGCTTCTGGAACCTGAAACCCGCGCGAGAGGCGGTGGGCCTGCCCCCAACTTTCTCTTGTACGCGAGGCCTCCCCCTTGCGGCGTTGCGACGTCTTCCAGGGTTGAGGGCACGGTCGACTAGCTCTGTTCCAAGAGACCAGACAGGTGGCATTCCACCCTTCACGCTCGACAAACATGGAAGTGACCCATCGGCGCCGTTGGAAACCTCGAAAGGACGCCGCCTGCCGCATGCACTGTTCAATTCGAGAATCTGGCTTCCTAGCAGGCCGCAGCACTGCTCAGACCGCTGCCAGACTCCCCGGATGCCATCTCGAGGCGTTCCATTCGAACAGGACGCCGTCCCCGCGTCTCACCTTCGGTAGGGCGGCAGAGGTGATATATGGCAACCATGTCGCCAAAGCGTGGAACGATCGTTGCTTGGGTCCCGCAGGCTGGGCATACCACCACGACGGGAGCGCCCACTTCAGGGGGGCCCGCTTTTCGGTCAAGCGCGGCTGTCATCATCCGTTTCCTCTGGAGTCTGGACCGCGCCTCCTCGGTCCTCCGGTCTACGGTCCTGGACCGTCCAATACAAGCACACCACGATCTCCCGGCTCTGGAGTTCAGTGAAGCGGTCAGCAGGCCGATGGCTACGCAGCTAAGTCCTTTAGCCGCCCCACATGGCCAGGGTGGCGGAGCTTCTCCAGCGCCTTACTCTCGATCTGGCGGATGCGTTCTCGGGTGATGCCGAATCTGCGTCCGACCTCTTGCAGGGTCCGGGAACGCCCGCCGTCCAGTCCGAAGCGGAGCCTGAGGACTTCACGCTCCCGGGGCGTCAGTATCCTGAGAAGATCTGTCACCTCCTCTTTGAGCACGGCAACAGACGCAGCATCTTCTGGCGAGAGCGTCGTCTGGTCCGCGACGAAGTCCCGAAGCGAGGAGTCTTCTCCCTCGCCGATCGGGATGTCCAGCGAGACGGGCTCCTGAGTCTTCTCGACGATCTCGCGCACGTGCCCGACCGGCAGTCCTATCGCGTCGCTGAGTTCTTCGACCGAGGGTTCCCGGCCCAAGGCCTGACGAAGGCGGTGGGTGACCCGTGTCAGCTTCGCCATCACCTCCCGGATGTGGACCGGGATGCGAATCGTGCGCGCCTGATCGGCGAGCGCCCGGGTAATCGCCTGCCGGATCCACCACGTGGCGTAGGTGCTGAACTTGTAGCCTTTTCGCCAGTCGAACTTCTCCGCAGCGCGCAGCAGCCCGCGGTTCCCCTCCTGGATGAGGTCCAGGAAGGGCAGGCCGCGCCTGACGTACTTCTTGGCGACAGCGATCACCAGCCGCAGGTTGGCCTCCACCAGCCGGCGCCTGGCCTCGTCATCACCGCGCTCGGCCCGCCTGGCGAGCTTGATCTCCTGAGGCTGGGTCAGAAGCGCGATCTGGCCGATCTCCCTGAGGTACATCCGGACGGGATCCTGAACTTGCTCTCCGCCTTCCTGTGCGACGGCGATCTCGTCGCGGGGCAGAGGAGCGATCAGGTCGCCTCCCGTAAGGGGCCGGTGACGCGCCCTCGCCGTCATGCCGCAGCCCCCTGGCTCCATCATCGGTGTTCATCTCCCCAGCCCATTGTACTCCAGAGATGTGGAGGCCACCGAGATCCCTTTTGAGAAGCCCATTCTCATAACCAATTCGGGGCCGAAGGAAAACCCGGGCAAGCAAATTTGATACCCAGTCTGTCACACCGACCTTGTGTAACGAGTTGTCTAGCAGAGCGGCGTCGAAGGCGAGGCGGAAGTCCCCACCAGGGGAGGCCACGCGGAATGAATCTTTCAAGGTGTCCCCGAGGCGCCTTACCAAGTTTTTGGCCGACGTCGAGGGTTGGACTGCTAGAACCCAGAGGACCGGTCCGACCCCGCGACTGACCCAGCGACTTATGAGCTATTCATACGCCACGGGCGGAGGACGCTGCGGATCTCGTGCGCTGGGACCGTCGGGGACTCGCTGCAGTCGAGGCTGGCGCAGCGGATCGAGCGGCTGGGCGGCATCGACGCGCTGTTCGGCAAGATCAAGCTAATCACCCCCCACCCCAACTCCTTGGGCAAGTGGGAGAATCCAGCACTGGCAAGGGTTTTCGCTCAATTCAGCGCGACTCAGCAGCCCCTTACATGGTCCCTGGCCGGGTGGACTGCTGCTTTGAAGGACCCCGTCACTGGCGGTCCTCAAGGTGCGCGAACCGCTCGACAAACTTCGCTGCCCGCGGGCTGGAGCGCGCCGGACGGCGATAGGCCTGCGCGAGGATCCGGGTGGTGTCCGCCGCCGAGAAGGCGACCTTCGCCAGGCCCAGCCGGCCAGACGGCGTGACGGTCCCTCCACCGATCCCGCACACCGACTCTAGCGCGCGGCTGAGCCCTTCGACTAGCGTCTTGTGGCCCACCAGCGTGAGGGCGTGCGGCAACCGGAGCGCCCGCGTCCCACTGTGCACCCCACCGAAGGGCGGGCTGGTGCGGCTTCCCTCGAGATACCCCCTGACAAAATCCGGAAAGAGCGGCGGGATGAACTCGGTGGGGATTGAACCGTCTTCGGGCGTCGCGGCGATCCCCCACTGGAGGAGCACCTCCGCCAGCGAGCGGTCGCGCACGTATGCCTGGCGCCCGTCGAGGCTGCTTTCTGCGAACTCACACCGCGGATGGCCAATGACTAAATCGTCCAGCAGCGTCTGGATGTGGGGCGTGTCGTCCGGGTGAATCGCCAGCACAAGGGTTGAGAAGTTGTTTTGGCCGAAGACGCGGCCATTGGCGGCGATGTAGCCCAGCCAGTACACCTGAACGGCGGCATTCGCCGGAAGGGTGGTCCCTCGGAGGTCATAAGTTCTGCGGTTGGTTCTGTTGGCATGGTGTTCCCCTTCGCGGTAGTGCGGGCGGGCCAACTCACGATGAGACCGATCAGCCTCACACACCCGCTGTGTCAGCCTAAGTTAGGTTGCGCCCCCACTCCCTGTCGAGTCGAGCGCCTTCCTGACCTTCTCTAGTTGGTTGCCTACCCAGGCTACCTTTCGGTCGAACCAAGCCGGTTCCAGCAACTCTGAGTGCGTGACCGTTACGGCGACTTATCTACTCATGGCGACGCCACTGCCGAGGAGGCCGCCCCACAGGATCATAGTGAAGCCGAAGATTCCTGCCAGCATGCCCGGTTGAACACCTCGACCGAGAATCATCCCAAAACCAACTGTCTCAAGGAAGATAGGCAGGAGACCGAGGATCGCGGCGGCCACGATGGCCTGGACGTACGTTCCTCCGAACTGGATCATCTTATATCCGACCCAAATGCCATAGCCGAGCAACACTCCAGCCAGAACGGGTGGCACAAAGATGTTCTTCAACTCCGGCCAAATTGCTTCGACGACGAAATGGACCCCGCCGGTGATGATCAAGCTGATGACCGGCCACCTAAGCGTCTTGACGAACATCTACGGTTCCCCCCTTTGGCTTGGACCCTTACTACGTGATTCGCCAAACCGACACGAGTACGGGCCGCCATCTAGTCACCCGTTGCTTTGCCTAAGGACATGCCATTCACCTGCGTGGCCAACTGTTCGGGGTGGGGCAAGGAACCATGAGGATGCTCACGGCGGGTGGGAGTAAGGTGCACGCGCATTCGTCGCCTGCGAGGGTGTCACTCCGGAGCTGGGAAGTCTGGCTCGAACTCCTCCATCGGATCAACGGCGAGAATGCACACGGAGTCTACGTCATGCGGAATCTCAAGAGCGCGAAGAGCGCCGCGCACGACACTCTTGGCCTGGTCCCTCGCGTGGTCATGATCCGGGGCGGTAACAAACAGCCTCAGGGAGATCGTCTGCCCTTTGCAGCCGGCGATGGCCGCGTACTCGGAGAATTCTTCCATGAGCTCGTCCAGGACGCACCACGGGACGTGGCCGATGATCTGATGGAGGATGCAGATGCGCGAGAGATTCGGACGCGGTTGACTCCTGGTATTTACGCTACTCGTTGAGTGTAGCGATCGGGTCACTCCAACAGTGATGCAGCCGGGAACCGGGTGATGCCGGTCTCCCGGCTGCACGTCCTAGGACGGGGAAAAA
>JBGPLF010000273.1:0-4892 GCA_041486265.1 bacterium
CCCGACGGTTCTGATGACCCGTCGCTTCAGGTCGGCGCGGCCGCCAACATGGTCGATGACAACTGCAGCGATCGGATCGTAGAGCAGCGCGTTGATCGTGAAGTCGCGTCGCGTCACGTCCGAGATGGCGTCGCCGTATTCGATGTATGCCGGCCGGCGCCCATCGAGGTACGGTCCCTCTCGACGAAACGTCGCAACCTGGTACGGATGGCCGTCGAGCAGGACGGCCACGACGCCGAATGCGGCGCCGACGGGAACCATGCGATCGAACAGGGCTGCGACGACCTCGGGCGGGGCTGCCGTGACAATGTCGAGGTCGGCGGGCTCGCGCCCGAGCAGCAGGTCGCGCACGACCCCGCCGACGAGATAGGTCTCCCATCCACCGGCGCGCAGCCGGCGGACGATATCGAGTCCTGGCCGCAAGGGCTCGGGAATGGGCCGCGTGGGCCGACTAGCCCTCCGTGTGCTCTTCGGTCTGGCGGCGCAGTTCCCGTGCCTTCTCTTCGAACGCCTCGCGTCCGCGCTCCATGGTCTCGCGCAGCCGGGCCGCGCTCTCGTCGAATCTCGCCCGACCTCGCTGGCTCAAGTCATCCGCAGAGGTGCGAAGCTTCCGCAACATCTCATCGGTGCGCTCCCGCGCCCGATCGCGAAGTTCTTCGGCTGATTCCGAGAGGCGCTCGCGAGTCTCTTCGCCCGCACGGGGCGCGAACAGCAGCGCGACCGCCGTTCCCAGCAACCCGCCGATGATGAACCCCGCGATGAAGTCCGTTCGATTACTCATGGCCTGTCATCCCCTCTCTTCATGGATGTTCCCGTTCAATGATCCCACCGCCCAGAACCCGCTCACCGTGGTAGAAGCTGACGGCCTGACCGGGCGCCGCCGCGCGCTGCGGCGTCTCGAACTCGACGTCGACGCAACGGTCGCCGCGCAGGCGGAGCATCGCGGGGACATCGGCAGCAGCATGCCGTACCCGCACCGTCACGCCGCGCTCCGGCGGTGGCGGCGGCACAATCCAGTTCACACGATCGAGCAGTACGCGAGCTCGCAGCAGATCATCCGGGCCGCCGACGATCAACGCATTGCGCTGCGCGTCGATGTCGATCACATAATGAGGCTCTTTGCCGCCGAGCCCCAGGCCCCGCCGCTGGCCGACCGTGTACCGGGCGATCCCGTTGTGCGCGCCCACAACGGCCCCGGAGCGATCCATGATCGGACCGGCTCGTGCGGCCTCGGGCCGGCGGGCCGCCACCAGATCGCCATAGTGTCCCGCGGGCACGAAGCAGATCTCCTGGCTGTCAGGCTTGTCCGCGACAGGCAGGCCGAACCGGCGTGCCACGTCGCGCACCTCGCGCTTGGGCAGGTCGCCGACCGGAAACCGCAGGCGCTCCAGGTGCGCCTGGGTCAACGCGTAGAGCACGTAGGACTGATCCTTTCGCGGATCAGCCGCCCTCAGGAGCAGGAACCGCCCCGTCGCCTCGTCACGTGCGACGCGAGCATAGTGACCGGTGGCGAGGAGATCGCAGCCCAACGCGCCCACTTTGTCCAGCAGGACGCGGAACTTCACCGCCTGGTTGCAGGCGATGCACGGGTTTGGCGTGTGGCCCCGCGCATACTCATCGCAGAAGTAGTCGATCACCGTACGCTCGAACGTCTCGCGTAGGTTCAGGACATAATGCCGGATGCCCAGCCGCCGGGCGACCGCCCGGGCATCCTCGATCGCGCTCACCCCGCAGCAGGCCCGGCTGGCCTCATCGGCCGCCGGAAGCCACGACGGCCAGAGGTTCATGGTCAGCCCAATGACCTCATGACCCTGCTCGGTGAGCAGGGCCGTGGCCACCGCGCTGTCCACTCCGCCGCTCATCGCGACGGCAATCCTCGCCATCAGATCACCCCCGCTGCCTCGGCAGCGTGTTGAGCGTGTTGATGGTAACAAGGTCGCGAGCAGCGTGTCAAAGCGTCACCCGTCAGATGAGTCATCTTTCCCCCACCAGGCTTCGAGGCGCCGGCGGACCTCTGCTTCCGCGCCAAAGGCCGTCGGACGATAGTACCGGCGGCCTTCGAGGCCTTCGGGCAGGTACCGCTGACGCACGAAGCCCCCGGGGTACTCGTGCGGATACAGGTACCCGGCACCGTGGCCGAGTTGCCGCACCACTTGAGGATGGCTGGAATCGCGGAGGTGGACCGGCACCGAACCGGCGCGCTGCTCCTCGACGTCATGGGCCGCCTCGCCAATGGCCCGGACTACCGCGTTGCTCTTGGGCGCCGTGGCAATGTAGATCGCGGCCTCCGCCATCGGGAGACGCGCCTCCGGCAGGCCGACGTACTCCACGGCATGGGCGGCGGCGGTGGCGACGACCAGCGCCATCGGGTCGGCCAGGCCGACGTCCTCGGCCGCGTGGACGACCATCCGCCTGGCGATGAAGCGCGGATCTTCCCCGCTGGCCAGCATCCGAGCCAGCCAGTACACCGCGGCGTCGGGGTCGGAGCCCCGCAGGCTCTTGATGAAGGCTGAGATCGTGTCGTAGTGCGCGTCGCCCTCCTTATCGTAGCGAAGGGCGCGGCGCTGACTGGCGTCGACCGCTACGTCCAGGGTGACGTGGCGCCGCCCGTCGGTCTCGGGGGCGACGACGGCAGCGGCTTCGAGCACATTCAGAGCTACCCGCGCGTCGCCGTTGCTGATCCGGATAAAATGAGCCATCGCGTCGGGGTCCATGTCCACGCCCCGCGGCTGCAGCCCGCCAGGATCAGTGAGCGCCCGCTGTAGGATGACGCCGATCTGTTCATCGCCGAGCGGCTGGAGCTGTGCGACCCGCGATCGCGAGACCAGCGTCGCGTTCACCTCATAGAACGGATTCTCAGTGGTTGCGCCGACGAGGATCAGGGTGCCGTCCTCAACATGGGGCAGGAGCACGTCCTGCTGCGCCTTGTTGAACCGATGAATCTCGTCGATGATCAGCAGCGTCCGCTGCTGGTGAAACCTGCGGCGGTCCTGCGCTGCGGCGATGATGCGTTTGAGGTCGGCCACTCCCGCGGTCACCGCGTTGACCTGCTCAACGTGGGAGCGTGTCCTGGCGGCGATGATCAGGGCCAGCGAGGTCTTGCCGGTCCCCGGCGGTCCCCAAAGGATCAGGCTGCGCACCTCGTCGCCTTCGATCGCGGCCCGCAGGGCCCGGCTCGGACCGACCAGGTGCTCCTGCCCGACAAACTCGTCGAGCGTCCGCGGCCGCAGGCGGGCGGCAAGCGGGGCGGCGGTGCTCGCAGCCGCGTCGTCAAAGAGCGCCATCGCTGATCCCCGCTTATCGTAGCACGGAACCCGACGGAGGGACGCCCGGGACGCGGTGAGAAGAAGGCTCCGTGTGAAGGGCTCCGTGTGGCAGACGCGGCCTCCCCGGGTCAACTGCAAGCGGGAGTCCCTGGTCGTCACCTTGTTTGGCGACGGGGACGCCATCTACTCCTTCGACCACGCGGGCCGCCTCCTCACGGTCTGGCGGGACGCGCGCCTCTACCGCCGCGCGCTCGATGGCAGGGTCATGGAGAAGTTTACGGATCGAAGCCGGGGGCGGCCTATCCGGCACAGGCGCTTCCTCGACCCGGCAGATCGCTCGACCCTGATCGACGCTGCGGCAGGCGCCGCGGGCGAGGCCCTGGCGGCGCTACGGCACGGGGAGGCCGAACTCATCTGGTCGCTGCCGGACCCGCTCAGCCTGCCGCGGGCGGAAGAGCTGGGGGGCTCGGCCGCCGCGTTCGACGCGGAGGCCGCCGACGCCGACGCACGGCGCTTCACAGCCACCTACACACCGGTGTCGATCCTGCCGCCCGACCGATACCGGTCTCTCGTCCTGCAGGTCACCGAGGGCTGTCACTGGAACCGGTGCGCGTTTTGCGGCTTCTACCGCGACCGGCCGTTTCGCGTCAAGACTGTCGACGAGTTCGCCGCCCACCTGGACGCCGTCGTGGCCTTCTTCGGCGAGGGCCTGACCTTGCGCCTCGGGATCTTCCTGGGGGATGCGAATGCCCTTCTCCTTCCTGCCGACGACCTGGAGCCCCGCCTGGAGTTGCTGGCGCGCCGGTTGCCACACCACGCCCGTGACGTGTCGGCGTTCATCGACATCTTCACCGGACATCGGCGGGACGCGGCCAGTTTCGCCACCCTGCACGAGAGGGGGCTGCGGCGAGTCTACCTGGGCATGGAGAGCGGCGACGATGCAACGTTGACCTTCATCAACAAGCCGCAGACCGCGGCTGAAGCGGTCGAACTCGTCCGGACGGCCAAGGAGGCCGCGCTAAACGTCGGGGTCATCGTGATGGCGGGCATCGGGGGACACAGGTACGCAGGGCAGCACGTCCGGGCGACGCTGGACACCCTCGACGTGATGCCGCTGGGGCCCGGCGATTTGGTGTTCGTCTCCGCGTTCACTGCCCCGGAGGACGGCCTGTATGTGGAGCAGGCGCGCGCCCAGGGCGTGGCAGCGCTCACGCCGGACGAGGTAGAAGATCAGGTGGATGAGCTGATGCTGGGAGCGAAGCGAATCGCTGGCCCCGGGACTCGGGTGGCTCGCTACGACATCGAGGAGTTCCTGTACTGATATCCGCCAAAACGCGAACGGCCGCCCTCGCACCCGGCAGCCGCCCGCTACGTTTGCTCCCCGCCGTGCCGTACGGAACGAAGTTCCCGAATCCTACTCTCGTAGGTGGGTACCCTCCCGACCGCCTAGGCTACCCGCGTAACTGCTGGCGGGGTCTGCCGTTTCGGCCGGAGATGGGCTCCCGGGAACCATGTGTTGGATCGGAACTACCGTCCGCCTCGAACACGGCAGGGAACCCGTTCCGGATTTATCGTAGCAGGTCGTCACGGACGCCGCAATCACGCACCCTGCGTGCGAACCAGTGC
>JBGPLF010000274.1:0-4829 GCA_041486265.1 bacterium
CCACAATGGACGTGCGCGGCCGATCCAATGGACCTACCGAGATCCTGCTCACCGCATCACCATGACTACTGATTCAGACGTTACGGGCAACTAGTGTGGTTCCCGATCTGCCAATCGCCCGCTCCCCAGCGCGGGCGTCTCACCTCCCCACTTCGACACCTTCCGCGCTTCATTCCGCGAAGCACAACGCCTGTGTCGCAGGCCACGTGAGGTAGACCTGTTCACCCACGCCCGGCGGTGCGGCGTCATGTTCCGCCAAAGCCCGGTGGTGCACAGTCATCTCCTCATTGCCCTCGGTGTGCACCACAACCTGGAAGTGCGTCCCTAGGAACGACAGCTTAGCGACCCGTCCAGGGACACAATTGGCAACGCCTGAAGGCGGCGCGTCGCGAACCTCGATCCGATCGGGTCTGACCACAACAGATACAGCCCGACCGACCTCGATCGCGGACCGGGCGGCCACCCGGACAACCGCTCCCGAGTCCAGGCGCACGACCATCATCCCCAGTTCCTTGCCGATCGTCACGCCGGCCAGGGCGTTCGAGGTCCCGATAAAATCGGCGATGAAGCGGTTCGTTGGCTGTTCGTAGATGTCCTGCGGAGTCCCGACCTGCGCCACCTCGCCGTGATTCATGACCGCGATTCGATCGGACATCGTCATGGCTTCTTCCTGATCGTGGGTGACGTAGACGAAAGTGACCCCCACCTCGCGCTGGATCCGGCTCAACTCCAACTGCATCTGCTTTCGGAGTTTGAGGTCCAGGGAACCCAGGGGTTCATCAAGGAGCAGTACCGCAGGACGGTTCACCAGAGCTCGGGCCAGAGCGACGCGCTGTTGCTGGCCGCCGGAGAGTTGCCCGGGCCGGCGGGCCCCCAAACCCAACAATGAGACGAGGCGCAACATCTCCTCCACGCGGCGAGTCATCTCGGCATCTGGCACCCGTCTCATGCGCAGCCCGAACGCAATGTTGTCGGCGACAGACATGTGCGGGAACAGGGCGTAGTTCTGAAAGACCGTATTCACGGGACGGCGATATGGCGGGATACCGAGCACCGATCGTCCCTGGATGAGGATCTCGCCTGCATCAGGATCGATAAACCCGCCAACAAGGTTGAGTGTCGTCGTTTTTCCGCACCCGCTGGGACCAAGGAGCGAGAAGAACTCGCCCTCATGGATGGCCAGCGAGACTGTTCTAACGGCAGCCACACCAGGATAATGCTTCGTCACGTCACGGAGCTCAACGGCCACCGCGGGCGTGCCAACCCTCAACGCCTCGCGATCCGGGGAGGGACCGCCGGTTAACTGCGTGGCTGATCGCCGGATCATATGTTAATATGGCCACTTCGGGAAAGCCCAGTGGCGGTCCTCTTGTGCTCCGCCGCAGCCGCGAGAGCGGGTGCGCGATTTACGACATCAAGGAAAGACCAAAACGACTGGCGAACGCTAATGCTCCAAGAATGGTGGGGGAGGTTCTGGGTGCTGTGCAATGAGCAACGTCATCATTCTGATGAATGACACCCTTCGACGAGATCATGTCGGTGTGTATGGGGCGCCCACTCCGTGGGACCGGGTGGGACATACAGCACAGCCATTCATCCATACGCGAAATCTCGATCGCTTCGCCGCAGAGTCGGCTTTGTTCGAGCGGTTCTATTCAGGCTCGTATCCAACCGTGCCGTGCCGCTACGATTGTTTCGCCGGCCGCTTCGGATTCCCAACCCGCGGCTGGCAACCTCTTGAACCGCATGACGTCGTGCTGTCGGAAATCGTCCAACGCGCCGGCAACGAAGCCATGCTGATCTATGATACTCCCATGCTCGGCAACAACTCGTATAACTACACGCGAGGCTTCACAGGCTATGACTTCGTCCGAGGACAGCATGACGACCGCTATAACATCGACCCAATCGCCCCACCGCTACCCGCCGCACCGCACAAGCTGAGAGACGCCGAGGCGCTCAAGCTCTACCTACGAAACACCGCCCACCGGAAGGGTGAGGCGGACTGGATGTGCGGCCAAACGATCACCAGAGCTCTCAACTGGCTCGAACGCAACCGAACCCGCGAAAACTTCGTGCTCTGGGTTGACATGTGGGATCCGCACGAGCCATTCGATGCCCCAGACTACGATGTCGCGCGATACTCCGATCCGGCATTCGACGGCGACCGGATCATTTATCCCCACTATGGCCGTGCGGACTACATGACCCATGCGGAAAGGAACCACGTGCGCGCCATGTATGCGGGGCTGGTCACCTGTGTTGATCGCTGGGTTGGGCGTCTACTCGAGAAGCTGGAAACGCTGGGACTTGATCGCAATACGCTGGTTGTGTATCTCTCGGACCATGGCCACGTGTTCGGCGATCACAATCTACAGGGCAAACCCGGCGGCCTGCTCGGCCAGCTCTACGAAGAGACAATCCGCGTGCCGCTTTTGATCCGGCACCCGAAGGGCGTCGGTGCTGGAAAGCGCGTCGGAGGCCTTGCCCAGCACCCGGATCTGCTGCCGACCGTGCTCGAATTTCTCGACATCAAGCCTCCCGACGGCATCCATGGAAAGTCGCTGTGGCCCCTCATCGAGGAACGGACGGAGCGACTGCGCGAGTACGCATTCTCGGGGCGCTACTCGCGAATAGAAGTAGAAGGGGCTCCTCGAGAAGACGCCACGGCATTTGACGGTGGGGCAGGCGATGACCAGGCCGGCGAGCCTATAACGGTAACTTCCGAAGACTGGGCATACCTGTATACGCCGGCAGGCGGCCGCAGGGAGCTCTACGATCTCCGTCGCGACCCACGCGAAACGCAGAATCTCGCGTCAGCACACCCGGAGCTCGTGGGTCGCATGCACCAAGCATTTCTCGACTTCCTTACCGGCGCTGGCGCATCCCCCGGACGCGTACACCTCTATCGAGAACCTCAGCCAAAGCCGACCATGCACGCCGATGTGGAACTGTATACAGTGCGTGACAGGAATGGGAAGACGTTTGCTTTCACAACGGAGGCTCTGGCCGCTTCTGTCCTCAGTTCGGCGCTCGCGTCACGTTCAGTCGAGCCGATCCGATTTGGTGCCCTGGCCGAACGTGAGCCGCGGGCCCTGATCCTCTTCAACTACCAAAGCTACTGGGCGGAAGATCTTCGTTAAGACCTGGGCCGTGAGAGACTCGAAGCCCCAAACCCCAGGGGGAAAACTTGCTAACACATATCGTGCGGCGTTTCCCTTACACATTCCGACCCCTGGACCGCGTGCCGGCGCCGGGCCGCGCTCACGCCCGCCAGGCCGCGCGAACCCGATCGGACAGCGAGTTCAATGCCAGCACGGTGAAGGCTATCAGTACGCCCGGAAACACACCGTACAGCGGCGCCGTGTACATGTAATCGCGGCTTTCCCTGATCATCAACCCCCACGAAGGCTGCGGCGGCTGCGTACCCAACCCCAGGAAACTGAGGCTCGCCTCCAGCAGGATGGCACGCGACACGGCGATCGGCACCTGTACGACGATGGGCGACAATGCGTTGGGCAGGATCGTCCGGAAGACCAGCCGCGTGTCGGTGGCGCCCGCAGCCACGGCCGACTCCACATACTCCATCCCCTTCTGCGCGAGGGTGCCGGCACGGGCGATCCGAGCGAACTGGGGCAGGCTGACAACGGCCACCGCAACCCCGGCGTTCAGCGAACTGCGGCCCGTCATCGCGACGAGCGCCATGGCTAGCAGCACCGGGGGAATCGCCAGGAGCGTATCGACGCCCCGCATAATCACCGTGTCGATCGTCCCGCCGGCATAGCCCGCCCACAACCCGAGCGGCACCCCGATGACCGCAGCCGCCAGGGTGGACCCGATCCCGATGAGCAGGGCGATGCGCGAGCCGTAGAGCAACCGGCTGAGGATGTCCCGGCCGAACTGATCCGTGCCCATCGGAAATGTGATGGAGGGACCGGCCAGCGGCGCGACCTTGTTCATCTCCAAGGGGTCGTGGGGCGCCAGCAGCGAGGCCGCCACCGCCGCCAACACCAGCAGGGTGAGGAACAGGGCGCCCACGCTGCCGAAGATTCGCCGCTGGCTGAGAATCGCGGCGCGCAGGCGGATGAACGTAGGAGGCTGACCCTCAACCGCCGCCGACATCGCCGCCTACTGGTACCGGATCCGCGGATCGAGCAGCCCGTAGGCCACGTCGGTCGCGAAGTTGATGAAGAGAAACGCGATGATGCCCACGAGCACGATGGCCTGGGCCACGAAATAGTCGCGCACGAGGATGGCGCGCCACAGCGCGCTGCCCATCCCCGGGATCGCAAAGACCGCCTCGGTGATCACCGCGCCGCCGATGAAGAAGCCCGCCTGGATGCCGAAGACCGTGATGATCGGGATCAGCGCGTTGCGCAGCGCATGGCGCCAGACCACGGCGCGCTCCCGCAATCCTTTGGCGCGGGCGGTCCGGACGTAGTCACGCGATAGGACGTCCTCCAGCGACGCCTGGATGAACCGCGCCATCACCGAGGCGACGCCGAAGCCGAGCGTCACGCCGGGCAGGATCAGGCTGCGCGCCCACGCCGCGGGATTCTCCCACAGGGGGACGTAGCCTGAGGGCGGCAGCCATCGCAGGGTAACTCCGAAGAATGTCGACAGGAGAATGCCGATCCAGAAAAGCGGCGTCGCCAGCGCGAACCCATGGTACCAGGTCAGCACCGTGGTCAGGCGCGATTGCCGGCGTGTGCTGGCGAAGACGCCGGCCGGAAACGCAATGATCAGAACGACCGCCAGCGCGCAGAGCGTCAGTTGCAACGTCACGGGAAAGGCCCGTGTGATCGTGTCGAGCACAGGCACGCCGTTGA
>JBGPLF010000275.1:0-4825 GCA_041486265.1 bacterium
CAATCCAATGTTCGTTTTCAATGTCGGGATACTCAACGGCGATTTCGTCAAACACTTTATGAAACAGGCCGTCAGTGAGCTTCATGATGTTGTCTTTCGTGAAGCAGGTGACCTTCTTGCGGTTGTTGCGCAGGGCGTATTCAAAAGCGTGGCGAACAATTTTCTCAGAACCCGGCCGGGAAATTAGTTTCAGGCATTGCATTACCTGTTCGGTTTGCCGGTGTTCGATGCCGGCGTAGAGGTCCTCTTCGTTTTCGCGAACGATCACCACATCCATGATTGGGTGTTTGGTGTCCACGAAGGGGTGATAAGAAACGCAGGGACGAACGTTGGCAAAGAGGCCGAGCGTCTTGCGCACAGTGACGTTCAGGCTCTTGAACCCGCCGCCCTGCGGCGTCGTGATCGGTGCCTTGAGGAAGACCCCGGTGCGGCGCAGCGACTCCCACGCGCCCGGCTCAATCCCGGCGCTGTTGCCGCGCAGGAAGATCTTCTCGCCGATCTCGATCGTCTCGATGTCGAGGCGGGCGCCCGCCGCCTTCAGGATTTCAAGGGTGGCGGCCATGATCTCCGGGCCGATGCCGTCGCCGTTGGCCACCGTGATGGGCGTCTTCGTTGCCGTTGCCATCCGGGTTCACGCTCCAGTTCCGGGATATGCTGAGGTCGCAGGGTGTGATTCTCCGCTGCGGACCCGCACGCCTTTTGTTACGCCAGGGAGTCAACCGTCGCGGTCGGACCGGAGGGAACTCTGGTGTGCAACCCGAAGACCGTCTTGGGGGTGCCCACGGAGGTGGTGCCGTGCGCATGAGCCGCCGAAGATTCCTGACCACCGCCGCGGCGGCCGGAGGCGCGCTGGCCTTCCGGTGGCCGCACCGGTCGTCTGGGTCTCCCCGCGCTGCGGCCGCGCCAGCTACTGCCCCGCCAGGCCCGGCAGGCGCTGTGCCCACGCAGGCCACGGTCGCACTGATCCAAGCTGGCGAGCATCGCGACGGGGTGCTGCGCGCGCTCCACCTGCTCGATCCCGTCCAACTCCGTGGCAAGTTCGTCATCGTCAAACCCAACCTCAACAGCAGCCATCCGTTCCCCGGCTCCACGCACGAAGACACGCTGCGCACCCTGGTGGAGGTCTGCCAGGCCGGCGGCGCGCGGGACATCCTGATCGCCGACCGCAGCGGGATGGGCGACACAGAGGCCGTAATTCGCACCAAGGGGCTCGACAAGATGGGACGCGAGATGGGTGTGCGGATCCTGGGGCTGGAAACGATGCCGGCGTCGGGATGGACTCGCAGGACAATTCCGGGCGGGCACTGGCAGCAGGGGCTGCTGTTTCCCTCCGTCTTCGAGCAGGCCGACCTGATCATCTCGACATGCTGCCTGAAGACCCACCGGTTCGGAGGCCAGTTCACTCTTTCGCTCAAGAACTCCGTCGGGATGGTGGCCCGCCACGGTCCGGACGGCCACGACTACATGCGAGAGATGCACGGCTCACCGCTGCAGAGGACCCTGATCGCGGAGATCAACACGCTCTACCGGCCGGCGCTCATCGTGCTCGACGGCCTGCAGGCCTTTGTAGACGGCGGCCCGGAGGCAGGCAAACTCGCCAGGCCTGGCGTCGTGCTGGCCGGCACCGACCGCGTGGCCGTGGATGCGGTGGGCGTGGCGCTGCTGCGCATACATGGGGTCGGCGCTCCGGTCTCGCAGGGCGGCATCTTCGAACAGGAGCAGATCCGGCGCGCGGTCGAGCTGGGCCTGGGAGTGGGCTCGCCCGCCGCCATCGAATTGATCACCGACAGCGCCGAGGGCCGGGCTGTGGTGGCGTCGGTGCGCGCCGAACTGGCCCGCAGTTAGCCGGGCCGGTCTGATGGGCAAGGTACGAGAGAGCGCGATGCGCGAAGGCTAGCGTCGCCGCGAGAGTGGGGAGGTGCACGTTATGCGGGTAAGAATTTGGATCGTGCTGGTGTTGGTGGCGCTGCTGACCTGGCCTGCCGTAGGGTACGGCCAGCAGCCGAAGACTGGCGGCGTGTTCCGGACGTATTTCGGCGGTGATCTTCAGGCGGGCGGACTCGATCCTGCGAAGTTCACCGGGCTCAATGAGTGGGCGGTTGCCATCGACCTCTACAACGGGCTCGTCCAGTTTGACGAAAAGAACGCGATCACGCCCGATCTGGCGGAGCGCTGGTCGGTGAGCCCCGACGGCAAAGTCTACATCTTTGCGCTGCGCAAAGGAGTCAAATTCACCAACGGTCGGGAGCTGACCGCAGAAGATGTGAAGTACTCGATCGAGCGCATCATGGATCCCGCCACGAAGAGCCCCAACACCTGGATCTTCGAGGGGGTGATCAAGGGTGCCACGGATATGGAAGAGGGTAGGGCGAAGGACATCAGCGGTATCAAGGTCACCGACCCGTACACCATCCAGTTCACGCTGGAGCAGCCGCTCGGCCACTTTCTGGCGCTGCTGACGATGCCGCAGGCCCTCGTCTTGCCCAGGGAAGAGGTTGCGAAGTGGGGCGACGACTACGGGTCGCATCCGGTGGGAAGCGGACCCTTCATCTTGCAGGAGTGGCGCCGCCAGGACCGTCTCATCCTGCGGGCCAATCCAAACTACTTCGCCGGCCGACCCTACCTCGACGGCCAGGAGATCCGCATCATCCCTGAATCTTCGACAGCCGAGGCGGAGTTCAAGACGGGGCGGCTCGACGTGCTGAGCATCCCGGACGCGACCTTCACGCAGTGGACCACCGACCCGACCTGGAAGTCGCGCATCATGAAGGGCGCGGAAATGAACATCTTCTACCTGGGCTTCAATTTGAAGAAGAAGCCCTTCGACGATGTGCGCGTCCGGCGGGCAGTTGCCTATGCAATTCCTCGCAAGCAGATCCTGGAGGCGATCCTCAACGGCCAGGGCGTAATCGCACATGGGCCCATCCCGCCCACGCTGCCCGGCTATAATCCCAAGATCGCGGCGCTCATCTATGATCCTTCAAAAGCCAAGGCGCTGCTTCGAGAGGCCGGCTATGGCGATGGCTTTGAAGCAGAGCTGCTCCTTACCCCAACGACGGGCAACCGGCGGCTCTTCGACGTGCTCCAGGCGTCGCTGCGAGGCGTCGGCATCGAGCTCAAACCCGCGTTCCGCGAGCGGGCCGTGTATTTCAGGGAGCGCCGTACGGGTAACTTCCAGATCGTGCGCGCCGACTGGTGGGCGGATTATCTGGACGCCGAGAATTTCCTGTATCCCCTGTTCCACTCGGCCAGCAAGCCCTGGACCGGCTACTCGAATCCCAAGGTGGATCAGGTGATCGACGCGGCGCGGGCGACCATCGACCCGTCCAAGCGACTGGCGCTTTATCAGGACGCCGAGAAGGGCATCATCGACGACATGCCCTGGGTGTTCCTCTGGCACACCGTGTCGTCGTCCGCGTACCAGCCGTGGGTGATGGGACAGGCCTTCCACCCAACGCCGCGCCGGACGGTAAAGATCTGGCTGAACAAGTAGATGGATGGGATCGGGGAGGGGCCGTCGGGCCCCTCCCCGGTTAGTCCGGCGCCCGGCTTCGCGGTCGCGTGATGGTCCGTTTTCTTTCCCGCCGGCTCCTTCAGATGGTCCCAGTACTGCTGGGGCTCACCTTCATCACATTCCTCCTGACCTACGTGGTGCCGGGAGACCCGATCGACCTGATCGCCAAGCAGGAGCATCTGACTGCCGAGGCCCGCGCGAGCCTGCGCCGGCAGCTCGACCTGGATGTGCCGCTGCCGGTGCAGTATGTGCGCTACATCGCGCGCCTGGCGCGGGGCGACCTCGGCCGCTCTTACGTGACCAATCAGCGTGTCGCTGAGGCGATCGCCCACGCGTTCCCGATCACTGCGCGCCTGGGCACGGCCGCATTTGTCCTTTCCCCGCTGGTCGGGGTGGGGGCGGGGGTTATCGCCGGCAGCCGCCCGCACTCCTGGATCGACCGGCTCATGACCGTCGTGACGCTTGCGGGGATCTCGCTGCCGGTGATCTGGGTCGCGCCCGTGGCCATCCTGCTGCTCGCGGTCAACATTCGCATCTTCCCGCCATCGGGCTATGACGGCTGGTACTCGCTGGTGCTGCCCGCCCTTGTGCTCGGCGTGCGGGCGGCGTTCAACACCCGCATCACCCGGACGAGTCTGCTGGAGGTGATCGGCCAGGACTACGTCCGCACCGCACGGGCCAAGGGTCTCGATGAGCGGACAGTCATCAACCGCCATGCGCTGCGCAACGCGCTCATTCCCATCATCACCGTCCTGGGGCTCGACCTCGCCTCGTACCTTGAAGGTGCCTTCTTCGTGGAGTTCATCTTCGCGCTGCCCGGCATGGGGCGCCTGGCGCTGGATGCGGTGGGGCAGCGCGACCTCTTCATGATCCAGGGAACGGTGCTGGTGGCGGCCGTGCTCTATGTACTGGCGAACCTGGGCGTGGATGTCGCTTACGGGTATGTGGACCCGAGGATCCGGTATGCGTGAGCGCGCGCCCCGAGGGATCGCCGCGGAGAACGTCCGGGTCGAGACACCGGGAACGCTGGCGCTGCGCCGCTTCCGGCGCGATCCGGTCGGGATGGTCGGCGTGACCCTGATCCTGCTGCTCTATGTTGTGGCGCTAATGGCTCCCTGGCTGGCGCCCCGCGATCCGATGGCGATTGATCTCGGCGCGGTGCTGAAGCCGCCGAGTGTGGCGCACTGGTTGGGGACCGATGAATCCGGTCGCGATGTCTTCAGCCGCGTCGTCTACGGCGCGCGCGTCTCGATGACCATCGCCCTGGTGATCCGGCTGGTGACCCTGATTATCGGCATTGCGGTCGGCGCG
>JBGPLF010000276.1:0-4782 GCA_041486265.1 bacterium
CGACGAGCTGCACACGGTTGTCGGCGCGGGCAAAGCCGAAGGAGCCATGGATGCCGGCAATCTGTTGAAGCCCATGCTGGCGCGCGGCGAGCTGCACGCGATCGGCGCGACCACTCTCGACGAGTACCGCAAGCACATCGAAAAGGACGCGGCGTTGGAGCGACGCTTCCAGCCGGTGCTCGTGGGTGAGCCCTCGGTTGAGGAGACGATCAGCATCCTGCGCGGGCTGAAGGAACGGTACGAGGTGCACCACGGCGTCCGGATCACCGATTCGGCTGTGATCGCCGCCGCGGTGCTTTCGGATCGCTACATCAGCGCCCGGTTTCTGCCCGACAAGGCGATCGACCTGATCGATGAGGCCGCGAGCCGCCTGCGCATGGAGATCGACAGCAAACCTGCCGAGCTCGACGAAGTGGACCGGCGCATCATGCAGCTCGAGATCGAGCGCGAGGCGCTGCGCCGTGAGACCGACGCGGCGAGCCGCGAGCGGCTGCACAAACTCGAGGAAGAGCTCGCGGCGCTGCGCGAGCAGTCCGGCGCGGTTCGTTCCAGATGGGAGCAGGAGAAGCAGGCGATTACCGCCATCCGCGAGACCAAGCAGAAGATCGAGGAGACCCGCCACCAGATCGAGGACGCCGAGCGGCGCGCCGATCTCGAGGCGGCGGCGCGCCTCCGCTACGGCACGGTGCCCGAACTTGAACGGCAGTTAAAGGCCCAAGGGGATCGCCTCAAGATAGTGCAGGCGAACGGACGGCTGCTCAATGAGGAGGTCACCGCCGACGAGGTGGCGGAGGTCGTGGCGCGCTGGACCGGGATCCCGGTCCAGCGGCTGCTCGAAGGCGAGATGGCTAAACTGCTGCACCTCGAGGAGCGGCTGCACGAGCGCGTGGTGGGGCAGGATGAAGCGGTCGGCGCGATTGCCGATGCCATCCGGCGCGCGCGAGCGGGCCTGAAGGACCCGCGCCGGCCGATCGGGTCGTTCATGTTCCTGGGGCCCACGGGCGTGGGCAAGACCGAGCTGGCCAAGGCGCTGGCCGAGCAGCTTTTCGACGACGAGAACGCGATGGTGCGCCTCGACATGTCCGAGTATCAGGAGCGGCACACCGTCAGCCGGCTTGTGGGCGCGCCTCCCGGCTACGTGGGATTCGACGAGGGTGGTCAGCTCACCGAGGCGGTGCGCCGCCGCCCCTACCGTGTGATCCTCTTCGACGAGATCGAGAAGGCCCACGCCGACGTCTTCAACCTGCTCCTGCAGATCATGGACGACGGCCGCCTCACCGACGGGCACGGCCGTGTCGTTGATTTCAAGAATACAGTGATCATCATGACCAGCAACCTGGGCAGCCGTCATTTGCAGGGTCTGGATCCCCACGATGCCGCGGCCTTCGAGATGGCGCGGGTGCTCGTGCTGGGCGAACTGCGGAAGACCGTGCGTCCCGAGTTTCTGAACCGCATCGACGAGATTATCGTATTCCGGCCGCTCTCAGAGGAGCAGCTTGTCGAGATCGTCGGGTTGCAGATTCGCGGGCTCGGCGTGCGGATGGTCACGCAGGGCATCGGTCTGGAGGTCTCCGCTGTGGCGAAGAAGCACCTGGCCAGGGAGGGCTACAACCCCGACTTCGGTGCCCGGCCGCTGCGTCGGCTGATCCAGCGGGAGATCGAGAACGTGGTCGCCCGCAAGATCCTGGGCTCGGAGATCCACCAGGGCGAGACGGTGCTGGTGGACTATCAGGGTGACAGCCTGGTCTTTACAACGAAGGCCGCGGCGGAAGTGCCGTCCTAAGACCGAGAGCGCGCGAAACCTGGGCGGAATAAGATCATGGCGTAACATGACGCAAACGATGCGAGATTCTCCGCCGCTGCCTCAAGAGACGTCGCTGGGCCCGGTGACCCTGGCCGTCACCGACGCGGAGCGCTCCGCGCGGTTCTACCGCGACTTCCTTGGCCTGCAGGCGCTGAATACAGAGGCGTCGCGGATCACCCTCGGCGTGGACGGGACTGCGCTCCTGGTCCTCGAGGCCGACCCGGCGTTGCGGCCCCGGCCGTGGCGGGCGACCGGTCTGTATCACGTTGCGATCCTCCTGCCCACCCGGGCCGAGCTGGCCCAGATCCTGACGCGGCTGGTGGACGCCAGGTACCAGTTCGGCGCGGCTGATCACCTGGTCAGCGAGGCCCTCTACCTCGACGATCCTGACGGCAACGGGCTGGAGATCTACCGGGACCGCCCGCGCAGCGAGTGGCGCTGGCGCGGCGATCGCGTTGAAATGGATACGCTCCCGCTCGATGCCGACGGCATCATGGGGGCGCTGCAAGGTGCGCCTGAGCCGTGGCAGGGCATGCCGCCGGGTACCCGCATCGGACACATTCATCTTAGAGTCGCAGATGTTGCGATGGCCGAGGCGTTCTATCACGGTGTGCTCGGATTCGACGTTACCACGCACTATACCGGCGCGGTCTTCCTCAGTGCCGGCGGTTACCACCACCACATTGGTGCGAACATCTGGGAAAGCGCGGGCGGATCCCCGCCGCCGCCCAATACGATCGGTCTCCGGTCCTTCGTCATCCTCCTCCCAGACGCCGCGGCGCTGTCGCGCGTGCGGGATCAGATCACGGCGGCCGGCGTTGGCGTTCGCACGCAGGACGGAGTCCTCGCCGTGGACGATCCATGGCGCAATACGGCCCTCCTTGCCGCCCGCGGTTGACCACGGCGGCCGTTCGACACTCGGGGGGAAGACGTCATGATGCGCGATACGGCGACCGGCAAGGCGGCCACCTTCAACTTCATCATTCCCACGCTATAATAAAGCGACATCGCTGCGGGAGGTGGCGTTCATCCTCGAAGTCATCGTCTTCGTCAGCGGTGGGGTCCTGTTGTCGCTGGAGATCATCGCCAGCCGCGTCCTCGCCCCGTACTTTGGCAACTCGATTTATGTCTGGGGCAGCCTAATCGGTGTCTTCCTCGCGGCGCTGAGCATCGGGTATGCCTCCGGCGGCCGCCTCGCCGACCGTTATCCCTCTCCGGGACTGTTTGCCGGGATCGTCTTCGTGGCCGGCCTGCTCACCGTGCCGATCCCGCTGATGGCACCCCCGGTGCTGGAGTCCATCGCTCAGGCCAACCGCGGACCGCAGTTCAACCCCCTGGCCGGTTCGATCGCGCTGTTCCTCGTTCCCAGCATCGTGATGGGGATGGTCTCGCCATTCGCCGTGCGGCTCCGGGCCCGGGCCGTCGGCACGATGGGTCAGACGGCGGGTAACCTCTACGCCATCAGCACGGTGGGATCGATCCTCGGGACGTTGGCCACGTCTTTCGTCCTCATTAATTACCTGGGTGTCCGTGCGCTCATTCAGTCGCTCGGGTTTGCTCTCATGCTCATGGCGGTGCTGGGATGGCTGGCGGCTCGCCGTCAGGCGGCCGCGGGGGTCGGTGCGGTGCTGATCGTGTTGCTGGCCGCGGGCGTGACGCGGGCGGCGACTCAAGGGCCCTCCGACCTGGTATTCGCGAAGGATACCGTCTATCACCGGATCACCGTGTCGGATGAGGGATCAATCCGCTATCTTAAGCTCGACAACTACTGGCAGAGCGCCCGGGATCGTGGGCAGCCCCGGCGCACCGTCTTCGCCTATGCGGACTACATGCACATGCCCCTGCTCTTCGTTCCCCAGCCGCGGCACGTGCTGATGATTGGGCTGGGCGGGGGGACGGTGCCGTCCCGATACGTCACCGATTATCCGTCGGTCACCATGGATGTGGCGGAACTGGATCCGCAGGTTGTGGCAACCGCGCGGGCGTATTTCGGCGTCGAGATCAACGACCGTTTCCGGGTCACCGCGCGGGACGGCCGCCTGCATCTGCGCCTGTCCACCGAACCCTACGACATCATCCTGATCGACGCCTATCTCAAGGACACCATCCCGTTCCATCTGGCCACGCGCGAGTTCTTCATCCTGGCCGGGGCGCGACTCGCGCCGGGCGGCGTCCTGGCCATGAACATCATCGGCGCGCTGGATGGACCCGACAGCCGGCTCTTCCGGGCGATGTACAAGACGATCAGCCTGGCCTTCCGGACCGTCTACGTGTTCCCGGTGGACTTCGGACCGTTGGGATCGCTGCAGTCCCTGCGCAATATCATCGTGGTGGCCACGGACGAGCCCGCCCTGCCCGTCGCTGAGATCGAGCGTCGGGCCCGCGCGCTCGTCGGCGACCACAAGGTCACCGTGGATAGGTTCTTGCGCGCGGCCGAAGACCTCTATCAGGCCCCCATCCGTACGGATGACGCGCCGGTGCTGTCCGACGACTATGCGCCGGTCGACATGTTGATCCCGGCGCGCTAGACCCGACTCGCTCGATCGACGGGTGGGCACTGAGATGAAGGAACGACAGTCCCGGGTGGCCGGACAGGAGGCTTTGGCACCGTGCCCGTCCTGAAGATCGTCCTGGGGGATGTCGTGCGCATGCGCAAGACCCATCCCTGTGGGAGCGATCAATGGGAAGTGGTCCGCCTGGGCGCCGACATCGGCATTCGATGCCTCAAATGCGGCCGCCGCGTGCTGATGCCGCGCGTCAAGTTTGAGCGCCGGATCCGCAAGTTCATCCGGCGTGGTGAAGGCGCCCCGGAGTCCGCTCTTGAGGTGACCGGGTCGAAGGTGGTCATAGTCATTCCAAGTTTCCGGGCAATTCAATCCATAGGAACCCGTACTCATCCACCGACACCTGCGCGGCCTCCCCGACGATCACCGTTGACTCGCGTTCTTCGACGATGGCCGGACCGGAGAACTTCGCGC
>JBGPLF010000277.1:0-4757 GCA_041486265.1 bacterium
CGCCCGCTTTCTGGTTGAGGCGATCCTGTGGCGGGACTACCCGGTGGTGCAGAACCTCGTGATGTTCATTGCCATCGTCGTGGTCGCCTCGAACCTGGCCGTGGACCTGCTGTACGCGCGGCTGGACCCGCGGGTGCGCTACGCATGAGCGCCCGCTTGTACGGGGAACTCCGCCGCCCCGGGCCGGTCGCGCGGTTCGTGCGACGATACCCTCTTGGGACGGCGGGCGGCGTGGTGATGCTGTTGGTGGTCCTCGCCGCCCTGGGGGCCTCCGCACTCTCGACACACGACCCGACCCGCACGGATCCTGCGCACACGTTCGCGCCGCCCGGCCCCCAGTACTGGCTCGGCACCGATCACCTGGGCCGGGATATCTACAGCCGGATCGTCCACGGCGCCCGGGTGTCGCTCGCGGTGGGGATCGCGTGCAGCCTCGCCGGCGGCCTGGTGGGCGGGGCCGTGGGGCTCGTCAGCGGATACATCGGAGGGCGCGTGGACCTGGTCGCCCAGCCGCTGCTCGACATCATGCAGGGATTCCCGCTTCTGGTGCTCGCCCTCGTGATGGTGGCGGCACTCGGCCCGTCTCTTACCACGGTGATCATCGCCATCTCCGTCCCGTTCATCCCGCGTGTCGCGCGCGTGGTGCGCGCGGCGACGCTGTCGATCCGCGAGACGTCCTATGTGGAGGCCGCCCGCGCGCTTGGGGCGGATCGCCGCCGCATCGCCCTCCGATACATCTTCCCCAACGCCGCCTCCCCGCTGATCGTGATGAGCACCGCGCAACTGGGCAGCGCGATCCTGGTGGAAGCGTCCCTCAGTTTCCTGGGGCTCGGCGTCCCGGAGCCGTATCCCTCGTGGGGCCGGATGCTATCTGTCTCTGCCGCGGAATTCGCCCAGCGGGCGCCGTGGGTGGTCATCTTTCCGGGACTGGCGATCAGCCTCGTCGTCTTTGCTAGCAACCTGCTGGGAGATGCCCTGCGGGACTTTCTCGACCCCAGGCTCCGAATCTAGGGGTAGAATTGGAGGCAATCATGCGGATGGCAGACACGAGAGATCTCTACGAAGAGATGGGCATCAAACGCGTCATCAATGCCAGGGGCAGCGTGACCATCCTGGGCGGCTCCATCCTCAGCCCCAGCGTGCAGGCGGCGATGGCGACCGCGAACGCGTACTACGTGGACATGGAGGAACTGCTGGACACATCCGGCAGGGCCGTCGCCGCACTGCTCGGCGCCGAGGCCGCGCTGGTGACCTCGGGCTGCTTCGCGGCGCTGGTGCAGGGCGCGGCCGCGATCATGGCGGGGAAGAACCCCGAGCGGATCGCGCGGCTGCCCGACACGACCGGCATGAGACACGAGTTCCTGTTCCAGAAACCGATGCGCTATCACTATGATCGCTGCGTCAGCGTCCCAGGCGGGCGGCTGGTAGAAGTCGGCGGCGAGCACGGGGCGACGGCGGAACAACTCGAGGCCGCGATCGGCCCGAGGACGGCCGGCATATTGTACCTGGCAAAGATGGAAGGCACCGACGGCATCCCTTCCATCCCTGATGTTGCGCGCATCGCCAGGAAGAAGGGCGTGGCGATGCTGGTGGATGCGGCGGCCGAAGTCTACCCGCTGCAACGCATGACCTGGTTGGTCACGACGAGCGGGGCCGACCTGGTGTGCTTCGGGGGGAAGTATTTCGGATCGGTGCAGTCCACGGGGTTGCTCTGCGGCCGGAAGGATCTTGTCGAGGCCGCGGCCGCCAACGGGTTCATCGCGTATGAGACCCTCGACAACCGCGCCCTCGGCCGGGGGTACAAGGTCGACCGGCAGGAGATCATCGCCACCCTGGTCGCACTTCGTGAGTGGTTCGCGACCGACCACGAAGAACGGCTGGCCCTGCAGGCGCGCCGGACCGAGACCATCGCGCAGGGGCTGACAGGCCTTCCCCACGTCAAGGCTGAGCGCGTCTGGGAGCGCAAGGGTCCCTGGATGATGCTGCGCGTCACCGTTGACGAGGCGAAGCTGGGGAAACCGGTGGCCTCGATTGAGACGGCCCTGCGGGACGGTGAGCCGAGCATCCGGATTCGCGTGGAGGACGGCCAGATCGCCCTCGCGGTCCACACGCTGCAAGACGGCGAGGACAGGATCGTCGCCGAGCGTCTACGGCAGGTGCTCTCCGGCTAAGACGCCCTCGAACTACGCGGACCTTGGAGCGCTCACGCTGGCTCGACGTCGTGAGGCAAACTCTCCTTCATACCCGCCGGCGTGATCCGCACAAACCGGGCCTGCGTCCACATCTCACGGATCGAACGCGCGCCGCAGTAACTCATCCCCGACCGCAGGCCGCCGACCAACTGGACCAACACGTCCACCGCCTTGCCACGGTAGGGCACCGTCGCTTCGATCCCTTCCGCGACGATCTGGCTCAGGTCTTCGTCCTCCACTGGGGCGTCCAGCGCCTGCCGGCGGGCAGAGGCCCAGAGGCTCGCCATACCGCGGTACGTCTTGTACTGCCGTCCGTTTCGGATAATCACCGCGCCCGGGCTTTCTTCGGTTCCGGCCAGCAGGTTGCCCAGCATCGCAGAGCTCGCGCCCGCCGCCAGCGCCTTTGTCAGATCCCCGGAGTTGCGGATGCCGCCGTCGGCGATGATCGGGACATCGCGCTCCGCGGCCACCCTGGCGCACTCGAGGATGGCCGTGAGTTGGGGCACGCCCGCGCCGGTCACGATGCGCGTTGTGCATGATGATCCGGGGCCGACGCCGACTTTGACCGCGTCGGCGCCCCGTTCGAGCAGATCGCGCGTCCCTTCGGCCGTGGCCACGTTGCCGGCCACCAGCGACGTGTCGGGGTACGTCTCGCGCAGCCGCTCGAGCGCCTGGAGGGCGGCCTCGGTGTGCCCGTGAGCGACGTCCAGCACGATCACGTCCACGTCCTCCTCGACGAGCGCCGCCGCCCGCTCCAGATAATCGCCCCGGATGCCGACCGCCGCCCCCACCCGCAGCCGGCCTTCGGCGTCTTTTGTCGCCTGCGGATATTTCATGCGATTGAGGATGTCCCGACTCGTAATGAGGCCGGCCAGCCGTCCCTCGCCGTTCACCAGCGGCAACTTCTCCACCCGGTGGCGGTGCAGGATCTGCCGCGCCTCCTCCGGGCTGACGCCCGGCGAGGCGGTGACCAGGCGATCCCGCGGGGTCATGACCGCCGTGAGCAGCCGGTCCAGATCATCCTCAAACACGACGTCGCGCGCCGTGACCAAACCCAGCAACTCTCCGCTGCCGTCTACGATGAGCAAGCCGGCCGAGCCGTGCTCCTCCATAAACTCCAGCGCCTCGCGCACGGTGCGGTCGGGACCAAACGTGTAGGGGCGGGCGAGGACGACGCTCTCGGCTCGCTTGACGCGCCGTACCTCCGCGACCTGGCGGTCGATCGGCAGGAACCGGTGGACGATCCCGATGCCGCCGACCCGAGCGACGGCGACGGCCATCTCGCCCTCGGTGACGGCGTCCATGTTGGCGCTGACGACCGGGATCGCCATCTCGATCTGCCGCGTCAGACGCGTGCGGGTGTCAATCTGCCGGCGGCTCGTAGCCCCCGACCGCCTCGGTTCCAGCAGCACATCGTCAAAGGTCAGCCCCAGGGGGACCTCCTGGTCCGACGGCCTCCCGGTCGGCATGCGGTTCACTCCTTTTGCGTGTCGGTACTCCCCGATCTCCCGAGGACTCCATCATTTCAAGGGCGTCGGCGCTGACCCCTCCCCGGCTAGTGTACAATGAGGAGTGATCTCCCCGACGATGTCTGTTCATCCCGCCGCCGATTTGCGCATCGAACACCTCACGGTCGTCATCCGCGAGGCGCAGCGACCGCTCGTCGTGGTCAACGACGTCTCCTTAGAGGTCCCGGCGGGCCGGTCCGTCGGCCTGGTCGGCGAGTCGGGAGCCGGCAAGTCCATGACCGCGTATGCCGTCCTGCGCATCCTCCCCACGGACGCGGCGGCGATCACCGGTGGGCGCATCCTGCTCGGCGACGTGGACTTGATCCCGCTCCCGGAGCCCGAACTCAACCGGTACCGCGGCGCGCGCATCGGCATGATCTTCCAGGAGCCGTCGTCGGCCCTCAATCCCATCCTGTCGGTCGGCCAGCAAGTTATGGAGGGGATCGTCGTCCATCACGGCAAGAAGGGCGCCCGAGAACGCGCCCTGGAGGCGCTCTGGCAGGTCGGTCTCGACCCATCGTTCTTTGGACGTTACCCGCATCAACTCTCGGGCGGCCAGCGGCAGCGCGTGCTGATTGCGTCCGCCGTCGCCCCCGGGCCCTCGGTGCTCATCGCTGACGAGCCGACGTCAGGGCTTGACGTGACGGTGCAGGCGCAAATCCTGGATCTGCTCTATCGGGTGCAGCAGGAACTGGGGATGTCGTTGCTCCTTATCACCCACAGCCTGGGCCTGGTGGCGCAGCGGACGGAGTATGTCTACGTGATGCGCCGCGGGGAGATCGTCGAGTCCGGGCCCACGGAGCAGGTCTTCGAGGATCCGAAGCATCCCTACACGCGGACTATTTTGAGGATCGCCAGGACGATCTGAGCCTAGCGCCGGTAGAGTGACAGCCCCAGCTTGATGTACTCCAGTACCACCTCTTCGGTGTCCCCGTCCCGGGTCCACCACCGGACCGGGCTGAAGTAATCCTGCTGCACGGGGTAGACGAGAATCTCCACCGGCGAGCGGGCGAACACCTTGCGGAAGAGGTAGCGGGTCCGGCGGGTGTGGTAGGAC
>JBGPLF010000278.1:0-4751 GCA_041486265.1 bacterium
CGAGATCGTGAACCCGTGCGCCTGGCTGGCGTACGGTTCGAGCGCTGCGGTCCCGCTGCAGCCCATGACCGCGGTCATGGTGAGCCCCAGCGCGCACGCCGCGTACAGAGATTGCCTCACACCATCCTCTCTACGCCGTGCACGGTCCGGGCGCCTGCCTTGCCTCTCTTGCCGTCGCCTTGGCACAAGAGGCATGATGACGTTGGAGGGCCGTGAGATGATCCACGTTCACATCGATCCCGCGGTGGCCGAGTCGCTGCGGGTGGCGGTCGTGGAAGCGGAGGGCGTGACGGTTGCCGCGCATGATCCTGTGCTGTGGGGTGAGATTGATGCGGTGACCGCGCGCCTGCGGGCCGCATATGCCGGGCGCGACCCGTCCCAGATTGGCGGCTTGCAGCCGGCCCGTGAACTCTACCGCCGGATCGGCGTCGATCCGACCAAGCTCCGACCCTCATCCGAGGCGCTCCTTCGCCGCGTCCTCCGCAGCGGGGGGCTGCCGCAGATCAACTCGCTTGTGGACATCAACAACCTCTGCTCACTGGAGTTCCTGCTGCCCATCGGGCTGCACGACCTCGACCGGGCTTCCGGTGCGATCGTGCTGCGGCGGGGCGCGGTCGGCGAGGGCTATGAGGCGATCGGCAAAGGATGGTACAGCGTCGAGGACCGCCTGACCGCGGCCGACGATCAGGGCGCGTGCGGCAGCCCCACGAGCGACTCGCAGCGCACGATGATCACACCGGCGACCCGGCGCTGCCTGATGATTATCTACGCTCCGTTCAGCTACGACCCCGGACGCCTGGAAGTCCATGCGGGCATCGCGGCGGACCGCATCGCTCGCTTCGCCGCCGGGACGATCGTGCAGCGCGGGGTCCGCTGACTTCTGACCTTGTGATCGCGCCGATGTGACGGCTGTGACATGACCGCTGCGCCGCGCGCCGCCCGCCTCCACTCGCCGGCCCCCATCGAGCGTGCGCCGCTCGTCGTCGGCCACGAGGAAACACCGCGCCCCGGTCCGGGAGACGTCCGTCTGCGCGTGCATGCCTGCGGCGTCTGTCACACCGATCTGCATATCGTCGAGGGGGATCTGCCGCCGCACCGTCCGTCGGTCGTCCCAGGACATCAGATCGTCGGCACCGTTGAGAGCATCGGCCCAGGCGTGGAAGGGACGCTGCTGGGAGCGCGGGTCGGAGTTACCTGGCTGGGATGGGCGGACGGCGAGTGTCCCGCGTGCCGGCGCGGAGACGAGAACCTCTGCGCGCAAGCACAGTTCACGGGGTACGACGTGGATGGGGGCTTTGCGGAATTCGCCGTCGTCCGGGCCGCGTTTGTGATTCCGCTTCCGGCGCAGTTCGACGACGCGCGCGCCGCGCCGCTGCTGTGCGCCGGCGTGATCGGTTACCGGGCCCTGCGAGTGGCGGGTGTCGAGCCCGGCGAGCGAATCGGGCTGTTTGGGTTCGGTGCCTCGGCACACCTGGCACTCCAGGTGGCGCGGCACTGGGGATGCGAGATCGGGGTGGTCACGCGCGGCGCCGGCCACCGCACCCTGGCGGAAGGTCTGGGCGCGTGCTGGACCGGTGAGCCCGGCGCCCGGCCGCCGGCACCTTTCGACCGGGCGATCACCTTCGCACCGTCAGGCCAGGTGGTCCTGGCCGCCCTCGAGGCCGTCCGCCCCGGGGGTACCGTGGCGATCAACGCGGTCACGCTCGATCAGATCCCCGCGATGCCCTACGCGACGATCTACGGCGAGCGCGTCCTGCGCACGGTCAGCAACCTGACGCGGCGCGATGCGCGCGAATTCCTTCAGGTGGCGGCGCAGATCCCCGTGCGTATCGAAGTCGAGGTGTTCCCCCTTGACGCGGTCAACGAGGTGCTGCTGCGGCTCAAGCGACGTGAGCTGAACGCCGCCGCCGTGCTCGCTATTTCTTCCACTTGATCGTGCAGCCCTTGGGCGGCGTGGTTGCAGTCGCGGGATCGCGGCCGGCCAGCAGCGCCTCCAGCGCGTCCCGCAAGAAGTGCGCCGTCACCGCGTCCGCGTCTTCGTAATTATCGTCCGGCGCGCCGTGGTAGCGCAGCGTCCGGCTGCGGTCGAACAGGAAGATCTCCGGCGTGCGCGTCGCGCCGAACTGCTTCGCCACCTGCTGCGACTCGTCGAACAGATACGGGAAGGGGTAACCCTTCTCGCGCGCATGCGTTTTCATCGCCTCGGGTGAATCATCGAGATACGCCACCGGGTCGTTGCTGTTGATCATGACGAACCGCACTCCGCGTCCCGCGTACGCGTGCTGCAGGGCGATCATCCGGTCCTCCCAGGCCTTGACGTAGGGGCAGTGGTTGCACCAGAACACCACGCCCAGGACGGGTGTGTCGGCGTACTGGTCGGGCGACACCGTCTTCCCGTCCACATTTGGCAGCGAGAAGGAGATCAACCGTTCACGAAGTGCCAGCGTCATTGCGAGCCTCCTTGGATGTGGTGTACGCAGATGTGGCGTGCGCCTGCAGCGCGCGCTGGATCATCGTCGCGGTCGGCAGCGGCGAGAGCCGCCCCGTCTCGGTCCGATAGGTCCTGCAGGTCAGCATCGCCTGGCCCTGCACGCCCTCGGGCTGCAAGTCTTCCCCGTCGATCCGGATCGTCGGCGACCCCGGGAACCGGTGGCGTTCTGCATCCTCCTGCGTGTCCACCCGGATGACGTCAAGATCAGCCTGTACACCCGCTTCCGTGATGACCTGGCGGAGCCGGGCGAGGGCGTCCGGGTGCGAAGGACAATCTTCCCAGTAAAGGAATTCAATGTGCATGAGGTTCTTCATCTCGCTCTCAATCTCTTATAACTGATTGCATCGCCTCCAATGTTCCCGCGGCTCCCCGGACCGCGTGCTCCGGGTCGGGCGGTGAAGGAGTGATGGCTCATCGCTACGGTTCGTCCTGTGCTGTTCTGGGCTGAGGTCACCACCGACTACCGGCCGCGCACCGACGTCGAACGCTGGCAGATTCAGGACCGCCTCGCGCTCCGTCTCCGCCAACTCGGTTTCGATGCACAGCCACGTTTCTACGAAGGGTCGGGCGGGCACCTGTCGTTCCGGATTCGGGTGGGGTGGCGGCCCGAACCGCGCGTGTTGTCGGGACTTCAGCGTATCGATG
This sequence comes from bacterium, assembly GCA_041486265.1. Taxonomy (GTDB): domain Bacteria; phylum Sysuimicrobiota; class Sysuimicrobiia; order Sysuimicrobiales; family Humicultoraceae; genus JBGPLF01. The sequence goes on from JBGPLF010000278.1 coordinate 3,137, forward strand.
AGATCACGCCGCTGGCGGGCTGAACCTGCGGTGCCGTCTGGAGGATCAGCGGGGCGAGCAGTTCAGGCAGTGGTTTTGCACGTGCAGCGCCATGGTGCCGTCCACCCGACCGATTCCGGCGACTTCCGAGGTCGAGTCGCTATTGACTTCCTTCCAGAACGCTCGCCCCCCGATCATCACGTACACGATCCGGTTCCCGACCTGCCCCCAGTCGTACGCCAGCGCAAGCTGGTACATGAGCCCGTTCTCGTCGACAAGCGCGGTGACCATGTAGGGACCGGCGCCGCCGCGCACAATCGAAGCGCGCTGGCTGGGCGCCCACAGCCACTTGGCGATCGCGCGGCGGGCGGTCTGATCCTTGAGCAGCGCCTGCTGCCCGTACTTGTTCATCACCCCGGTGACGATGTCCGCGCGGACCCCGCCCAGCAGGAACTTGTCGCCGCGCTCTTCCGCAATGAAGACGTCCTGGTACGGTAGGAATTCCCCCGGTTTCTGCTCCACCTCGATCAGATCCGTGACCACTTTCTTGATGGAGTTCGTGAACGGCCGGAGGATCAGCGGGATATCGATCTTCGTGATGGAGGCTTTACGTTTACGTTGCTCGCCGGCGACGGCCCGGGACTCCGTCAAGGTTCCCTCCGCATGCACCGTGACTTTCCCGGTGGGGACGTTGAGGACAATGTTCGCGGTGAAGTCTGCGGTCATGGTGTACGGCTGCGGGTTCGGCTCGGTGAAGATGTGCTGCAGTAGCGTGTCGACGGTGACAGCCTGCGCAAGGGCGGGGAACGACAGAAATAGCGCAGCGAGGACTCCGGCCAGTCCGGAGCGAGGTGCGTGTTTCATGTCTGTTGCATTATAGCGACTGGTCGCCGCGTGGGGAAGCGGGTGCCGTGCTTCTCGCACGCTGCCGTCCATACTGGTCCCAGTGGACCAGGGCCTCGAGAGGTTTGCGGCCCCGGCCGCTGAGGACGCCCAGCGCCAGACGCTCAATTCGCCCCCGGCCGCGCGGATGCGGGTAGCCGAGCGCGATCGCGGCCGCCACCACCGGGCCCTCCGGTAGGCCCAGGGCCGCACGAGCCTCCGCGTCGTGATGCAGGCTCACCGGACATGAGGCGACCCCCAGGTTCCAGGCGGCCAGCATGAGTGACTGCGCGCACCGCCCGGCATCGAAGAGGTCGCGCGCCCCTTCGACGACGATTACCACCGCGGCGGCAGCTGCCGCCCGGTGGGTCGCGAACCGCCCGCAGCGCGCCAGCCGTTTGAGGATCTCACGGTCGGTCACGGCCACGAACTCCCACGGCTGGCGGTTGCGCGCGCTGCCGCTGCGCCGGCCGGCGTCGAGGATCCGGAGCATCACCGGGCGCTCGATCGGCTGGTCGGTGTAGGTCCGCAGATCGCGTTTCGTCACAATGCACCGGCGAGTGTCCATGCCGGGCAGATTCGCGCCGCGGGTCGCGGCCGCCTTCAGGCAGCGTTCCCGCCCCCGCCGTTTCCGCCGCGTACGGGTGCGCGCCGGTGCCCTCGGATGCTACGATGGCGGCTGAGGATGCGGTGGAGGGCCAGAATGCAGCGGGGCGACGAAGTCCAGGTCACAATCGATCGCCTGGCCTATGGC
>JBGPLF010000279.1:0-4697 GCA_041486265.1 bacterium
ATATCTACGGCGGCCCGATCCTCTACGAACTGCGCGACGCCGGCACTATCTTGCGCTTCTTTCGCGAGTTTATCGCCGACGCGCCTGAGGAGCTCGGCGGTTTCCCGGCTTTCCAGATCGCGCCCCCGCTCCCATTCATCCCCGAGAAGCGACACGGCGATACGTTCTGCGTGATCGTGGCGTGCTGGGCCGGGCCCCTGGATAAAGGCGAGCGCGCCTTGAAACCGTTTCACGACGTGGCGCCCGTGGTCGCTGAACACGTTGGCCCGATGCCGTATCCGATGCTCAACAGCCTGTTTGATGCCCTGGTGCCGCCCGGCCTGCAGCACTATTGGAAGGCCAACTTCGTGACCAAGCTCACTGATGCAGCGATCGAGGCGCATCTCAAGCACGGGCCGAAGGTACCCGTCGTCAACTCGACGGTCCACCTCTACCCTATCAACGGAGCGTGCCACCGGGTCGCATCTGACGCGACGGCTTTCGCATACCGGAGCGCGAACTTCGCCCCTGTGATCGCCGGCATGTGGCCGAACGCCGCCGACAACAAGGCCAACATCCAATGGGTCCGCGACTACTACCAGGCGATTGCGCCCCATTCGGAGGAGGGCGGCTACATCAACTTCATGGCCGAAGATGATCAGGACCGGATCAAGGCCAACTACAAGGGCAACTACGAGCGTCTCGTCAAGATCAAGAGGAAGTACGATCCGGGCAATCTGTTCCACCTAAACCAGAACATCAAGCCATAGGCTCTTGAGGGCATCGCCACCGAGGAGACGCTTAATCGCGCCACCTCCACACGAAGATCGGCACCCTACCCGGTGGCTTCCATCGTCGGGTCGAAGAGATCTCGCAGTCCGTCACTGAGGAGGTTCAGGCTCAGGATGGCCAGGAAGATCGCCATTCCCCCGAAGGTGATCACCCAGGGAGCGGTCCGCATATAGCCCACCCCATCACCGATGATTCTGCCCCAGGTCGGAACAGGCGGCTGAACCCCAAGCCCCAGGAAACCGAGGCTGGCTTCCGAGAGGATGGCGGTTCCAACCCCCATCGTCAGGATCACCAGGAGCGGTCCCTGAGCGTTCGGGAAGATGTGGCGTCGAACGATATGCAGACTATCGGCCCCGCACGCGCGTGCAGCCTCAACAAAGTCTCGCTCCCGGAGGCGGATCGCTTCGCCACGCGCTACGCGAGCGACGGTCGGCCAGATCGCAAGCGCGATCGCCAGGACGACGTTCGTGAGCCCGCTCCCCAGGATCGCGATCAACGCCAGGGCCAGCAGGAACGTTGGGAAGCACAGAAAGACATCGACCAGCGGCACGACCGCGCGATCTGTCCAGCCGCCGAGGTATCCGCCCAGCAAGCCCGAGGTGCAGCCGAATACTCCACCGAGGAAGACGGCGCCGAGACCGATGAGCAGGGAGATGCGGGAGCCGTAGATGATCCGGCTCAACACATCCCGGCCCAGGTGATCGGTGCCCAAGAGATGGGCGCGGGAAGGGGCGCGTAGTCGCTGGGGGATCTCTTGCGCAAAGGGATCTTGCGGCATCAGCCAGGGGCCGGTCGCCGCGACCAGCGCGAAGAGCAGGAGGAGGGCGGCTCCGACGACAGCTCCGCCGTGGCGCCGCAGGCCTCGCGGGCCCAGGAGGCTCCGCCGGCGCCGAAGTGGCTGCGGTTCTACCGACAGCTTATAGCCTGATCCTGGGATCGAAGACCGCATAGCCGATGTCCACGACGATGTTGACGAGCACGATGGCCACCGCGAAGAAGAGAATGGTGCCCTGAACTACGGGGTAGTCTCGCGCACGGATCGCTTCCGCGAGCAGGGTTCCGAGTCCGGGCCGGACGAAGACCGTTTCCACAACCACCGCCCCCCCGAGCAGTCGGCCGAAACCCAAGCCGATGATGGTCATGATGGGCACCAGTGCTCCGGGGAGCGCATGGCGCAAGAGGATCCGGCGCTCCGGGACCCCCTTTCCGCGCGCGGTTCGGACGAAGTCTTGCCGCAGGACCTCCAGGAGGCTGGCGCGCGCCGTCCGCGCCAGCTGGCCGCTGTGGACCAACGCGATCGCCAGTACGGGGAGCACGAGGTGGAGCAACTGGTCGAGCAGATCGCCCTGCCGCCCGGCCCCGATGACCGGAAACCATTCGAGGTGGACCGCGAAGGTCAGCATGAGGAGCAGACCGATCCAGAACCTCGGCATCGAGTGAACGGCGACGGCTCCCGCTGAGGCGGCATAGTCGAACCAGGTGCGAGGGCGAACCGCAGCGAGCACGCCGAACGGCAGGCCGATGGCCATGGCAACCGCCTGGGCGGCGAGGGCCAGTTCGAGCGTGAATGGCAGCCGGCTGAGAAGCTTCTCCAGCACCGGCTCGCGGGTGAAGTACGACCGACCAAGATCCCCCCGGAGCACCCGGCTAACATAGGCCGCGAATTGCACCGGGACCGGTCGATCGAGGCCGAGCTGATGGTGCACGGCCACGTGCTGCGCTTCGCCGGCCTGGATCTCTTCCAGGAGCGCATCCGCCGGGTCGCCTGGCGCCAGGCGTAGCATTATGAACGTCGTGACAAGCGTGAGCAACAGCGTGGGAACGAGGAGCAGGAGGCGGCGACCGACATATGTGCTCACGACGCGTTACGGCCGCCCTGTTGAGGTCCACGCCGCCGCGCTCGGCGGCCGCCCTGGTCCGCGGTCAGCGCCCTGCGACCTCGATAGTGAATGCCTGAAAGTCATTGTCGATCCCGGTGATCATTCGCTTGATCGGGGCCCGCCAGGCCGCCGTCAGGTTGTCATTCGCCAGGGGGATGTAGGGGAGGTCCGTCATCACCTGCTTCATGAGGGCAATGTAGATCCTCCGGCGACGCACAGGGTCCTGCTCACGTGTGGCGTCATCAATCAGCATGTCCGCTCGATCATAACGAAAGGCGTTGCCGCCCGGCGGGAAGTTCGCGGTGTGGAGCAGGTCGCGGGCGGTCTCGTCCGGGTCCGGGCCGCTCCCCAGGCTCGCCGGGGTCAACTCAAACTGGGAGGCACGCCACCGGGTGTTCCATGCTCGCTGCTCCACCCCTTCCATCCGGACGTCGATGCCGACTCGACGAAACTGCTCGGCCAGGATCTCTGCTATGAGCGGGACGGGCGAGGAGAGCGAAAATGTTAGTGTCACCCTGAGGGGGCTATACCCTGAGGAGGCCAGGAGTTGCTTGGCGCGCGCGGGGTCGTTTGGGTAGACGGGGAACGCCCCGGCCTGCGCCGCGGCCCGCAGCCAGGGGAGATCGGGGAGCGGTTGGTAGGTTGTGCGAAGCTGACCGCCGCTGGCCAGTTCCAGTTCTTTCTTGTTGATGGCATACGCCAGCGCCAGGCGCACCCGCCGGTCGGCCAGGGGAGCGTATCGCGGATTGATCGCCAGGAACCGGACCGAACCTATGCGACTGACCACCTCCACGGTGACGTTCCGGTTCGCCCGCAAGAGACTCTCCGCTTCGACGCTTCCCCGGGTCCACATGGCGTGGATCTCTCCACGCTCCAGGGCGGCCACAGCCACCCCTTCGTCCAGGATGGGCACAAAGACGATCCTGGCTACCTTTGGGGATCCCCGGAAGTATTGGTCATTCGCCGTGAGTACGATCTCATCGGCGCTCGTCCACTGCTGGAAGATGAAGGGACCGGTCCCTATCGGATTCCGCGAGAAGTCTCGCCCACGCTCCAGCACCGCCCGCTGAGAGACGATCATGGCCGAGCGACTGGCGATGGGGCTCGCAGCGAAGATGGCGCTGGGTTTCCTCAGGGTGAAACGGATGGTGTACCGGTCAACCGCTTCAATCTTCTCGACATCTGACCAGTGGGCCGCATTCGGAATCCCGCCAGATTGGTCCATGAAGCGATCGAGCGTGAACTTCACATCCTGGGCCGTCAGCTCTCCGTATCCTTTGTGAAACTGCACGCCCTTCCGTAGATAGAACGTCCATACCCGCCCATCGGGCGATGCGGTCCACCGCTCGGCCAGATCAGGTTCGAGTTCGGTCCCTCCGGGCTTCCATCGGACTAGCTGGCTGAAGATATTGACATAGACAAAATAGTCTGCCGCACGCGTGTTATAGACGGGGTCGAGATCGGCTGGGCGGGCGAACTGGAGGCGTGCCCGAATCTCGGGCCGAGCGGACTGAGCCGAGCCCATGCCCACTGTGACCGATAGGAGTGCTGCCGCCAGCGCGGCCCGGCCGATCCCGAGTCTCATCCAGATCCTCCCCGTTCTGTCTGCTCACCCTTCACAGAGAGAGCCTCGCTGGATGGAACGTGACCTGTATGGGTAGAATATACATATATTACTCTGAAAAGCGACAAGTGATCGCTCAGAAGACCGGCGACAGGGTCGTTGAGGGAACTGATGCGCTTGAAGCTTCCAGACAATGTGCTTGGGCCTGTATGGTTTGGCTGGGCCTTCCATAACTTTCTTCGCCATCGCCTGTCGCTGGAAGAAGCTCAGACTATCTTGCGTCAGCGGATGGCTGAGCGCGAAGCGAACTTTCTCCTCCTGGTGGAGCGAACTGTCTTCGGGAACCCCGGCAGTCCCTACCTGCCGTTGCTGAAACTGGCGGGGTGCGAGATGGGGGATCTACGGAGCATGCTCCGCGCAAAGGGGCTGGAGGGGACTCTGGCGGCCTTGCGAGAGGCCGGGGTCTACGTCACGTTCGAAGA
>JBGPLF010000280.1:0-4639 GCA_041486265.1 bacterium
CCGAGTTCAAGGCCCGCCGCCATGTCGCTGGGATACTGCACGCCGGCGACAAGGCGCGACCTGACGGCCTCGTTGGCCTTGTCCGCGAAGAGCTTCGCGTCGTCGGGGAAGAGATACGCCAGCACAGTCGAAGCCGCTCCAGCCGCGACGGCGTGCTCAGACGGGTAGGATGGGCTTTGCGGATTCGGGATGGCGGTTCTCAGCGAAGCATCAACCTCGCTCGGTCTGGGCCGTCGGTAAGTGTACTTGGCGGCCCAGGCAGCGATCGTCGAATCGTAGATAGCGACGTGCACGAGCGCCAGCGCCCGCCAGGCTAGGTTGGAGGGCAGGTTGTTCTTGAGAGCCGTGTTGATCGTGATCTCGTTCCACCGATACGCGGGAGCGCTCGTGTCCCAGAAAGCAATCTGGTCGAGCGCCGTCGGATTGCGCTGCGATGCCAGCGCCTGCAATTGTCTGATCTCCGCCGCCGTGTCGGTCTGATTGGGCGGCGGCGGCACCCGCACCTGGCGGCCGGACGCCAGCACCCAGGTTCTCCACATGCCAGCCCTGGGCTCAACCTGACGGCCAGTCGGCGCAGGTTGAGGCGCCGCAGCCAAACCCGAAAAACTGGAACCAAGAAGTGCAAGGAGTGTCAAAATGATGGTCGCCATCACTGCCAGCTTCATCACCAATCCCCCCAGTTGTTTCTTCACGAGGCGCCGGGCTCTCTCGGAACCGGAACGGAACCGGAGGCTTCAGTTCCACTCGCTTGTTCGCGCTATTCTCCTATCTTGTGCTGTAGGCGGACTGCCGCCATCCGAGAAAGGACCTAAGTATCGGGGGAAAGGCCTCTAGAAGTATCAGGAAATCAGGCGGGCGTGCTTTTCGGAAGGTGAGCGGAGGCCCAGGCGGCAATCTGGGCGCGCCTCTCCATGCCGAGCTTGTTCCGGATGTTCTGGACATGAGCGTCCACGGTGCGCTCGGAGATCCCCAGCCTCTCTGCGATCTGACAGTTAGTCAGGCCACGGGCGATGTCCAGTACGATTTGGACTTCGCGGCCGGTCAGTCCGCCGGGACGCTGGGCCTGTTCCACTCGCGCGGGAGCGCTTCGCCCGAGAGCCAACGCCACTGCCTCGTCGGCCGTCATCGCTGTTCCCTTGCTATACGCGGCTTCGAACGCGTCAGGCCCGAGACGCGCACGCGCGGCCGCCCCGACTGCCGCCTGCAGCGAAACGCTGCGTGCGAACCCGAAGGCATCCCGCAAAGACTCGGACGCACCCAGCAGTTTGGCTGCGACCTCCGCGCGATCCGAGGATGCCAAGACGCCTGCCAGGTGCTGCAGCCAGCGCGCGGTCAACGAGCGATGCCCGATGTCGTAGGAGAGCGCCAGGCTCTCCTCAAGGAGCGTCAAGGCTTGGGCAGGGTCCTCTGGCGCAAGCGCAACGCCGAGGCTACCGGTCACGAGACTCGTCAGCCACTTGTCATGGCGCGGACGAGCCAGCGAAAGTGCTTCCTCGAGCACCGCCCGCGCACGCACGTTGTCGCCCCGAATCCGAAGCACGTTCCCGATATGGCCAAGAGCCCGAGCGGCCATCGTCTCGTCACCCGCCTGGCGCGCCATGTCGAGCATCTCACCATAGAGACGCTCGGAACGCTCGAAATCCCCTACCGCATCAGTCGCCAGGGCCAAACCTAGCAGGATCCACACCATCAGCGAAGGCTCGCCCACCGACCGGGCCAGCGCAGCGGCCTCCTCTGCCAGCGTGACCGCTTGTTCAGCCTCACCCTGGTGCATCAGGAAAAATGCCAGGTTCCTAAGGGCCAGGGCGCGCCCCCTGGCGGAAACCTCCTGCTTGGATGCCGCTATCTCGCACCATCTCCGCCCCTCACGAATGTAGCCGCGCGCGAACCAAAAGCGGTGCATGGACGCCGCGAGCAGTACCCCGGTTTCCTCGTCCCGACCACTGAAGCACCAACTCAGGGCGGCGCGGGCATTGTCGTGGGCACGCTCGAGGCGCTCAAGCCAAGATCTCTGGTGCTCACTCCATATGAACCGTTCCGCCCGTTGGGCAAGACCGAGGAACCAGGCGGCGTGGCGCCTGCGCACCTCATCCGCCTCGCCCGTGAGCTCCAGTCGCTCGTCCGCAAACCCACGGATGGTCTCCAGCATTCGGAAATGAGTTTCACCATCGCCAACCCGCAACAGAAGGTTCTTGTCGACGAGCCCTGCGACCGGGGTAAGCACATCGACCCGAAGCCCCTCGCACACCGCCTCGATGGCTTCAAGAGGGGTCTCACCAGCAAAGGCTCCGAGCGCGCGGAAGACACTGCGCTCTGCTTCATTCAAGAGATCGTAGCTCCAGGCAATGGCATCGATGAGGGTCCGTTGTCGCTCAGGTGCGTCGCGTGGACCACCCGAGGGGAAGGCCTGGTGGTCCGACAGCCGCGACAGGATCGCATCCAGCCCCAGCGGACCGATCCAGGCCGCCGCCAGTTCAATCGCGAGGGGAAGCCCATCCAGCCTGCGGCAGATCTCCACAACGGTCGGTGCGTTCCGCTCATCGACCGAGAATCTCGTCTCTGCAGCACGTGCCCGCTCCATAAAGAGGGCGGTGGCAGGGTATCGGGCGAGTGTGGCCCGATCCAATCGCGCCGGTGGGTCAGGCAGGGCAAGAGGGAGGAGGTTGTATCTATGCTCCCAACGGACGTGCAGCGGCTGGCGACTGGTGACGAGCAGTTTGACATGCGGACCGGCCTCCAGCAGATCAGCCACGTCGGCAGCGGCTGTGATCACGTGTTCCAGATTGTCCAGGAGAAGCAGCAGGTTTCGGTCTCTCAGGTATCTCCGGAGACGCGCCAGCGCCGGGCGATCCGGGTGTTCGACCCCGCCAAGCGCCCGGGCAATCGTATCCAGGACCAGACCCGCGTCGCGCACGGGGGCCAGATCTACGAACGCTACACCATCGTCAAATTCCGAAGCAACGGTGGAGGCCAACTCGACCGCGAACCGTGTCTTGCCCACGCCCGGCGGACCCGTGATGGTAACGAGCCGCACGTTGCCGCGCAAGATGAGTGCCTCAGACATCTCCAGGTCCTTCTTGCGGCCGACCAGTGCGTGCGACCGCAGCGGCAATCCGTGCAAGCCCTCTTTGGTATGGGCACTACTGCCGGCAGAAATGTTGCCACTCCACTTGCCTGCGCTCATGGCAACCTCTCCCTAGAATCCCTAGGTAGTGCCCGCTAGTGTAGCATCTGTGGGCAGTTAATGACTGCTTGGCGGGGGGCCTCAATCCCTCTTGTCGTGAGAGGGACTTCTGGCGTGCGCTCCAAGTAACTCCTCCGAAACGTGTTACCTTATTACTTCCTGCTGCGTACCCTAACAGGTATTATGCTACACGCGCCGCTTACCCTTACTGATGCGTTTGTGCAACCGGAACTAAGGTGGAACGCTTGGAAGCAACCAGTGAAGCGATCGCGGCGGTTGATTCGGCTTTCAATCGGCGTTTCGATCAAACCCTTCATTCGGGCGAATTGGAGGCTCTGGCGCTAGCCGCGCACCGGCAGGAAACAACCCCTTTTGCTTCAGGAAGACGCTACGGCGATCAAAGCCCTTGCAATGCTGGGCCATTCGCATGCCGGGGTCTCTCTCGAGCGGATTCTTAGGGAGATAGGTCTCACCAAGCGCTTGGAGCTGCAATTCGCTGAGAACTTCTTCCCAGCAGCAAATCCGTATTGGTCAGACAAACAGGATTCAAGGTATTGGGTTGCGCAAGGAGCCGTAAGCACTTTTCTGCTCGCAGTCGATGCCCCGCTGATCATTTTCCTACTGCCGTGGTTCCGCACGTCACGTCCTCGTGAACTGGTGGGGATCCAGGGCGTCGCGCAAACCGTCCCCAATCAGGTTGAGGCTGAGGACGGTGATGAAGACCGCGGCGCCCGCGACGACGGGATACAGTGGCGCCAGCGACATCACGTTGCGGCCCGTGTTCAGCATCATCCCCCACGACGGGGCGGGCGGCCGCACGCCGAGTCCGAGGAAGCTCAGCCCCGCCTCGGTGAGCACCGCGGTGGCGAAGGTCAGTGTGAACTGCACCGTTAGCGGCGGCAGGCAGTTGGGCAGGATCGTCAGCGCCACCACGCGGAGATCGCTGGCGCCGATCGCGCGCGCCGCCTCGACGAAGTCGCGCTGCTTGAACACGAGCGTGCTCGCCCGCACCAACCGGGCAAAGATCGGTACGGACACCAGTCCGATGGCGATGATGATGTTTCGGACGCTCGGGCCCAGGACGGCCACGGCGGCCAGCGCCAGCAGCAGAGCGGGGAACGCGAGCAGGCCGTCCAGGGTCCGCATGATCACACTGTCGAGCCGGCCGCCGAAGTAGCCGCTGATCAGACCCAGCGGTAGGCCTGTCGCCGCCGCGAGCAGCGTGGCCCCGAGGCCGACACCCAGCGAGACACGGCCGGCAAACAGGATGCGGCTGAAGAGATCGCGTCCGACCTCGTCGGTGCCGAGGATAAACTTTCCGCCCGGGGGCTGCAGTGGGAGTCCCGCAAACCGGTCGTAGGGAAATGGCGCGATGGCCGGGGCGAAGCCGGTGGCGATGAGGAGCACGCAGAACAGCATCACCCCCAGGACCGTCACGCGATCGCGCAGGAACCG
>JBGPLF010000281.1:0-4633 GCA_041486265.1 bacterium
CAAGGTCCACCGATGTTGGAGGCGAACTTCACAACGATGCTCCCCGCCGACCGGTTGCGCGACAAGCTCGTCGTCATGAACGGCAAGGGCGTACAAGTCTACCGCGAACTGGCCGGCGCCTACCGGTTCGACCGCTTCGAGTTGTACCTCGAGAGCCTCGACCTCGATCCGGCGGCACCATCCTGCGCTGCGCGCGTCCGCATTGATCAGGCGGAAGCCCAGGTCCCCCCGACGCTATGGGACCACCCCTTCGGCCGGATCGCCGCTGAGGATTTCCTGGCGCGCACGGTCCGTGACGCGATCCACAAACATGTCCGCGCGCGCTGGTCCGGCCGGATTACGCCGCTGGTGATTGAAGCCGGCGAACAGGCGATCTTGCCGCGGACCTGCTGCAGCGTGGCCGAAGACTTCGTGGAGGTCCGGCTCACCGTCGCGCTGCCCGCGGAGGGCCGGAAGGTCCTGGCAAAACCGGCGCAGGCGCTGTTCTTCAACGAATTGCCCGGCGTCGTCAACGCGGGCCTGGTCTGGGCCAATCTTGATGCCGCCTCCGGCAGGCGCCACTGTGAGACGTATCAGGATTACCTGGCGCTACGGGAAGCTCTGGACGCGCACGGGCTGGTGGCTTTCGTCGCCGATGGATCCGTGCTGCCGCGCGAGCCGGGATCGGGCGATCGCCCGCTGCGCGGCACTCGATTCCTGCCGCTGCGCGCTCCCGACGAACTGGCCGTCACGATCACGCTGCCCCATCGGGGACCGGTGCGCGGGTTGGGCGTGCGCCGCGGCGTGACGGTGATCGCCGGCGCGGCGTTCAGCGGCAAGTCGTCGCTGCTGGCGGCCATCGCCAGCGGCGTTCATCCTCATGTGCCCGGAGACGGCAGGGAGCTGGTGGCGGCCGCGCCCGATGCCGCGATGATCCGCGCCGAAGCCGGTCGCCGGATCGAGCACGTGGATGTCAGCGCGTTCATTCACCGTCTTCCCCACCGCCCGGACGTGCGCGCCCTCTCGGTCGAGCGCGCGACGGGCATGCTGTCCATGGCCGCGGCCGTCGCCGAGGCGCTGGAGATCGGCACCCATCTATTGCTGTTCGACGAGGATGACGGCGCCATCATGTTCCTGGCCAGGGACGCAGCGATGCGGACCCTGGTCCCGGAGACCAGCGAGTCGATCACACCGCTGGTGGATCGCGTGCGCGCCCTGTGGGAGACCCACGGTATCTCGTCGGTGATCGCCACCGGCGGGCTCGGCGAATACCTCGACGTCGCAGATACCGTGATTGTCATGGAAGGGTTTCAGCCGCTGGCCGCGACCGAGCGCGCGCGGAGTCTGGCGGCCGGACCGCGTGAGTCCCGGAGCCTGGAAGGTGGTCAGGTCGGGGGTCTGGAGAGGCCGGCCTTCGATCTCCCGTTATCGCGATGTCCGCTGTCCCGTGGATTCAGCGGCATGCGGGGGCGCGGCCTGCGGGCCGAACTGCGCGGCCGCGAGGTGTTGGCCCTCGGGCGTGAGACCGTGGATCTCAAGCCTCTGATCCACCTGGCCGATGACGGGCAGGCACGCGCCGCCGGCGACGCGATCCTCTACGCCGTGGAAAAGGCCTACACTGATGGCAACACGACGATCGCAGGTCTCCTCGACCGCGTCTTCGCCGATATTGACGCATCGGGTTTGGGCGTGCTCGTGCCGCCGCAGGGGCGCCCCGGCGACTACGCCATGCCGCGCCGGCACGAGGTGGCGGCCATCTTGAACCGCCTCCGGTCGCTGCAGGTACGCACGCAGCGCGGTGTGCCAGGAGCGGTGGAAGCGGGGCCGCTCGAGGACCGTGCGCTGTTAGAGCAGCCTGCGCCCTTTGAAGAACCCGCGGTCCCCGCCGAGGCCCCGGCGCCCGCGGAACCCGCAGCGCCCCCGGAGTCAGAGGCTCAGGGACCCACTCCGGCCGCTGAGGTTCCGCGCGGATCTTCACCCGAGGGATAAGTGTCCGTTCTATTTCCTCCGCGCCTTTCTGCTCGCGAGGTAGTTTCCAGGTGGCTGAATCAACACCACGGCGACCGTCGCGCCGAAGGAGTGTCCAAAGTGCCCAACGTCGCCCGTCAGGAAGTGTGAGGCGCCTGCCGCCAGGGCGGCGAGGAAGGCCTCCCGATCTCCCGCCGGCAACTCGATTGGACAGGGCACGTCCTGCGCTGGCGCGGGGACGACCTTCAGGTCGCGTTCGAGCTTCTGAAACGTCAGCAGATGCTGCGGGGAGAGGTTTCGCCTGGCCTCCTCAATCACGTGAGAGGATGCGAGCAGCTCACAACGCCCCGCGCGGATCAGGTCCCAGAGCGTTCTGAGCCCTGCGCTGCCATAGGCTGCGGAGAAGAGGACGTTTGCATCCAGGAAGATGCGATCCACTACCGGGGTTTCTTCGGACGCCGATGCGGGATGGCCTTGGGGTCCAGACCGAGCGCTTTGACCTCTCGGATGGCCCACGCGTAATCTTTCGCGTCGACGGCGTTCGAGAGGAGAAACTCGGCCTTCCGCTCTGGTGTGTAGATCTCGATGGGAACGGTCACGGCGGGCCGAATCAAGATTCCCTCTGGTCGTGGCTCGGCCACGAGGAGGCTGCCCTCCTCGATGCTGTACCGGCGACGGAGCTCAACGGGGATCACTACCGCGCCCCGCTTCCCCACCCTGATCGGTCTGTCGCCCATTGCCGATCCACCCCCCCTTATGCAGATTATCTGATAATCAGGCATTCTGCGCAATCCCTGCTGGTGCGCGATTTCTCGCGTTTGCCACCCGGCTACAGACGAGCACGAAGATCGGCAAATGCGCCGGTCCCGTATCGCCGGTGGCAGGTTCAGTACTGCGGGGCGGCGAACCTTGCCTCATGTCCATGCAACTGCTGAAGCGCCGCTTCACGGTGGACGAGTACCATCGCATGGCCGAGGTCGGCATCCTCTCGGAAGACGACCGGGTGGAACTCATCGACGGGGAGATCGTCGAGATGGTGCCGATCGGCAGCCGGCATGCGGCCAGCGTGGATCGCCTGACAAAAGTCTTCACCAATCTGGTGGGGGACCAGGCTATCGTGCGCGTCCAGAATCTTATTCGCCTGGGTGGGCACTCCGAACCCCAACCCGACATCGCGTTGCTGCGTCCACGCGCCGACTTCTATGCCTCCGCCCATCCCGGACCAGAAGACGTGCTCCTGGTCGTCGAGGTCGCAGAGACATCCGCGGACACCGACAGAGCAGTCAAGCTACTGCTCTATGCGCGAGCTGGCGTGCTCGAGGCCTGGCTGGTGGATCTATCCGGGGAGATCATCGAGGCATACCGGCACCCCTCGCCGGATGGATACCGGTCGGTTCAGCACGTCACGCGCGGTCAGACACTCTCCGCGCAGACCTTCCCGGACCTCAGCCTGCCTGTCGACGGGATCCTCTAGGCGCGATCCCAAGAACCCCGGGCTGCGCCGCAGCCGCCCTCCTCCTACAGGAAGGTAACGTCTCAGTTTCTCCAGAACCCCAGAGACTCAGACCTGGTGTTTCGCCTTTGAGATCGCGCTGATGGGGGTGTAAGGATGGACTCGACCAAGATTCTGCTCGGCGAGGCTGACATTCCGAAGGCCTGGTATAATATCACCGCCGATCTGCCCGTGCCGCCTGCACCGGTCCTGCACCCGGGGACGAAGCAGCCGATCGGGCCTGCCGACCTCGCACCGCTCTTCCCGATGGCCATCATCATGCAGGAAGTGAGCACCGAGCGGGAAATCGAAATCCCCCAGCCGGTGCGGGACATTTACCGCTTGTGGAGGCCGACCCCGCTGTACCGGGCGCGGCGGCTGGAGAAGGCCCTCGATACGCCCGCGCGCATCTACTACAAATACGAAGGCACCAGCCCTGCGGGCAGCCACAAACCGAACACGGCCGTGGCGCAGGCCTTCTACAACAAGCAGGAGGGCGTCCGGCGGCTCACGACTGAGACCGGCGCGGGGCAGTGGGGCAGCGCACTCTCACTGGCCTGCCGCTTCTTCGACCTGGAGTGCACCGTCTACATGGTGCGCGTGTCATACGAACAGAAGCCCTACCGCAAGGTGATGATGCAGACCTGGGGCGCGGAGGTGCTGCCGAGTCCATCCGACCGCACCAACGCCGGCCGGGCCATCCGCGCCAAGACGCCCGATTCGCCGGGCAGCCTCGGCATCGCCATCAGCGAGGCCGTCGAAGATGCGGCCACGCACGACGACGCCAAGTACTCGCTGGGCAGCGTGCTCAACCACGTCCTCATGCACCAGACCGTCATCGGGCTCGAAGCGCGCAAGCAGATGGAACTGGCGGGCGACTATCCCGACGTGATCATCGGGTGCGTCGGGGGCGGGAGCAACTTCTCAGGGCTGGCCTTCCCCTTCATGCCGGACAAGTTCAAGGGCAAGGCGGTGCGCTTCGTGGCGGCGGAGCCTGAAGCGTGCCCGACCCTGACCCGCGGCGATTACCTCTACGATTTTGGCGACACCGCGGGGATGACGCCGCTCGTCAAGATGTACACGCTCGGCCACACGTTCATCCCCCCGGGTATTCATGCCGGCGGGCTCCGCTACCACGGCGACGCGCCGCTCCTGTGCCTCCTCTATCACCACAAGTACGTCGAGGCCGTGGCG
>JBGPLF010000282.1:0-4548 GCA_041486265.1 bacterium
CCCCATACATCTCCCGGAGAAAGTCGACGGCGCGCGGGTTCATGACCACCAACCGGTCCGAGCGCTGAATCAGTTCCTCCAGCACCCGGCGCTGCAGGGGATCGGGCTCACGCAAAATCGTGTGCAGCGTCGTCACGGCCGGCATGCGCAACTCACGCAGGAGCGCCACGATGTAGCTCCCGGCGGGCCCCCCATAGATGCCGTACTCGTGCTGCACGCAGACCACGTCGACGTTGTTGCTGTTCAGGAAATCTGCGGCCCGGCGGTACAAGGCGATATTGCCTTTCTCGATCTCGAACCGCACGCGCGGTGAATAAGCGTAACCTGCCGGCGTGTCAGTGACCGGCAGGACGACGCAAGCCACGTCAGGATGACCCGAGGCCAGCGCTGCACAGAGATCGCTCGTGAAGGTGGCGATGCCGCACTGCTGCGGCGGGTACGTCCCGATCACGGCGACCTTGAGCCGCCGTGCGTCCGTTAGACACTCCATGAGCCCTGTACCCCTCCTGCCGGGGCCGGTTCGTCACCGTGACAGAGACGAGGCCGCTAGGTCCGCGCGGTCTCTAGGACCAATATGGCAATGGCCCCGAGCAGCGCCTGGATGATGGAGACGTTCTGGTACGCGAGATGATGAAGCGGCAGGCCGCCGACTACATAAAGACCGATCGCTTCCGGCGTCTCTTCAGTTTGGAATGCCGGGCGCTTAGGACCCTTGGACATGAAGACCGCCCCGGTGGGCTGCATGGGGGCGGGTGGTCAGCCTGAAGCTCCACGAGAAGCTCACAGGGTTGTGAGCCTTCCCATATCAGCACAGTTCTTCAACGAACATTCCAATACCATCTTATGCTGTGTGGACACATGATGCTACTGACTTTGAGTGTCTCGGGGGGGGCAGGCAGTCATGGAGGCAGCTACCTCCCCGCCCTCAGGTTGTCCAACGGGCTCGCCCTCCTGAACTTCGCGCTCGTCCCCTAGTCTTTCAACAGCCGGTCTGCTGGCGAGTGCCGGTCGTGGTGGCGAACCAAGTCCGTCGTGGGCAGGTGGGCATAGCGAGAGAGTCTGGCGGAAATCATCGGCACGACGCGGGCACGTGTGAGCTTCTTGATGAACAGGTTCAGGCAGTTGGGCCTCATTGAGTACAACGGTGAGCAGCGAGGGCGCAGTGCACTCCTGAATATCGTCCTGCACGGCTAGATCCGCGCATCTCTGGGCCTGGAGTCGCTCGTCCAGAGAGAACGCCGCTTCCCCACCAATGTCTGTACTTGAACCCGTGCGAGCAATTGTGAGCAGACGGCACATCCGTGCCGTGTTACGATTCGTTGTGGACGACAAGGAGGTGGCGAAGATGAGCATCTTCTGGGTGTGGGTCATCGTCGGACTTATCGCCGGCTATTTGGCGAAGCGTGTGCTACAGGAGGGTCCCCAGGGCATCTATGGGGACCTCGTCGTCGGGGTCATCGGCGCGTTAGTCGGCGGGTGGATCCTCAACTCCTTCGTCCACGCGGGAGTTACCGGTTTCAACATCGGCTCGATCCTGGTTGGTTTCGTCGGAGCGGCAGTTTTTCTCTGGGGCCTCCGATTTCTGAGCAAGGGACTGGCGCAACCAGAAACTGCAGGGATGATGAAGCATGGAATTTGGGGCCTGGTTATTGGGGCAATCATCGCCATGATTATCGGCTTTGCGTGGGGCGGGTGGAGAACCGGGGGCGGTGCCCAACAGGCGACCGAAGCGGCGGTCTTGGCGACGCGGGCGGCAATCTGCGTCGCCCAATTTACGAAGGACCCGAACTATCAAACGCGACTCAAGGAAATGAAGGCGTTGAATTCCTGGGAGAGAGCTGACTTCCTTGCAAAAGGTGGCTGGGACAAAATGCCCGGGGAAGCGAAGGCTGAGTACACTGTCAGCCGAGCCTGCGCCGACGGGCTTGAATTTCTGATGCCAAAATAGGCGAGGCTCATCAGGATGTATTTGTGTTCACGGTGAGCAAGTCTCCGACACTCAGCTCCGTGAGGGCAGGAGTTCTCACCTGCCCTCTTCCAATTGTGGCCCGATGTGGCACCGACCGGTATTGACGAGGAAAACGCTGAGGACTTCGCAGAGGTCGGCTCGGTAAAGGGTCGTGCGCACGGTCAAGTTGAGGAGGATAGAAACCGTGGCGAAGAGGCGCGCACAATGGGGCGCGGATTGGTCCTCCCTCCCGAAAACGCCGACGGCTCCAAGGCCTGAGACGGTCCGTGCGGTCCCTCGGCCCGACGCCCTGCTGTGTGCCTGCGGGTGCGGCCGGCGGATTCTGCCCTTAGCGGAGCAGTATGAGAGCCCCTATTTCAGCCGGGCGTGTCGGGAAAGGCATTTAGGGATTGGGGTGAGGGAGGCGTGAAGAACCCGCAGTCCCCATTCGAAGAGGGACTATCGACCGCGCCTAGTCTGTTGGGTCTTTTCCCTGAATTGGATATCGAGAAGCCTCTCCAGGTCTGACAAGCCCTTCACGTTCTTGAGGGCCTTGAGCTTCTCTAGGAATTGCTCCTCAGTCATTTTCGATCCACCCCCAAGTGTGAGAGAAGAAATCCACAAAAACTAGCATACTACCCAGCGTCCAGGGACTCAAGCAGGTTGTGGAGGCAGCGCTCGCCCGCCCTAGACTAGATTGATGTCCAGTCGCAGTCACGATACGATCAGGATGCACGCACGAGTCGTCGCCCACCCTCTGGCGACTCGCAGCCTGTTCTACCGCTGGCGGTCAGGCCGCACTGGATCGGTATCTTGCCTTCTACAACCACCGTCGCCCCCATCGACACTATCGCCCCCAGGGGCAACCGTCGCAGAGATCTTCTGGCCGCGGAGGAGCATCCATGAACAGGTCACACGCCACTAAAGTGTGCACACCCTTACGAACCTGGACACTCTAAGGGACTGGTGGATGCCGTACGCGCCCCCGGGCTCGCGGCCAGGAGTTCGCCGGGCGATGGCAGTAGTAAGGATGGGAAGACAATCGCGACGCCGGGAGGAGACACCAATGCCGGATACGGTTCGTCTCGTCGAATACTTCTATGTCGAGTCACCAGACAAGCCGGGAGAGGGCGCTCGCATCCTCAGCCACCTTCAAGGAGCCGGGGTGAACTTGTTGGCCGTCCATGCGTTCCCGGAAAGACGCCGCACGCAAGTGGTCTTCATCCCGTCCGATCCGGCTGCTTTCAAGGCCGCGGCGAAGGCGGCCAAGTGGAAGGTCGTGGGACCCAAGAAGGCTCTCATCATCCAGGGCGACGACCGGGTCGGGGCTCTGGTCGATCACTTCGCGAAACTGGCCGAGGCGAAGATCAACGTGACGGCTACGGATGCCCAGACCGCGGGTGCTGGCCAGTTCAGCGCGATTCTCTGGGTGAAGGCCCGCGATGTGAAGCAGGCAGCCAAGACGCTGGGCGCGGGCTGAGCGCCGGTACTCGTCCGATTCGTCAAAATCCCCCCACCCGTTGAGGGTGGCCGCCCTTGTTCGCCCGCCGCCGTGCGGATGCAGCGTCATCGGTGGGTCGTGGGAAGTCCAGATGAGGAGGGCCAACAGTCCCGCGCCCGCCAAAGTCGGGGTTCCGGCAGGGATCGGCCATCGGAGTAGAAGAAGCTTTCCGATCACAACGTTGTCTAACAGGACAGCCGGGGGCGTCACTCCCCCTGGCTGCCTTAATGTTGTCTGGAGGATTTTGGGTGGGACTGAGGAGACTGGACCCTTATCTTGAACGGCTGACCGCGACCTCCATCGTGTGGATGTCCGGCAAGGAATTGGGCATGGTCTCCCTCCAGGAGGATGAAGTCTGCTTATGGCCCTACAGTCACGACACCTTCGATGAGATGGGGCTGACCCTGACCCATGAGATCGTCCACCGCGTCCACCCCGATCTCAAGGAAGGTGCAACATGGGCCATGGCTCACTCACTGATGGATCGCTCCCGGTGGAAAATGGCGGTGCACAGCAAGCTCGGGGGTGCCCTGTTGGACGGGTTGAAGATGTTGAAGCGAAAGGGGAGGAGCGAACTCGGGTAGCGAGATTGGCCGCACAAGGCTACTGTCAGGCCTCTTCGAACACGACCGATGAAGTCATGCCGAGAAACGGCCAACAGGACGCGCCGGGGACGCCTCCAGAAGGCCGCCCAGGGCGGCTACTCGGGTGGCGGCGCGCCGTACGGCTCTCAGTCATCGCGTGGCTCCAAGGTCCTGGCGGTCAACGAGGATGAGGCCCGCACTGTCCGCAAGGTCTTCTCTCTGCACCGTCGCGGCCTCTCCCCCCACCGCATCGCAAATGCCCTCAATGAGGCAGGCATCCTAACGCGAACCGGCGAGGCGTGGAGGGGTTTGCCAACGTGATCCGTGGGACGATTCGCGACAAACAGGATAATCTGCGTGACGGCATCATGTTGGCATGGGCCTTCAGGCCCTGCGCCTTCAGATAGGGCATTGTCGTTCTGTTCTTCTCCCGACGGAGGCGACGTAGAGGCGACCGGGCGGGCGCCGTCACAGGTGCCACCAATCCTGGTGGAGGGGTGAACATGATACAGCCG
>JBGPLF010000283.1:0-4468 GCA_041486265.1 bacterium
GGCAACATTTGCCGGAGCCCGTTTGCGCAGTACTACGCCCAGCGCACCTTTCCAGCATCTGTGACGGTCCGGTCGTGCGGGTACTATCCTAAGGAAGGTCGCGCGTGTCCTCAGGAAGCCATCGATGCAGCCCGCGCGATGGGCGTCGAGTTGCCGGCGCATCGCTCCCGCGTCCTGTCAGACGAGCTCGTGGGAAATGCACAGGCCATATTCGCCTTCGATGAAGAGGACTATAGAACGATTACAGCCCGATATCCATCTGCGAAGCGAAGAGTCCACCTTCTGGGCTTCCTTGCGTCCCAACCCGCCATCCCCATCAGGGACCCGTACGGGGCGGACATCGGCGCCTTCAAGGCGGTCTACAGGACGATCGCCCGAGCGCTCGACGCCTGCTCGCAGGCCTTCGCCTCGTGAACGCGCACCCGGGGTCTTTGTGAGATGCTGCCAAATGTGACAGAGCGGGCGTTTAGGCTGCTGGCGGCTACCCCACTCGACGGATGCATCGTGGAGTTTGGTGTGTACAAGGGCGACGGACTGATTCGCATGGCGAGGCTCGCGCGACGATATCTATCTCACATACCGCGGACGTATGGGTTTGATTCCTTTGAAGGTATGCCTCCCACATGCCAACCGTTGGAGGGATTCCTGGCCAGACATTGGGCCAGGGGCACGTTCGCCGACACCAGCATGGAGACGGTGCGGTTGCGGTTGCGGCAGGAGCGCGCCCCAGCAGAACTCGTGAGGGGGGTCTTTGCCTGGCTGAAGCCCCTTAAGGAGTACGGGATTGACAAGGTGCGGTTTGCGCACATCGATGCGGACATCTATGAAAGCTATAGTGACGCGCTGCGGCTTTTGACCCCGCACCTTCAGGTTGGTAGCGTTCTGTTGTTTGATGAGAGCGTCCCGCCGATCGACTGGCGATTTCAGTCTGTTCGCCACCATGGTCAGCGAGCCGTGCGGGACTGGGAAGACGCGACAGGGGTGAACCTCCACCTGATTCGCGCCGAAAGCACTGTGGCACTGTGCGTCCTGGTTGACGAGGAGTACCTGAAGCGACATGCGAGTCTCCTCCTCTGCCTGAGGAGGGACACGTTTAGTGAATCCGTCCGCAATATCGCAAGGATCGTCCGCGGAGCGACATGGCCTGACAGGCATCGCGTGCCCTCATGACGGCTCGACCGCGATGACGCCTGAGACTCCCGAATAGCCAGGCAGAGTCGGCTCACTCAGTCAGAACGCTTTCCCCATACCTACGGGACGGCCTATCAAACGGACGATGGCTTCTCGTCCGATTGATGGAGGGGCGCCCCTGGCAGGGGGCCGTATAGAGACGCAAGCGGACCCAAGCACCGCATGACGTTGAGGGTAGAGATGGCCTTCTATGAACGGCAGCCGTCCCGAGTGTTCGGTCGTCATTCACGGGTTCAACCGCAAGGCACTACTGGACCGTGCGTTGAGCACCCTCCTGAACGGGACCCGGCCAACATCTGCAGGGATGGAGATCATTGTTGCCGATAGCGGCTCGATCGATGGAAGCCGCGAACTCGTGAAGGAACGCTACCCGCACGTTCGCCTTGTTGAGCTCGCGGAGGACCGAGGTCTGGCGGCCGGCCGAAATGCCGGCATGCAGGTGGCGCGTGGCGACTACATCTTCATGATGGACGAAGACGTGGCCGTCACCCCCAAGCAAGTCGAGCAGCTCGTTGACTTGATGAGAGCCCACCCCGAAGCGGGTATTGTCGCGTGTTGCAAGGTTGATGAGCGCGGCGACGCCCTATATCAACACCATGTTCCTGCGCCCTCTTCCATGAATCTGCTCTTCTTCCTCATGCATGAGTGGGCCATCCAGGAGGGACTGCGAGCAGTCAAGCGAGTCCTCAACATTGGTGAGAGCCGGCCGCACGAGCGAAAGCAGGCCGTGGAGATCCCATTCATCGGAGGGGCGGTACTCTTGGCCCGCTCCGAGGCGATCCGTCAGGTCGGCCCGTGGGATGAAAACATCTTCTTCTACGGCGAGGACTTCGATTGGTGCTACCGGTTCAGGCGCCTTGGATGGAAGATCCTTTACTTCCCTCAGATCAAACTTCAGGCGTTTCGGGGCACCAATTCCGTGAGAATGCGGAGGGCCTCCCTCATCGCGATGAGGAGCAGGAGGTACCTTTTCCTCAAGTATCTCGGGAAGCGGTGTCTGCCTATCTACTACGTGATGGCGCTGTTGGGATTGATTCCGAGGACTGGATACTATGTCGTGCAGCGCCTGCGCGGCCGGGACGCAGGGGACATCTCCATGGGACGGTGGCTGTGGCAATCGATCCGCACCATTGTGGGAGCGCCGCCTCCCCTTGCCCTGAGGGGATAGCGAGATGGGTTTCTGGGAAGGCAGGGTCGTGCTGGTCACAGGGGCCGGTGGGTTTATTGGGAGTCACCTCGCCGAGGAGCTCGTGCTGTCGGGTGCCAAGGTGCGCGCGCTCGTCCGGTACAACTCCCGCAACGACTGGGGCATGCTGGAGCTTCTGCGGGAAGAGACGCGCGGGGCCATGGACGTCGTCTCAGGAGATATCCGGGATGCCCCCTTCGTCAGGAAAGCCGTTCAGAGTTGTGAGATCGTATTTCATCTCGCGGCCCTCATCGCCATTCCCTATTCCTATGTGGCCTCGGAAAGCTTCCTTGACACGAACGTCCGCGGCACACTGAACGTGCTGCAGGCGGGGGTGGACACGGGCGTTCGGCGGATCGTGCACACCTCGACAAGCGAGGTGTATGGTTCGGCGCAGTACACGCCGATTGACGAAGGACATCCGCTTCGCCCGCAGTCCCCCTATGCGGCGACCAAGGTCGCGGCAGACATGCTCGCGGAGAGCTTCTGCTGTTCTTACGGTCTTCCCGTATCCGTTGTCCGGCCCTTCAACACCTACGGCCCGAGGCAATCCGCGCGCGCGGTGATCCCGACCGTTGCTGTCCAGGCGCTGACGGGAGATGTGATCCGGCTGGGCTCGCTGGACACCACGCGCGACATGACGTTCATTCAAGACACCGTCCGGGGGTTCCTGAAGGTTGCCGAGTCGTCTGAGACGGTCGGCGAGGTGGTGAATCTCGGTACAGCCACGGGCGTTTCGGTGAGGCAGCTTGTTGACAAGATCGGCCAGATGCTTGGGAAGGAACTGAGGATCGAGGTTGACGACCAGAGGTTGCGGCCGGACAAGAGCGAGGTGGCGACGCTCATTGGTGCCTATGGGAAGGCCAGCCGGTTGACTGGTTGGACGCCACAGGTCGATCTCGACGAGGGGCTTCACCAGACCACCGAGTGGTTGGGCCGGCACCTCGACCGGTACAAGCCTGGCATGTACAACATCTGAGAATCACGTCTGAACACTCTGGGGGGATGGTCCATGAAAGCGGTCATCCTGGCAGGCGGGAAGGGGACCCGACTTCGACCCTACACGACCGTGTTGCCCAAGCCCCTCATGCCGCTGGGCGACTTTCCGGTCATCGAGGTCATCATCCGCCAGCTCGCCCATTTCGGGTACCGCGACATCGTCCTGTCCGTGGGCTATCTCGCTGAACTGATGCGATCCTACTGCGGGGATGGGCGGCAGTGGGGGGTCACAATCAGCTACTCGTTCGAGGAGCAGCCGCTCAGCACGATCGCTCCGCTGGGGCTTCTGCGCGATCAGCTTACCGAGACCTTTCTCGTGATGAACGGGGATGTGTTGTCCGATCTTGACTTTGAGGCGTTTGAAGCGTTTCATCGCAAGAAGCGCAGCCTGGCGACGGTCGCGACGTTTCGCCGCCCGGTGACGATTGACTTCGGCGTCATTCACACCGACCTTGACGGCCGCATGGTGAACTTCTTGGAGAAGCCGCAGTACGACTACTTCGTGAGCATGGGTATCTACCTGTTCGAGCCGGAGATCCTTCAATACGTGCCCGATCATGGCCAGCCGTTCGGGTTCGACGATCTGATGCACGTGCTGACGCGCAACCACGGGGAAATCTACACATACCCGCACGAAGGCTACTGGGTCGACATCGGCAGGTTAGAGGATTATGAGAGGGCGGTCGGCGAGATGGGTGACATCTGGGGCCGCCTGTTCAGGTCATAAGCCGTGGGTACGTTCCTTGTCCTTGGCGGAGGCGGCTTTATCGGGAGCCATCTGCTTGATCTGATGCGCCGGCGTGGTGAGCGCGTCACCGCCGTGGCTCGACGCCCGGTGGGCACGACGAACGGGGAGGCTCCGGACGACGCCCTGACGCTCGACGCCGTCGGGCAGTTCGATGACCTGAAATCGCTGATTCTCACGCTGCGTCCCACCTGCATCATCAACCTAATCGGCGGGCGGGAGAACGGCGGTCTGGAACCGGTGTGGTTCCCCTATCGACTCGCCCGATTCCTGGTCGAGAGCGGGGTGAGCGCCAGACTGGTCCTGGTGGGATCCGCCGCGGAGTACGGGAGCCCCGAGTCCCTGCC
>JBGPLF010000284.1:0-4464 GCA_041486265.1 bacterium
GCCCGACCGCCGGCTCGTGCTGGTGGGCGAAGGCACCGAACGCGACGACTTGATGGGGCTCGCGCGCAGGCTCGGGCTGGAGGACCGGGTGCTCTTCCCGGGCCGGATCGAATACAGGGATATCCCACGCTACTATGCCGCCGCCAACCTGTTTGTGATGACCTCAGTCACCGAGGTGCGGCCGCTGGCGTTGATCGAGGCCATGGCCTCGGGACTTCCAGTAGTGGCCGTCTCGGCTCCAGGCTCGACCGACACCGTGACCCACGGTGCCGACGGACTGTTGACGCCGGACGACCCCGCGGCGTTCGCGGACGCCGTCCGGCATCTTCTGAGCGACGACGGGACGCGCACCGAGATGGGACGCCGGGCCCGGGGAACGGCGGGGACCTATTCCATTATCGACACGACGCGGCGGCTGGTCGGGATCTACGAACAGGCGCGCGAGAGCCGTCTCGCGGCGCGCGCGTGAGAGAGTGGGGGAGGACTCACCGGCGCGCGTACGAAACCCAACAAGTAGTCCCACACTGCCAGTTGGAGGTGACACGATGAAAGCCCACCGGATCGCGCTGATCCTGGTGATGGTCCTGATCGCGGGCATGCTCATCCGGCCCGCCGCCCTTCCTGCCCAGACGCCGCTCAAGATCGGCTACCCCGTCTGGGTCGGGTACGGCCCGCTCTTCCTCGCCGAGAAGAAGGGGTACCTGAAGGAACTGGGGACCTCGATCGAGTTCATCTTGATGGATGACACCAAGCCTCGGTACATCGCGCTGGCCGCCAAGCGCATCGATGGCCTGATGACGACTATTGACACCGTCGTGCAGCGCGTCAAGCCCGACTTCCAGATGGCAGGCGTTCTGCCGATGGATGACTCCAAGGGCGGCGACGGCATCGTCGCCAGGAAGGAGATCACCTCCATCAAGGATCTGAAAGGCAAGAAGGTCGCGTTCAGCGAGGGATCGGTCAGCCACTTCTTCCTGGCCTACCTGCTCAAGCAGAACGGCATGTCGCTCAGCGACATCACTGCCGTCAACATGAGCGCGGGGGATGCGGGCGCAGCCTTTGTCGCCGGCAAGGTGGATGCCGCAGTGACGTGGGAGCCCTGGCTGACCAAGGGGAAGTCGGCGCCCCATGGCAAGATTCTCGTGGACTCTTCGTCGACCCCCAGCCTGATCGTCGACGTCCTGGTCTTCCGGAAGGACGTCATCAAAGCGCGGCCCAAGGACATGGAGAACATCGTGAAGGCCTGGGTCAAGGCCGTGGAATACTGGAAGGCGTATCCCGACGACGCCAACAAGATCATGTCTGAGTCCGTCGGCGGGTGGCTGAAGGACACCAAGGTCTTCGGCGAGACGCTCACCGGCATCCGATACTATGATCAGGCGGCGTTGAAAGCGTTCTTCGGCACCAAGGCCGCGCCCGGCCCGGGCGTCAAGACGACGCAGTTCGCCATTGATCTGTGGACGCAGTTGGGCAAAGCCGGCATGAAGGGCATCAAGGCGACGGACATTCTGGACGGGTCATTCGTGAAGTGAAACCGGGCCGAAGCGGCCTGATCTCAAAACTGAGCGAGGTCCTGCGGCCGCACGAGCCGATTTCCCGCGGCACGTACCTAACGGGAGTCGCCGCGTCGGTCGCAGGGCTTTTCATTGTGTGGGCCGTCCTGACCTGGGGCGGCTTCGTCACGCCGCTCTTCCTACCATCCCCCAGCGACATCGTGCTCGCCGCAGCGGCGCTGATCGCCGACGGCAGCCTGCTGACACACACGCAGGCCAGCGTCACCGTCATCGTCACCGGCTGGGCGCTGGCGGTGCTCCTGGCCGTGCCGCTCGGGATCCTCATGGGAACGTTGAAATTCGTCGAGGCGCTGCTCGAGCCGATCGTGGATTTCGTCCGCTACCTACCCGTCAGCGCAATGATCCCCCTGCTGATCCTCTACATCGGGATCGGCGCGCCGGAGAAGGTCGCGGTGATCTTCATCGGGACCTTCTTCCAGTTGATCCTGCTGGTCGCGGACGTGTCGGCGAACGTTTCGAAAGACCTGCTGGACAGCGCCTATACGCTCGGGGCGAAGCGCAACGACGTCTTCCGGCGCGTGCTGCTGCCCGCCACGCTGCCCGGCGTGATGGACAATCTTCGGATCACGATGGGCTGGGCCTGGACCTACCTGATCGTGGCGGAGATCGTGGCCGCCGACCGCGGGCTCGGCTCCCTGATCCTGGACGCCGGCCGCGGGCTCTTCACCGACCGCATCTTCGTGGGCCTCTTCACCATCGGCCTGCTCGGCTTTGGGTTCGACTTCATCTTCAAGACCGCCCACCGGCTGCTGCTGCCATGGTCCCCCAAGATCTGAAGCTGCAGATCCGCGATCTGGGCGTGGTGTTCACCCGCCGGCGCGGCGGGACGGTGACCGCCGTCGAGCGCCTGTCGCTGGATGTCCACGAGCAGGAGTTCGTCTCAATCGTTGGGCCGTCGGGCTGCGGGAAGTCCACGATGCTCCGAATCGTCGCCGGTCTGGTGCGGCCGACAACCGGCGAGGTGATGCTCGACGGCCGGCCGGTCGAGGGACCGGGCGCGGACCGCGGCATGGTGTTTCAATCGTACACGCTCTTCCCGTGGCTGACGGTGCAGGGCAACGTGGAGTTCGGCCTGCGGCTGCGCGGGCGTCCAGCGGCAGAGCGGGAAGCGGTCGTGCAGCGTTATCTCGACCTGGTGGGACTGCGGGGGACCGAGCCCGCGTATCCCAAGGAGTTGTCCGGGGGAATGCAGCAGCGCGTGGCCATCGCACGCGCGCTGGCCAACGACCCTACGATCCTCTTGATGGACGAGCCTTTCGGCGCGCTCGACGCTCAGACGCGATCGGTCATGCAGGAACTGCTGCTGCGGATTTGGGAGAAGACGCACAAGACGGTGTTGTTCGTCACCCACGACATCGAAGAATCGATCCTGCTGTCTGACAGGATCTACGTGATGACGGCCCGCCCCGGGCGCATCAAGGCCGAAGTGGCGGTCTCGCTTCCGCGCCCGCGCGAGGTCGGCGTGATCGACACCCCCGCCTTCATCGCGCTGCGCCAGCGCGTGCATGGGTTGATCAGGGAAGAAACGCTGCGGGTGCTGGGTGAAGAGAGCGCCAGATCCGAACCGGCCTGATGAAACTCCTGCAGGCCACAGGCGGGCGGCGCGTGGACTTTCGAAGGAACTAATCTAGAGCAGTCTGGATCGCCTGGGCGGGAATGTCCCGACGGCGCGCGTCGACGCGCATGCCTCTCGAGCCCAGCAGCCTGCTAGGCGTCGAGTACTCTTCCGGCAGCGCCACAGCGATGCTTTGGCCTCGGGTCGCCTTCAGCCGCACTCAGACGCGCGACTAGCCTTGGCCTCCGCCGCCCCTGTGTCCCCCATCACGGCGCGCCCATGTTATAACAATTCTAACACCGAAAACACTGAGAATCAGTCTGGATGCGGGTTTCCGCCCCAAGCGCGCGGACGGATCCGGACGCCCCCCTGCCGCTGCTCGTGTCATGTCTCGATGACCCAATCCACTAGTGCCCGCATGGCCAGGCGGGTTACCTGAGTGCTTGTGAGCAAGAACGTTCGGTGATACGTTTGGATGTACCGTTGGAGGTGAGTCGATGCCGAAACTCCCAGAGGTCATCCCAGTCACCGACCTGCGCCAGGACGCGGCTGCCGCGCTCAGAAAGGTTCGCTCGTCGAAACAGCCCCTCGTTATCACCCAGCGGGGCAGAGCTGCAGCGGTCATGCTCAGCATCGAGGCTTTTGAGCAAGCCGAACATGAGCGGCAACTCCTTCGCCTCCTGGCTCGTGGCGAGCGCGAGATCGCGGCAGGGCGAGGTTACGACCTCGAGGCCGTGCTCCGAGAGGCAGATGCCTTTCTTGCACAAGAGCCCCGGTGAGGATCCGGTTCACCCCGACCGGCCGATCTCAGTTCCTTGCCGCTTTAGCGTTCATCAGACGAGACGACCCCGCTGCCGCGGCGAGGTTTAGGCGACGGGCGGGGCTTGTTCTGAACAGACTGCGGCGCTTCCCCGGCTCCGGCAGAGTCCTGCCGGAGTTCCCCGAACTTCCCCACCGCGAAGTTCTGGTCGGGCCGTACCGCTTCTTCTACCGAACCGAGGGAGGAACCGTTTTGGGTCGTGGCCGTCTGGCACGGTGCGCAGATCCCAGAGGAGCCAATAGGGGGACGTGGCGTCTAACTCTGGCCTGCAGCCACCGGCGAGCGCGGAGCGTCAATAGCTTCGTCATGTCCAGGTTCCCGCTAGTATCGTTCAACTCTCGGCAGGTGGAGCGTGCACTCTCGAAGAACCAGGGCCCGCACGGCCCGGCGGGTTACACTGGCCAGTCCAGTCCAGGGTTAGGCGTCGGCGGAGAGATTCGTCTATGGCGGTTACTCGATTCAACCAGTTTGAGGCGAAGCCGGGCCGAGGTGCCGACCTGCGGCGGTTTCTCGAA
>JBGPLF010000285.1:0-4393 GCA_041486265.1 bacterium
ATCAGGTGACCACCAGCAGGCCGGCAAGCAGGCACAATGATCCTGCCCAAAAGAACCGGCGGACGATTGTCGTCTCTGACCAACCGCCCAGTTCGAAGTGGTGGTGCAGCGGGCTCATTCGAAAGATGCGCCGGCCCCCGGTCGCCTTGAAGTACGCGACTTGAAGCAGAACCGACGCCGCCTCGGCCATAAAGACGCCGCCGATGACAAAGAGGGCGACCTCGGCCTTGGCCATGATCGCCAGGGCGGCGAGCGCCGCCCCGAGGGCATTCGACCCCACATCACCCATGAAGAGACGGGCAGGATGCGCGTTCACCCTCAAGAACCCGGCCGCAGCCCCGGTCACGGCGATCGCGACGACCGCAACGGACGGAATCAGCGATACCGCGGCAATCGCCGCAAACCCCACCGCGGCCAGAGAGACGAGCCCCGCGGCCAGCCCATCCAGACCGTCGGTCAGATTGACCGCGTTGGCAAACCCCACGAAAAGCAGCGCGGCGGCGATGGTGTACCCCCACTCGCCCAGGTCGATCGAGTGCGCGCCGGGCAGGAAGAGTTGGGTCCCCAGCCAGGGTTGTCCCGTCGCATACCATCCAAGAATCAATCCTGCGATGCCCTGCAGCGCCAGGCGCTCGCGCGCGCGCAGACCGAGGTTGCGGCCGCGACGGATCGCAATGAGATCATCCAGCAGGCCGATGCCGCCGAACGCCGCCAGCGCGGCCAGGCCGAAACGCACGAGCGGGTGCGGCCCGGCGACGAGCAGCGCGCCGGCCGCGATGCCGATGATGATCAGGAGGCCTCCCATTGTCGGCGTCCCGGCCTTGCTCTGATGGCGGCCCGGCGCGTCCTCACGAATCCGCTGTCGCTGGTCCCATACCGCCAGCAGCCTCACGGTGTATGGACCCGCCAAGATCACGACGCCTCCCGCCACGATCAGCGCGGCGGCGAGCTGGACCCACAGCGGCAGCGCCGCGATTGCGTTCACGGGTGGCTCACCGGCGCGCCCGGGCGCAACCCCTGGACCACGCGCTCCATCTCGATAGTACGCGAGCCTTTGATCAGCACAACATCCCCGGGCCGCAACCATCGCTGCAGGATGGGAACCGCAGCATCGGCGCTCTCAACATACGCCATCGCGGCCGCAGGCAGGCCGGCGGATGCGGCGCCATCCAGGTATACGCGCGCATTCGGCCCGACAGCCAGCAGGAACGCCGGTGACAGTTCCGCGACCTGCTGGCCGACACGGCGGTGAAAGTCCGGGGATCGCGGTCCGAGTTCCCGCATCTCTCCCAGCGCCAGGACGCGCCTCCGGTGTCCGCCCACCTGGGCAAGAACCTCGAACGCGGCGGCCATCGACTGCGGGCTCGCATTGTAGGAATCGTCGATCACGAGGATGTCGCCGATCGCAAGAATCTCCTGCCGCATCTTGGCCGCGTGCACCCGGCTGAGACCGGCGGCAATCTCCGGCAGCCCGAGGCCTATGGCCTTTCCGACCGCCGCGGCAACCAGCGCGTTGCGGATCTGATGCGAGCCCGCGAGCGGGAGATAGACGCGGCCCTCGTGCCCGTCGAGGTGAAGAACAAACGTGAATCCGCCGTCGGCGCGGGTGATCTCCGTCGCGCGCACGCTCGCCTCGGCCGACAGCCCGAATGTGACAATCGGACAGCGCACATCGCGCACCAGCCGCGCGGTCAACGCCTCGTCAGCGTTGACGATGGCGACGCCGTCCGGTGGCAGGCCTTCCAGCAGTTCGGCTTTGGCCGCGGCGATGTTCTCGCGCGAGCCCAGGAGTTCGAGATGGGTGTCGGCGATGTTCGTCA
Organism: bacterium; assembly: GCA_041486265.1. Taxonomy (GTDB): domain Bacteria; phylum Sysuimicrobiota; class Sysuimicrobiia; order Sysuimicrobiales; family Humicultoraceae; genus JBGPLF01. The sequence goes on from JBGPLF010000285.1 coordinate 1,821, forward strand.
CAGCACCGATGCGGGGGCGCGCGATCTCGATGAGCTCGCGCAACTGACCCAACCCGCGCATCGCCATTTCGATCACGGCGACCTGGTGCGCCGGCCGCAGTCCCAACAGGGTCATGGCCACACCGATCTCCGCGTTCCACGATTCGGCGGATCGAACCGTCGTGTGGCGGGCGCTCAGCACCGTCGCGCAGAGGCCGACGGCGGTCGTCTTGCCGACGCTTCCGGTGATGCCAATGATGATCGTCTCCAGCGTGCGCCGGTGGAGGGCGGCGATCGCACCCAGCGCGCGCAGCGTGTCCTGGACGACGAGCGCCGGACCGTGCGCGGCGGCCGGATCGGCGACGACCGCCAGGACCGCACCCCGCGCGACCGCATCCGCAACGAACTGATGGCCATCCGCCCGGGGGCCGCGCAGCGCGATGAAGAGATCACCGGGGGCCGCCGTCCGGCTGTCCGTCGTGACCCCGGTAATCACCTCCGGCGGCGAGGCGCCGGGAGCCAGCACCAGCCGCCCGCCGGTCGTGGCGACGAGTTCCTTGACCGCGAGTCGTAGGCTCACGTCTGCGGCTCCCCAACGGTCGCACGCCGGCGGCGATCTCCGCCGAGCCCAGTGGTCCTGCTCGCGCGCAGGATCTCTCGCGCCACCTGCCGATCGTCGAAGGGATGATTGACCCCGGCAATGGTCTGGGTGGTCTCGTGCCCTTTGCCGGCGATCATCACCAGATCTCCGGCCTGTGCAGCCGCAATCGCCAGGTTGATTGCCCGGCGGCGGTCGGACTCATAGTCGACCCGCACGTTACGCCCCCGGACGCCCTCATCAACGCCCGGGCGTACCTCGTCAATGATCGCCACGGGATCCTCGTTGCGTGGATTGTCCGAGGTGACGATCGCGTGGTCGGCCCACTCCGCGGCGATGCGCCCCATCATGGGCCGCTTCGTCCGGTCGCGGTCGCCTCCGCAGCCGAAGACGGCGATCAGGCGACCGCGCGTCACCTCGCGTGCGGTGCGCAGCACGTTCTCCAATCCGTCGGGCGTGTGGGCGTAGTCCACGATCACGGCGAACTCCTGTCCCTCATCCACACTCTCAAAGCGACCGGGGATGCCGGGCATCACCGCGAGCGCCTCCGCGATCGTCGCCAGCGAGACGCTCTGCGTAACGCCCACGGCGATGGCCGCCAGCGCGTTGGCGGCGTTGAACGCGCCGGCCAACCGCAGGGTGACGGGCATCGTGCCGGCCGGGGTCTCCGCCACAAACTCCGATCCCCGCAGGTGAAGCCGCAGGTCGCGCCCGCGCACGTCGGCGGCACCGCGCAGCCCGTACGTCATCACCTGCCCACGGGTGACCGCGCGCATGACCTCAGAGGCAGAATCATCCGCGTTGAGGATCGCCCATCCCGACGGCGGGACCAGGGCAAACAAACGTGCCTTCGTCGCGCGGTACGCCTCCATAGTGCCATGAAAATCCAGGTGGTCGCGTGTCAGGTTGGTGAAGACCCCAACCTCGAACCGGCAGCCCGTGACGCGGTCCTGCGCCAGGGCGTGCGAGGCGACCTCCACAGCGACATACTGCCGGCCGCGCTCGACCATGGTGTGCAACGCGCGCTGCAGGTCCGGCGCCTCGGGCGTCGTGCGCGCAGTCGGCAACACCTCGCCGTCGATCACGATCCCCATCGTGCCGATGATCCCGCACGTCCGCCCGGCCGCCCGGAGGATGGCGTCAACCAGATACGTGACCGCACCTTTGCCGTTCGTGCCGGTGACGCCGATGAGGCGCAGGCGGCCCGACGGGTCGCCAAAGAAGGCCGCGCTGATCTGCGCAAGCGCGCGACGCGATGAGGCCACCCGCACCACGGTCGTGCCGGACGGCACCGGCACGTCGCGCTCCACCAGGACCGCGGCGGCGCCGCGTGTTACCGCCTCGGCGATGAACGCGTGACCGTCGTGGGAAGCCCCGCGGAGCGCGGCAAACAGAAACCCGGGGTGGACCTCCCGGGAGTCATACGCGAGCCCTCGAATCTCTCGACCGGCGTCGCCCACCACCGACGGCGCATCAACCTCCGTCAGCAGCGCGCGCAGCTCCATCCGCACACCCCCACTCAATCCCCGCTCATTATAGTATGCGCCGGCCGCAGGTCCATTCCGGGAAGGTCAGCGCGAACCTGCCGGCGTGTCCGACGGCGCGATGCGGAGTTGCCAGAGCACTTGTGACGCGACGGCCCGGAAGACCGGGGCGGCCACGACGCCGCCGAAGTAGTCACCCCTGGGGCTGTCGAGGATCACCAGAATCGCCAGTCGTGGGTGATCCGCCGGCACCAGGCCAAGAAACGACGCGACGTAGGCGTCGGGGAGGTACCCGCCTCCCGGCGAGGGCTTCTGCGCCGTCCCGGTCTTGCCGGCGACGCGGTAGCCGTCGATCTTCGCCTGCGTTCCCGTCCCGCGCTGGACCACATCTTCGAGCATGGCCATCACCTGCTGGGCGGCCTGGGATGACACGGCGCGCCGCCCCGGAGCGGGTGCAGTCACCGCGATCGCCCGGCCCGCGGCATCGCGCACGGCGCGCAGCACGTGGGGCC
>JBGPLF010000286.1:0-4330 GCA_041486265.1 bacterium
CATCTGGCAACAATCTAACAAAACGCGCAGGGGGATTTGCGCAGGCTGCGGCGAGGGGGTTTCAATGCTCCAAACAGGGCGCCCGAGGAAATACTGCACACCTGAATGCCGCAGGACCTCGTATCGGAAGAAGTACATCGAGAACGCGGTGGGTCTCCGCGCCAGAGCGTTGGCCCGGCACCACTCGAAACGAGATGAGCTCAATCAAAAGATGCGAGACGAGCGGCAAGCGAGACCTGAACGCCAGGTCGCGTACAAACTCAAATATCTCTACGGCCTAACCCAAGCCGATTATCAAGATCTCGCTCGCCTCCAAGGCGGACGCTGCGCGCTTTGCCGGAAGGCCAAGCCGCTTCGAGTAGACCATGACCACACGACCGGCGTCGTCAGAGGGCTGCTGTGCCAAGGATGCAACCTCGGATTAGGAGCTCTCGGCGACGACCTGGCAGGCCTCGAAAGAGCGATCGCCTATCTCATCGCCGCGGCTGAAAAGGCCAAGACCCTTTCAAAACAACCCGCGCAGGTCTCTCCATGAACGTCGTCGTCGACGGGCCGCCGATGTGGCGAGAGATCGCGCAGCGCTTCCCCGCGTCGATCACGAACGGGGTTGTCTTCACCTGGGGCGATACGCTCTTCAACCCCTCGGGCGGCGAGATCTCCGAAGACCTGTTTGCGCATGAGGCTATGCACACCAAGCAGCAAGAAGCGGCTGGCGGTCCGGAGGCCTGGTGGAAGCGCTACCTCGTCGACGCCGCGTTCGTCCTCGACCAGGAGGCGCGTGCTTATGGCCGGCAGTTCGCGTGGATCCGCGCCCACCATCGCAATCGAGGTAGGCAGGCCCGCGAGCTCCACGCTTTAGCCCGCGTTCTTGCCAGTCCGATGTACGGCAGTTGCTGCACCTTCCCGGCCGCGCTGAAGCTGATCAGGGGGTTCGCATGAGGACCGCCATTGTTCGCGGCTCACTCCAAAGCCACAGGTTGGTGTCGCACCTGAAGGAACCTTTCGCTTCGGTCGAAATAATCGACGGAGCCTTCATTCCAGAGATCTCGGTTGAGCCACTGCCGCCGAGGATGGAGGATCACACCTGCAACGCTTATTGCCACCCACCATCCCATGCCCACGTCGCGTTCGTTCATCCGCGAATACAGCCGACTGGACGGGTGCGGGACTATCTCGAGGCGATCCTCGCCGACAGGTGGGGATTGCTTTGTAGTTTTGTTGGCCCGGCCGAGATGCCTCCAGCGACAGACGGATATGTGCCCTGGCTTTACACACTCACCCCGCTCTCGGGGGCCCCCTCATGAGGATCCTCGGCCTGTAATGGCACCACCACGCACAGGCACGACCCGGCATTGCAAGCAATGCGGCGAGCCATTCTATGTCCGTCCCAGCGAGGACACCAAGGCGGCGCAGCGGGGCAATGAACCGCGCGCCTTCTGCTCCGCGAAGTGCCAGCACGACTCATACCGCGGCGACGGAAATCCGAAGTGGCGCGGTGGAACCTTCCGTGCCGTCGCGGGCTATATCTACGTCCATCAACCTGATCATCCAAACGCAACCGCAGACGGCTATGTCATGCAGCACCGCCTGGTCGTTGAAGCCCGCATCGGGAGATTCCTGACCGCTGCCGAGGAGGTCCATCACATCAACGGCGTGAAGGACGACAACCGCGATGAAAACCTGGAGCTCATGGCGACGAGCGCTGCGCACCGGATCCGGCATGGCGAATACACCGAGGAGTCCTGCGAGCAATGCGGCAAATCAGTCCGCCGCTCCTTAGGCCACCGACGTCGAGAGGCGCACGTCTTCTGCTCCAGATCCTGTTCGGCAACTTGGAACCTGGGACGTATCAACGCGTGAGAGTGCTCGGGCTGGATTTGAGTTTGCGCAGTACCGGCTACGTGCTGCTCGACGATCACTATGCCGGGGGATCCCCACGACCCGACGCCGAGGTGGTCTGGCACGGATGCGTCGGAGGAGCAAACCTCCGAGATGTGGCCCGGCTTGAGATGTTCGATGCCTGGATTTGCAGGGTCCTGACGGTCGGCATTGACGCTTTCGGATACCGGAAGCTTCGGCTAGATCACGTGGCGGTGGAAGGCTACTCGTTCGCTTCAACTGTTGGGCTCGCTCAACAGGGTGAACTCGGCGGTGTTATCAAACTCGCCCTTCACAAAGCCGGCATCCCCATTCACGTGATCCCGCCCGCGACTTGGAAGAAGTTGCTGCTCGGCAAGGGGAACCTAGCTAAAGACCAGGTGAGGCTCGAGTCGTGGAAGCGCTATGGCGTGGAGTTCGCATCACAGGACACGCTCGATGCCTGGGCCGTCGCAATGTGCCTCCGCCGGCAGCTGCTCGGCCTCGACAAACCAGAAGCGAAGAGTCGTAAAAAGAAAAACCCCGGCAGTGCGGGCGAGCCTACGCCGAACCCACTCATGGGCCAATTTCTTCGAGGCTTCACGCCCGCCCGGACGCCGGGGAGCAGTGACGCAAGTGTACCGACGCTGGAGTCCAAGCAGCGCGAAATAATCGCCCTTGGGATCGCCTTAGACAGGGCCCTGTCCGACGAAAAGCAATTGGAGGTAGGTCAGTGATAACCAAAGTCAACGCTCGCGAACTCGCTCGGGCGGTGCTGCTCGATTGCGGCGGAGATCGCAATCAGGCCTTCGACCGTTTACAGAAACGTGCGAAGAAAGATCCCGAAGTTGAGCAGGCGATCCGGGACTGCATTCCTCTGGACACGCTCATCCGAGACCTCATCGGTGATGCCGGGCACGGCCTGGCACAGGCTTCAACACGCATGGCGACCGGCGACATGTCTCGGCTGGGACCGGGCCAGTTGGCGAGCATGCTCTATTACACGCCGCTGTGGAACGGGACGCCGACTCGCCTAGCCAAGCGCCCAGACTGGCTCGATGAGATTCACCACCGACTCTCGACCATTCACGGCCACCGCCTAGCACTTGCTTTTGCGCGGAAAGTTCTTGCTCATCTAACCGATGACGAAACCACAACCGAGCAGGTTCTGACCGCAGATGCCCTGCTGGAGCTGCATGGCGAGGCGAGTAGGGAGGTCGGGCAATGACCACGGCTCACGCGTCACCCAGTAGAACAGTGTCAGAGCCCGATCCCCTGCCCGCCATCCGCCATGCCTACAGGATGCGTGACGAATATCAGCGTGCCGAGCTTCGGCTGAACAACCAACTGAAGGCCCTCCAGCGACGTTCCGGCCACGGATCCCGTGATTCCCAACTGGCAGTTGCCGGGGCGTCGCTGGAGGGAATCGGCCAGGTGTCGCTTGAACCCCAAAAACATGATGCCGATCCCTCCTTCGACGTTCTGGGCGAGCACCTCAAGCGACACCGCGACGAGCTCGGCAAAGAGCGCAAGCGCTGGGAAAAGAATCTCATTGCGCTAACCAAGGAGTTGCCGGTGTGGCCCTGGGCAGAGGCCATCCGCGGGGTCGGGCCGCTTAGTCTCGGCCAGGTGATAGCAGAGACCGGAGATCTCGCTCTATATGCCAATCCTGCGAAGGTCTGGAAGCGCATGGGCCTTGCGGTGTTCGAGGGTAAAGCTCAGCGCCGCGTCACTGATAAGGCTCTGGCCGTGGTCATGGGTTACAACCCTCGCCGCCGCAAAGTCATGTTCATCGTTGCTGACAACCTCGTGAAGCTGAACAAAGGCATCTATCGCGAGCTGTACGACGAGCGCAAGGCCTATGAGCTCGCACAACACCCCGAGTTCTCAAAGAAACACATTGACCTAAGAGCCCGGAGGTACATGGCGAAGCGCTTGCTCCGCGATCTCTGGGTGGAATGGAGGCGTCAGGCCAGCGTGATGTTGACACCCCCGCGAACAATGCTTGATGCCTCCATTCCGTTCCTCCCAAACGTCCCCGTACCAGTCCCACCACTCATCCCAGCAATGGAGGCAGTACATGCAAACAGCACGACCGGCCGCATACGTTGAGCACTGGGACAATGTCCTGGACTTCCCGGGCATTGACCCGCGGAGCTCGTCCCTCGACGCCCCGATGCTCCATCAGTCGGTAGTCCTTAAGCGCATCGAGGAACCAAAGGCTCCGGAGTTCTTCGAGTTCGAGGTGCTTGCCGGTTTTCATCGCGTCGCCGCGGCCTTGGTCGAATCCGAGATCGCGCACAACAAATGGCTCGTCGATCAGGACGTGGCCGGGTGGATTGCCGAGGAAGAGGCGGCTGAGCGCAGCGACCGGGACTGGCACCGCCGCTGGGCGGATCACCTCGCGGAGAGCCCAGCCATTCGGGCTGCTCTGGCGAAGGGCGGCCCCAATGAGCTCTTTGCCCAGGCCGGC
>JBGPLF010000287.1:0-4329 GCA_041486265.1 bacterium
CGCGGCGCACGTGGCGCTGCTCGAGCATGGGCCGGAGGTTGCGGGCCTGCTCGTAGGTGCTCGTGGATGTGGTCTCGAGGAGCAGCGCGGACGCGGGGATTCCCTGGGCGAGGGCCTGCTGCCGCAGCAGATCGGGAATGGCAATGCCCTGCAGTTCCTCCCCGCCCGAGAGCATCACCTGCGGCGCATAGCCCTGATGAAAGAGATCTGCGGCCTGACGCACCCGTTCATCACGGCGCCCGCCGGCGAGGACGACGATGATGTCGGCCTTCTGCAGCGGATCCTGGACGATGAGGAACCGCGCAACGCCGGTCAAGATGCGCTGCTGCTCGACGACAACAACGACGGCCACCAGGATGATCACGAGGAAGACAATGCCGAGGCGTCTCACGGCAAGATAGATACGGCGGCCCGCCTGGAGATCCCTGGAATAGAGGCGCCTGACGGAGGCCCAATCCGAACGTCACGTCTACGCGAACTACTCTTGGGGTACCAGACCAATGGGGAGCCGGACGATCCATACGGGGAGCTCACATCACCGCCCCCCAGCCATTTATGACCATCGAGGAACTGGTTGCACGATACGCCGAGGGCCGCGACGCCCGGCTGCGCGAGCAGATTGTTGAAGCCTGCACGCCGTTCGTCAAAGCGATGGCGTCGGAGTATGCGCAGCAGGGCGTGCCGCGAGAAGACCTGATCCAGGTTGGCTACTTCGGGCTGCTGACTGCCATCGAGGCCTTCGATCCCGCGCGGGGGTTCAAGTTCGACACCTATGCCCGCCCCTTGATCCGCGGCGAGATGCGCCACTATCTGCGCGACCACCGCGACCTGATCCGCAGGCCGCGATGGTTCCACAAAGCCAACCAGGAACTCGAGCAGGCGGTGGGACGCTACCTCAGCGATCACGGCCGGTTCCCAAGCATCGAGACGCTGGCCTCTAAACTGAACATTGCCGAGGAAGGTATCCTGGAGATCCTCAAAGCGCGCGAGGCGACGCACGCGACTTCCCTGGACACGGATGAGCCTGGGGAAGAGTTCGAGATCAACCGGCGGCTGATCCACCACAAGTTCTACGCGTCGTTCCAGTTACCGATCGAAGACCGCATCGTTCTCTTTGAAGGGCTTGATCGTCTGACCGCGCTGCAGCGCCAGGTGCTCTATTATCTCTTCTTCCGGGACATGAGCCAGCCGAAGGCGGCCAGGAGTATCGGGATCTCGCAGCGGCATGTCTCCCGGGTCCTCAGCACCGCGCTGGTCCGGCTGCGCGAACTGCTTATGTAGTCGTCAGGTCTTCGACGCGGGCGCCGGTCGCCCGCACCAGGTCGTGGGGATCGATCCAGAGCTGCAATCCGCGGACTCCTGCGCTCACGCTGATCTGCGGGTGGCGCAGGGCTGAGGCGTCGATGTAAGTCGGCAGGCGTCGCCGCGTCCCCAGCGGCGAGACGCCGCCCTTGATGTAGCCGACCAGGCGCATCAGTTCCGCGGCGTCCACCATCTCCACGCGCTTGACCCCTGCGTGCCGGGCCAGCGCGCGCAGGTTCAACTCGTTCGTGGCCGGGACGCACGCGAGCAGAATCGCGCCCTCATTGGATCGAACGACCAGGGTCTTGAAGAGTTGCTCGGATGGGATCCCCAACCGGTCGGCGGCCTCGGCCGCCGTGTGGGTCTCGGCTTCGAATTCAAGGAGTTCGTATGGGATGCGCAGGGTGTTGAGCGCCTGTGTTGCGCGGGTACGCATGCTGAGCCGGGGATTCGGCGTCGGATGGTGCGACGTCCTGCAGATAATCACGAGGCGTACGCGGCCAACACCCGCGGAAAAATGAAGGCCCCGAGTAGGCTCTGGTTGCTCACGGTACTCCGCGCGGGTGACTGGGTGGACCCGCCTGGTGACTAACTGAGGAGGCTTTGGCCCGCTTCTTTGTCGCGGCCTGCTCCTGCCCTCGCCAGGGGTTGCCTCAGTCTCTACCCACCGTGAGACCCGCAGTACTCGGGGCCCTTGGTCCTCTTCACGATAGCGCGGGGGCTGGGGCCCTGCATCAGGTCGCGACCTGATTTCCCGTGTAATCTTCCAGGCCGCGGCAGGATTGACGGTACGGTATACTAGCCGCGTGAATGTTCCCGTCCATCCCGCGCCCGGGAAGGCTCTCCAGCTCAACCCCGGTCTGAGCCCGATCCTCATCGAGGTCGGCGAGGTCCCGGCCGGGCCGTTTGTCCCCGCTCGCTTCCAGCGGGAGGCCCTCGCAGCGTTGGGATCACACGATGTGCTCGTGTCGGCACCGACAGGCAGCGGCAAGACCTGGATCGCCCAGGAAGCCATTCGCGCGTCGCTGGCCGTGGGACGTCAGACCTGGTACACGACCCCGCTAAAAGCGCTCTCGAACCAGAAGTTCCGGCAGTTCCAGGGCCTGTTCGGTGAGGAGACGATCGGGCTGCTCACCGGGGAGCGGCGCATCAACCCCCGCGCGCCGGTGACTGTCGGGACGACGGAGATCTTGCGCAACATCCTCTACGGCGGGGTGGACGGCGGCGCGGGAAGTCTGGCGTTGATCGTCCTTGACGAAGCGCACTACCTGGGGGACGTGGAGCGCGGCACCGCATGGGAAGAAGTGCTTCTGCTGGCGCCGCCGGGCGCGCGGCTCCTGCTGCTCTCAGCGTCGATCCCCAATGCCGACGAGCTGGCCGGCTGGCTGGCTGAGATTCGGGGCCGGCCTCCACAAGTGGTACGCGAGGACGAGCGGCCGGTCCCGCTCAGGATTCTGCTGGCCGACGCACGCGGCCGCCTGCTGCCCCCGGCGATTGCCGGGCGGCTGCGACCCGAGGAGCGGCGGCGGGGATGGCTGACCGAGTTGTTGCGCCAGCTCGAGGCCGGCCACCTGCTGCCCGCGATCCTGTTCTTTCCGTCGCGGCGCGAGTGTGACGTCGCGGCGCGCGAACTGTCGCCGCTGCGGGCCCCAGGCGCCGAGGAGCGCGCGCGGGCGCTCGGTCGCTGGGAGTCGGAGTATCCGACGCTGATGGGGCACGCGTTCCGGCATACCCTCATACAGTCGGGGATCGCGCCGCACCACGCCGGCCACCTGATGGGTTGGCGGCTGGCGGTAGAGGATCTTCTGGCCCGCGGGCTCGTGCGGGCCGTCGCCGCGACGACGACGCTGGCCAGCGGGCTCGACGTACCAACGCGCACGGTCGTGCTCAGCACGCTGGTCCGAAACAGCGCCCGGGGACCGGTATCGCTCTCGGCCACCGAATTCCAGCAAATGGCCGGGCGGGCGGGCCGACGGGGCCGTGACCGGATCGGGATCGTCGTCGTGCCCGCCTCCGACCGGAGCGAAGCGCACATGGGGCTGTCGATGGCCGAAGCCGAGGCCGAACCGGTGCACTCGGCGTTCACGCCCTCGTACACGCAGGTCCTGAACCTGCTGGCCCGCCGGAGCCTGGATACGGCGCTCGCCGAACTGCAGCGCTCGTTCGCAGCGTATCAGGGTTCCCTGGGCGGTCGGATGCGGCTGCCGCGGCGCCTGCCCGAGGGTGAGATCGCCCGCGCGGCCTCCCGGGCCCGAGACGGGGTGACGGGAGCGTTCCTGCTGCACGCCGCGGTCTTGCAGGCTCTGGGCTATCTGGACGGCAACGCGCGCCTGACGCCAGAGGGTCGGTGGGCTATGCGGCTGCGGCATCCCCGCCTGGTGATCTTGTCCGAGCTGGTGCGGCGGCAGCAGATTCCCGCGACCGGACCGCGGCTGGCCGCGGCGGCGGCCGCGCTGGGCACCGAGCGGTCGCCACGCGCGGGCGGCACCCACGCGCGCCTGGGCGCGATCTCACACGTGGTCGAAGAGGTGACACGCCTGGAACGGGAGATGGGACTCGAGCCTGACCCGGTCGCAGAAGAGTTCAAAGCCGAGTGGCACCGCGTCCGCCGCCGTGTCATCCCCTCGCCGGCCGAGCGTCGCGCCGAAGCCGTGGAAGCCTGGGCCGGGGGCTCGGAGTGGATGCGCCTGGTGACCGCGACCGAGTCCGAGGAGGGCGACCTGCAGCGCACGATCCTCCAGGCGGCAGAGATCTTGATGCAGATCGAAGGCCTGCCGATGCCGGCGCTGCGGCTGCTGGCACGGACGACACGCGAAGGGTTGCTGCGCCCGCCCGTGGTCTAGCCGGTGCTTCTTCCGCGGTGCGCGGTGTTCTCGTTCGCTTCTCAGATGCCTAGGTATGCCCGCTTGATGTCGGGCCGCGCCAGCAGCTCCGCCCCGGTGCCCTCCAGCACGACTCGGCCGTTTTCGAGGACGTATGCCCGGTCGGCGATCGCGAGGGCTTTCGAGACGTTCTGCTCGACCAGCA
>JBGPLF010000288.1:0-4317 GCA_041486265.1 bacterium
CCATCGCGTTATCGTAGGCATTGCCGACTCGGCCCATGGACGGCAAGATTCCCGCGTCCCGGCAGCGCCGGCCGAAAGCGAGGCTGGTGTACTGGCCGCCGCGATCGGAGTGGTGAATGAGCCCCGGCGTGGGGCGACGATTCCACAGGGCCATGTTGAGGGCGTCCACGACGAGCGTGCTCTCCAAGGTGTCGGCCATGGACCAGCCCACCACACGCCGGCTGAACGTCTCCAGCACGACCGCCAGATAGAGCCACCCGCTCCAGGTCCGCACGTAGGTGATGTCCGCGAGCCACAGGCGATTGGGGCGATCGGTGGCAAACGCTCGCGCGACCAGATCCGGGGCTGGGGCCGTCGCCCTATCGCGGAACGTGGTCCGCCGGCGGCGGCGGCGGTGCGCGCCCTGCCGGCTAGCGTGGCGCATCAGCCGGGCTATCCGCTTGCGGCCACACCGCACGCCCGCCTCGCGGAGTTCGGCATGGATCCGTGGGGCGCCGTACGTTCCACGGCTCTGCGCGTGGATGGCGCGGATGCGGGTCAGTAATCCGCGATCCGCCTCGCCCCGCGCGGAGGGGGGCCGGGTGCGCCACGCGTAATAGCCGCTGGAGGAGACGCCCAGCACCCGGCACAGCGTGGCGACGGCATGAACGGCCTTCTCCCGCCTCACGAACCCGAAGACAGCAGGCGCTTCGGGCCGGTCTCCCGAGCGAAGAAGGCCGCGGCTTTTCGGAGGATCTCCCGCTCTTCGCGCAGGACGCGGTTCTCGCGCCGCAGTTCCTCGCGCTCGGCCGTCGTCAGCCCGTCGGTGCGATGGCCGGCGTCCAGATCAGCCTGCTTGACCCAGTGGCGCAACGACTCGTACGAGATCCCCAGGTCCTGGGCGATCTGAGCGCCGGGTTTCCCGGACTCCCGCGCCAGGCGGACAGCTTCTTGGCGACACTCCAGGGGAGAGGGTGGGCGGGTGCGGGCATCGTGGACTCCTCCTCTGGGGCGTGCTGCCCCAGGCATCAGGATGTCCACGCAACCGAGCCAACTCCAGACGACCAAAAGGTCCCAGAGCGGGGTGGAATCGGCTCGGCGTAGGGAGTAGGCTTTTGGTATGCCTTCGACCGTTCGTCCGTCCGGCTTGCCCCCAGTGGATTTCTGGAGTGTTCTGGAAGGCCGTCGCACTATCCGGTTTTATACCCCGGATCCTATCCCCGAGGAAACAATACGGGCCCTGCTCAATGCCGCCGTTCTGGCCCCCTCCGGTCACAACGCGCAGCCCTGGCGGTTCGTCCTCCTCACCACCCTCCGTCTCCGCCAACGCCTGACGGCCGCGATGGCGAAACGGTGGGAGCGGGACATGCGGGCCGCCGGGCTCGACGCGAAGGTCATCCAGGCCGAACTGCGATTCTCTGGGCAGCGGTTTGTATCAGCTCCGCTCCTCGTCCTTCCGTGCCTCACCATGGAGAACATGGATCACTATCCCGACCGGGCCCAGAGGCGCGCGGAGCATGCCATGGCCACGCAGAGTGTCGCGGCGGCCATCCAGAACCTGCTGCTCGCGGCAGACGGGCTCGGCCTCGGGGCATGCTGGTGCTGTGCGCCCCTATTCTGTCAGGGCCTCGTGCGTCGCATCCTGGGTCTGCCCCGGGCGTGGGAGCCGCAGGCGCTCATTACGATCGGCGTCCCTGGCCACACCCCGCCTCGCCCGCCGCGCAAAGCGGTCGAGGCGGTGACGCGCGTCCTGTGATCCTGCTGTTGTCCGGCGGCGTTGGGGGAGCCAAGCTTGCTGAAGGGCTGGCGTCGCTCACCGAGCGCCTGGCGATCATTGGGAACACCGGGGATGACCTGGAGTGGTGTGGGCTGCGGGTGTGTCCAGACCTTGACATCGTCATGTACACGCTCGCGGGGATCGTCGATCGCGAGCGAGGATGGGGGCTCGCTGGCGACACGGATCACGCGCTGGAGATGCTGGCCCGGTACGGCCATCCTGCGTGGTTTCGGATGGGTGATCGGGATCTCGCCACCTCTCTGCTTCGCACCACGTGGCTCCGTTCGGGACTCACGCTCACGGAGGCCACCGAACAGCTCTGCCGGGCGCTCAGCGTGCGGGCCCGGTTGCTGCCTATGAGCGATGATCCGGTGCGGACGATCGTCCAGACTCCCGGGGGCGAACTCGAGTTCCAGGAGTACTTCGTTGCCCGAGGCGCGCGGGACGTGGTCACCGGCGTGCGATTTGCCGGCGCCGAACGCGCCGCGGTGCCGCCCGTCCTGACGTCCTTCATTGAGACCGCCGAGCTCATCGTCGTGGCACCTTCCAACCCGATGGTGAGCATCGGTCCGATCCTGGCCGTCCCCGGCATGCGCGAGGCGATCCGTCGCAGTCCCGCGCCGAAGATCGGCGTCAGCCCGCTCGTGGGCGGCCTGGCCCTCAAGGGTCCCGCGGCGGTCATGATGCGGAGTCTGGGGCACCGCGCGGACGCGGCCGGCGTCGCGTCCCTCTTTCGTGATGTCCTGGATGTGTTCGTGATCGACGAGATGGACGCGGCCCTGGCCGCAGACGTCCGGGGCCTGGGGATGGAGGTCGAGATCCGTCACACCATCATGACGGATATAGCCGAGAAGCGAGGGCTCGCCTCAGACATCCTCAGGATGGGCGGGATCACGTCGTGACTATCCGCCGGACCATCGCGACGGGGATGCTGGCGGCGGTGGCCTTCGTGCTCATGGCCACGGTCGAGTTGCCGATTCTTCCGCACGCGCCCTTTCTCAAGTACGATCCCAGCGACGCCGTGGCGCTTCTCGGCGGCATCACGTACGGGCCGGCCGCCGGTGCGACGATCGTCCTCATCAAGGACGTGCTGTTCCTGCTGTTCCGTGCGGGGAGTCCGTTCGGCCCGCTGGCTGACTTCATCGCCGCCAGCACCTTCGTGGTGGCAGCGGCGTGGGCGTATCAGCGCCGGGCTGGTCCGTTCCCGCGACGACTGTTCGAGGCGGCGGTGCTCGGCGCGACGGTTCGCGTGCTCGTCATGATCCCCACGAACTTCATCATCCTTCACCTGGAGTTCGGGATGGACCCCATACGGGTGGCCGGGATGCTGCTCCCGGCGATCATCCCGTTCAATGCCTTGAAGGCGCTCATCAATGCGGGCGTGGCGCTCGCGATCGTCGAGCCCTTCCACCGCCATGCCCTGCGGGGCACGCCCTCCGAAGGCCGCCGGTAACCTTGCACGTCCTGGTCCCTGTCAAGGCGTCCGGCTTGGCCAAGAGCCGCCTGTCCGCGGTGTTGGACGCGCCGAGCCGGGTCCAGTTCGTTGGCTGGATGCTCGAGCGGGTGCTGCGAGCAGCGGCGGGGGCCTCGATGCGGAGCCTGTCCGTCGTTGGAGGGGACGCACAGTCCGCGTCCATCGCCCGCCGCTACGGGGCCGGGCTCATCGCCGATATGGGCGGCGGGCTCAACGCCGCGCTCTCCCGCGCGATGGCTGAGGTACGGCGTCAGGGCCTCCCCGCATGCATGCTGCTCGCCGCAGATCTGCCGTGGCTCACCCCCGAGGATGTGATCGCCTTGGTCGGGGCGTCCCAGGGCGGGCGGATGGCCGTGATCGCTCCGGCGCAGGATGGGGCAGGAACGAACGCGCTCATCGCGCCTGAAGGGTGCGCCTTCGAACCGGCCTTCGGGCCTGCGAGCCGCGCCCGGCACCACCGCGTGCTGGCCCGGACGTGTGTCCCCGTCACAGAAGTGTGCCGGTCTGGCTTGGCCTTCGACGTCGACCTGCCGGACCATCTCGCGAGGCTGATGGCAGCGATGGCGGTTGGCGAATTGGAGCAATTGAGGCGGCGCATCGGGCGATCGATCGAGGCGCCGCCGCATCGCAGTCGCTCTTGAAGCGGGCCGGGCGACTTCAGTCGGGGCCGCCCGTGTCCAGCCACATCGGACGGGTCTTGACGCCCTGCGCCACGGTGCGGCGGCGGCGCAGGAGCGTAGATACGGACGTCTGGATCGCGGAGCAGCTGCATGAACGCATCGATCCTTTCGGGTTGAAGTGAGTCCCCGCCTGCTCCCGTGTGTGGGCCAAGGCTCGTGTTCCCAACGTCAGATGCCTGGGTGAATCGAGCTCGATGTGGTGAACCGGACCCGATCCCATCCCGGGACTTTTCCGCTCGGGCTAACAGGTTAGCGAACTCCGTTTTTCCCCGTCCTAGGACGTGCAGCCGGGCGACCGGCATAACCCCGTTACCGGCGGCATCACTGTTTGGGTTTACCCATCGCTACACACAACGAGTAGCGTAAATAACAGGAGTCAAACCCGTCCCAAACAAAAGCGCAACAGC
>JBGPLF010000289.1:0-4255 GCA_041486265.1 bacterium
CCTGCACTTCTTCACCACCGGCCAGGGGAACGTCATTGGAAACCCCATCGTTCCCGTGATCAAGATCTCCCCGAACCCGAAGACCGTCGGCACGATGGGCGAGCACATCGACGTGGACCTGACGCGGCTGCTGGCCGGAGAGATAAGCCTGGAGGAAGCGGCGGCACGAGTCCTCGAAACCTTTGAGCGTACCGTCCGCGGCCGGCTGACCGCGGCAGAGATTCTCGGGCACCGGGAGTTCGTGCTGACGAAACTCTACCGGAGTGCCTGATACGACCGGAGGACCCTCCATGAAGATGTTCGTCGCAGGGCAGTGGATCGACAAACCTCGAACGGTTCCCGTGACCAATCCATTTGACGGCTCAGTCATCGACACCATTCCGCTGGCCGACGTCGAGGACATCGAACGCGCCCTCGCGTCGGCGGTGCGCGGCGCTCAAACCATGCGCCGGATGCCGGGATACGAACGCCATCGCATCCTGTTGAAAGCGGCCGGCCTGCTCACGCAGCGCGCCGACGACTTTGCCCGGACCATCACCCTCGAAGAAGGCAAAATCCTCAAAGAGGCACAGGTCGAGGTCGCGCGCGCGATTGAGACCCTCACCCTCTCGGCCGAAGAGGCGAAGCGCCTCTCGGGCGAAGTCGTGCCGCTCGACGGCGCGCCGGGTGTCACCAAGCAGTTTGGCTTCACGCTCCGTGTCCCCTGCGGCGTGGTCGTCGCCATCAGCCCGTTCAACTTCCCACTGAATCTCGTGATGCACAAGGTGGGCCCGGCCCTCGCTGCAGGCAACAGCGTCATCGTGAAACCGGCTACTGATACCCCGCTCTCCGCCCTCAAACTTGTGGAGGTATTGCTCGATGCCGGGGTGCCGGCTGACGCCATCCAGTGCCTGACCGGCGGCGGCCGGGAGATCGGCGAGCCGCTGTGCGCCGACCCCAGGGTCCGGAAGATCACGTTCACCGGCAGCCGCGACGTCGGCGAACGCATCTGCCAGGTGGCCGGCCTCAAGAAGGTCACGATGGAACTGGGCAGCAACTCGCCGGTGATCATCATGCCCGACGCCGACGTCGACGTGGCCGCGGCTGCCGTCGCGAGCACGGGATACGCCAACGCCGGCCAGGTCTGCATCAGCGCCCAGCGGATCATCCCCCTCGCCCCGATTTACGGCGACTTCATGGACGCGCTCAAGCCGAAGGTGGCGGCGATCACCACCGGCAACCCCCTCGATGACCGCACGAAGATGGGACCGATGGTCCGCGAGGCGGACGCTCGCCGCGTCGAAGAGTGGGTGCGCGAGGCCGTCAGCGGCGGGGCCAGGGTGGTCGTGGGCGGAGAACGTCACGGCGCGATCTACGCCCCCACCGTGGTGGCCGACGTCAAGCCGCAGATGCGTATCTCGTGCGACGAGTTGTTCGGCCCGGCCGTGGCCCTCACGCGCGTCAATTCCATCGACGAGGCCATCACCCTCGCCAACGACTCCAACTACGGGCTGGCCGCCGGGATCTTCACGAAGAACCTGGACTGGGCGATGCGCTTTGCCCGGGAAGTCGAGTCCGGCAACATCCACATCAACTGGGGCCCGCAATGGCGGGCCGATCTCATGCCCTACGGCGGCCTGAAAGAAAGCGGCTTTGGCAAAGAGGGCCCGAAGTACGCCGTGCAGGAGATGACCGAGCTTAAGATGGTGGTGATGCACCTGAAGTAGTTGGGAGGCCCGGTTGCACGGTGGCCGGGCAAGACGGAGGAGGAGATTCTGATGGGAACGCGGATGCTGGCGGCAGTAGTGATGCTCGCTGTGGTGGCGGTGGCGCTCCCGACATACGCGCAGGGACCCGTGACCATCACCTGGTCGACGCTGGCGACGGGCGGGCCAAGCGTTTCAGATGTCTACCGGGCGCTGGCGCAGCAGTTCGAGAAGCAGAACCCGAACGTCAAGGTCAACATCCAGATCCAGCGCGGTACTTCAGGCGAGCAATACAACCGCTACGTCACCCTCTTCGCGGCCAAGGATCCGTCGGTCGACGTCATCTCCATCGATGTCATCTGGCCAGCGCCAATGGTGGCGGCGGGCTGGCTCGCACCGCTCGATCAGTGGTTCTCAAAGGAGAAGCGCGACGAGTTCCTGCCGGGCGCAGTTCGGGCCAACGCGATCGGCGGCAAGATCTACGGAATCCCCTGGTACACCGACGCGGGTCTCCTCTATTATCGGAAGGATCTGCTGGACAAGTACAACGCCAAAGTCCCCACCACGTGGGACGAGATGCTCGCCACGGCGCAGCGGATCGTTCAAGCCGAGAACAACCCGCAGATCGCTGGGTTCCTCTTCCAGGGTGCACGGATCGAAGCGCTGGCCGACTTCTTCTATGAGGTGCTGTGGAGCAACGGCGGTGACATCCTCGACGGCAACGGCAAGTTGATTCTCGACAACGGCAAGGGGCTCGAGGCGCTCAACTTCATGCTCGACCTGATCCGCAAGTCCAAGGTCACCCCACCCGGCGTCGCGACCCTGGACACGGACAACACGCGAGCCGCGTTCCAGGACGGTCGCTATGTCTTCCTGCGCAACTGGACGTATGCCTGGGCCTTGTTCCAGAGCGAGGGGTCCAAGGTCGCCGGCAAAGTGGGCATCGCCCCTCTGCCGCGAGGGTCCGCGGGCAGCGCATCCACTCTTGGCGGCTGGCAGCTTGCCGTCAGCAGCTTCTCCCGCAACAAAGAGGCGGCCTACCGGTTCATCGAATTCATGACCGGCGCGGTGGCGGAGAAGTCCATGGCGATTCAGTTGAGTACGGTGCCCACGCGCAAAGGGACCTTTGAGGATCCGGTCGTCAAGCAGCGCGCGCCGCACTACCCCGACATGCTTAGGGTCGCCCTGAGTGCCCGCCCCCGGCCGCAGATTTCGGACTATCCAAGGCTGTCGAGCATTGTGCAGACCAATCTCCAGGCAGCGCTGACCAATCAGATCTCGGCCGAGGAAGCGATCACCCGGATGGCGCGGGACATCCGCGCCATGCTGAGCCAGTAGCGAGAACCGCGGCGCACGCGGCGCATGGCTGCGCCAACGGTCGTCCCAGCGGGGGCAGGATCGCGAACGGTGCGCCGGTGGGTGTCCGGCCAGCTCACCGAATCCGAACTGGCAGCGGTCCTGCTCCTGCCCTGTTTTCTCTTCCTGGCGGTCTTTGCACTCTACCCGATCCTCAACGCCGTCTGGACCAGCCTGCACGAATTGCGGTTGGATCAACCGCTGAGGGGCTTCCCCTTCATCTGGTTTCACAATTTCGCGCGCGCCATACATGATCCCGACGCCTGGCACGCCTTCCGGGTCACGCTAGCCTATGTGGCTGTCTCCGTGACATCACAGTTCGTCTTCGGGCTCGCGATCGCGCTGATCATCAACCGGATGGTGCGCGGCAAGGGATTTGTGCGCACCGCGGCCCTACTCCCGTGGACGATGGCCCCGGTCCTGGTCGGCCAGATGTGGCGCTGGCTCTTCAACGACCAGGCGGGCGTGATTAACGATCTGCTGCAGAGAATCGGGTTGATCACCCAGCAGATCATCTGGCTCGGAGCGCCGATCCTGGCGTTCTTCGCCATGATCGTGGCGGCGACGTGGAGCGCGGGTTCGTACATGACGCTGATCCTGCTGGCGGGGCTGCAGGGGATCCCCGACGAGATGTACGAGGCGGCCGGCCTGGATGGCGCGACGCCCGTCCAGTCGTTCTTCGCGGTCACTTTGCCGATGCTGCAGAATGCCATCATGGTCTCGCTGGTCCTGCGGACGATAGGCGCGCTCGTGGCCCTCGACCTGCCCTTTGCCATGACCGGCGGCGGGCCGGGCAGCGCCACCGAGACGTTCGCGCTCTTCATCTACAAGAACACATTCCAGTTCCTCGACTTCGGGTATGGCGCCGCGCTCTCGGTCATCCTGCTGATCGTCGCACTGGGCTTTGCCGGCACCTACTATCGGGTGCTGGCGCCGAAGGATTGAGCAATGGCAGGGCGCAGCCGGCTCGGGCAGGCAGGCTTCTGGGCGCTGGTCGTCCTCGTGGTCATGTACTCACTTGCACCCTATGCCTGGACGCTGTTCACGTCGTTCAAGACCGAGCGCGAATTGTACCAGTTTCCGGTGACGTACTTCCCGCAGAAGCCGACCATCATCAACTACATCCAGGTCTTCACCCAAAACCCCTTCGGCCGTTATCTGCTCAACAGCATCGTCGTCTGCGTCACCTCCACCCTGATCTGCCTGTTCCTCGC
>JBGPLF010000290.1:0-4253 GCA_041486265.1 bacterium
GTCCAGTGAGTCGGCGCCGACGAGTTCGACGCCACCCTGAGCGCGGACGGTCTTGGCATCCACGATCGAGAAGAGACCCGCAGCGAGCGCGGCGAGGAATGTCGCGTCCGGACCGCTCAGCGCCACCCTGACCGTCTTGTCATCGACCGTTTCTACCGACTTGATCGAGTCGGCGAGGAAAGCGCCATAGCCCTTGATGTTCTTTGCCCGCAGCAGCGAGAAGCGTACATCCTCAGACGTGACCGGGTTCCCCGAGGTGAAGAAGGCGTCCTTGCGGAGCGTGAACGTATACACGGTCGCATCCGGGCTGACGCTCCAGGATTCGGCCAGGTCGGGCTCAATCTTCCAGAAGTTTGGGGCGCGCTGTTGGACGAGCCGGCTGTACACTGGAAACTGCAGGAAGACGCCGCCGACATCGTAGGATTTCCCGGGGTCGGGAGTCCGGATATCCGAAATGTCCTTGGCGATGATCAGGACATCGGTGCGGGCTGCGCCGAGGGCCTGCGGCTGCAGGCTCACCATCAACGAGAGCGTGACCACGGCGGCGGCGAAGACGACCCACCTTCGAGACGTCCACGTCATTGAACTCCCTCCTCCGGCTCGCGATTCTTGCTGGTGCGATGATAGTGGCAAGTATATCACCCTACAAGGGAACGCGCTCCCTCCGGAACTCCACTCGTCGGCTCGAAACCCATATACAGGCCCCGGCCGATCAGGCCTTCGGGATCATAAAGAGCCTCGAGGCCGGCGGCGCGAAAGGCTCTCAGGTACTCCTCGTGCGTAAAGAGCGCCAGGGCGTGGCGCTCGGTGAAGTACTCGATGCTGCCAGGCCGGCCGACCAGGAATTGGAAGTCGAGGATCGCGACGTGGCCTTCCCGCCGACTGGTGTTCATCCGCGCGATCTTGAGGCCCGGCTGATCGACGAAGGCGGCGCCGATGTGGGGCTCGCACCAGTCCTCAGGCTTGACGAACGGCTCGATGACCATGACGCCGCCGAGATGCAGATGCCTGGTCATGGTCCGGATGGCCTGCTGGAGCGCCTCCGGCGTCACCGTGTACGCGATCGCGCCAAACAGGCAGACGATCGCGTCGAACCGGCGGCCCAGATCAAACCCCGTCATGTCCGCCTGATAAAGGACGAGGTCGGGATGCTTCTGCCGCGCGATGGCCAGCATGTCGAGGTCGAGATCCAACCCCTCGACGGCGTAGTACTGCCGTAGATAGCCGATGTGGCCGCCGGTCCCGCACGCCACATCGAGCAGTGTCTTCCCGGGCGTCTTCCTGTGCGTCTCGATGAGCTCGTGCACCCGTCCGGCCTCCCGGGCGTAGTCCTTGCCGGCGGCGGCGTAGATCGCGTCATAGTAGGCGGCGGTCTTCGTGTACTCGTGCATGGTGGACCTCCCTTAGCTCTCACCCCACCGCGAGGTCACGTCTGGGGTGGCGGCCTTCCCCGCTTCTGAGGCAGTCCGCAGGCCGTAGGCGCAGACCACCGCGAGCAGCCCGCCGACGCCGAGTGCGACATATGCCCATCCCCAGACGCTCGGGGCCCCGCTCGCAGGATTCGTCGCATCCAGGATCGCCCCGAAGACGAGCGGCGCCACCGCGCCGGCGCCGAAGCCGAGCAGCGATCGCACCGCCAGAGCCGCACCCAGATACGCGGGTCGGACCGCTTCGGTGAGAGCAACGGAGAGCACCGGTGAATCGCCCAGCGCCGTGAAGCCGAAGACCGCGCCGATCGACGCGACCACAGGCACGGGCGAAGCGATCAGCCAGCCGATGACAAACGAGCAGGCGGTGCTTATCGCCGCCAGCGCCAGCAGTACCCGCCGTCGTCCGAGCAGGTCGGAGAGGCGGCCCATCGTTGAGGAGGCCAGCAGGCCCATCAGATGAAACGAGGCGGACAGATAAGCGCCGAGTTGCACCGCCCGGAGGGCGAGCGATCCTGACGCCGCGAAACTGGCGGCTAGAAACGCTGGGGTCCACGCCCACATCCCCAGGAGTTCCCACGAGTGGGCCGTGTAGCCGAGGGTCAGGCGCACAGCCTGGGGATTGCGGAGGACCTCCGTCCGGACCTGCAGCCCCTCATGGCGAGGATGGACGACGTTTGGGACGGCGCGCATCGCAAACCACGCGACGCCCGTGCCCAGCACCGTGCCCACGGCCGTCACCAGGAATGCCAGCGGGTACCCGCCGCGGGGGAGCACGATTCCCGTGATCAGGAGGGACGCCGCGTGGCTGAGTGAAGAGCTGGCGATCAGCCAGCCCATGGCGGCGCCACGGCGTTCCGAGCGGTACCGATCGGAGATGAGCATGATGGCCGTTGAATACGTGCCGCCTTGTGAGGCCGCCACCAGCGTGTAGAGCGCCAGACCGGAGAGGTACGATCGGGCGAGCAGGGCGAACGCAATCGAGGCCGTCCCGCTGAACGTCGCCGAGATCAGGAAGATGCGCCTGGCGCCGACCCGATCAGACAGCCAGGAGAATCCAAAGAGCGAGAGGGCGTAGCCGATCTGGAACCCGGTCGACACCGACCCGGCGGCGGTGGCGGACATACCCCAGGCGGACCGCAGCACCGTCAGGGAGGCCGCGTACGTCATGAAGATCAGGGTCATGAGAAATCGAGCGGCGCACAGCCAAATGAGCCAGGAGTCAGGACTGCGCGGCTCGGGTTTCACGCTGCGGTCTTCACGATCCGGGACGCATGGGCTCGTGGGAACTGGCCGCAAAAAGGCGCCACTCTCCTGGAACGCCTTTGAGCGTGTGACTGCCCCGGTCTTCGAATCGGATGCCCGATCCGGCCACGAGATCTTTGACGGTATTCGACACCAGTACCTCGCCGGCGCCGGCCTCCGAGGCCACGCGGGCGCCAATGTGCACGGCGATGCCGCCCACGTTGTCGCCCATGACCTCGATTTCCCCGGTGTGCAGTCCCGCCCGAATCTCGATCCCTAGCTGCCGGACCGCGTCGTTGACCGCGCAGGCGCACCGTATCGCCCGGGCCGGGCCGTCAAACGTTGCGAAGAAGCCGTCGCCGGCCGTGGCGATCTCTCGTCCGCGAAAGCGACTCAACTCGCGGCGTACCAGCGCGTGGTAACTGTTCAGAAGGTCACGCCACCGGCGATCGCCGATGGCCGTCGCCCGCTCTGTGGAGCCGACGATATCCGTAAAGAGGACAGTGGACAGGACCCGGTCGGGCTCCGGTCCCCGGCGAACCCCCGTGAGGAACTCCTCTATCTCATCCAGGATCGCGTCCTGATCGCCCACCCACGGAAGGTGATCGTCGCCGGGCAACTCCACAAATGCCGCCCCCGGGATCCGCTCGGCTATGTACCGGCTTCCCCGAACATCTAACGCCAGATCGCCCTGCCGATGAATGACAAGGGTCGGGACACGGATCGCCGGCAAGAAGTGCCTGACGTCAATCTGCGCATTCATGCGCGTCAGCGCCAACACGGCCCCCGGGCTGGCGCTCCGGGTAAGGTACGTCGCCCACCAGCGGCGGACGCGCTCGTCGCGGGCGACGCTGGGCGCGCGGATATCGAGGCCAACAGGACCACCCCACCCCCGCCGGATCTCATCGAGGAACTGCTCATGCTGCTCCGGCGTCGGGGCCCACGGATGATCGTCGGCCCAGGTCCGCGTTGCATACGATCCGTACATGATCAGCGCCGAGGTCCGCTCTGGATAGGTGGCGGCGAACAGGGCACACATCGGGCCGCCTTCAGACACGCCGAGGAGCGCGGCGCGCTCGGAGCCCACGGCGTCCATGACGGCGCGCACGTCGTCCATGCGCTGTTCAAGCGTCGGCAGCTCGGAGTCTGGAACCCGATCTGATAGACCGGTGCCCCGTTTGTCGAAGAGGATCAAGCGAGAAAAGGCGGCCAGGCGGTGCAGGAATCGGGCAAACGACGGCTCCTCCCAGAAATAATCAAGGTGGGATACCCAGCCCATCACGAACACCAAGTCGAGGGCACCGCTCCCGACCACCTGGTAGGCGATGTTGACTTCGCCGCTTCTAGCGTATCTGGTCTCGGGTTGCATGGCGTCAAATACCTACCATTGAGGGGTCTGGCGTGTCAGCCTAGTGCTCCCTTAGGGCGGGAGTTCCCCCGTTGGCGCGTGACACTATTGACGGCGCCTCACGAGCAGCGGCAGAACGTCGACACCCCGCAGGCGCCCCAGCGTCCCTTTCGCTGCGGCCGCTTCGGTGAAGCGACCGGCCCCATCTGGCTTCGTCCCTCCTCCACTGATCA
>JBGPLF010000291.1:0-4250 GCA_041486265.1 bacterium
AGCGTATCTCCGTTGCCGCTGACCTCCGGGAAGATTGGCCGACGGCTCTGAGGCGTGCCGGGTTCCAGCGCGACGAGCAGACTGCGTGGCTCGCGGAGGGCCTGCTGATCTACTTGACCCAAGATGCCGCCGACGGGCTCATGCTACGTCTCAGTGACCTGTCCGCGGACGGCAGTCACCTCGCTTTACAACATGTCAGCGAAAGCCGACTTACCGCAATGCGTGCCCGCATTCATTTCACGGAGACTGACTTCTCAAACCTCTGGCAGTCAGGGCTTGCAGAAGACCCAATGGTGTGGCTCGCACGCTACGGGTGGCAAGCCACCGTCCATGACACTGCAGAACGAGCGGCCGCCTACGGACGACCACTGCAAGACGCGCTGGCCGCCGCATCAAGTTGGCTCATATCCGCGTCGCGCACTCGCGCGTAGTGGTCTCTCTGTGTGACACGGATGGTTCTGCGATCGTGCTAGGAGTGTGGGATGAGCGTGGCGGGCCGGTTTCCAACTCGGTCTGGACCGAGTTTCTGGCAATCTTCCTCTAAAGTGACCGGCGCGGGTGCCCTCCTGGACGGACTCACGCTGTGGTCGGCGCCATCATGTGCCAGAATCAGACCACGATCCCGACGTGGACCTCTCGCCGCCGCGGGCCATCGAGTTCTGCGAGCAAGACTCGCTGCCAGGTCCCCAGGGCCAGACGCCCGTTGCGGATCGGCACGATCACGCTGGCTCCGGCGAGGACCGCCCGCAGATGGCTGACAGCGTTGTCGTCGATGCGATCGTGGCGATACCTACCGTCATTCGGAATCGCCCGGGCCAGCCAGGCCTCGAGATCGTGGAGCAGCCCCGGTTCGGCCTCCTGGATCAGGACGCCGGCTGTCGTGTGGGGGCAGTAGACGAGCGCCAGCCCCTCGCCCACACTCTCGGACCTGCACGCGCGCGCGACGTCGTCGGTGATGTCGAGCAACTGCGTGTGCTGTGTCGCGGTCACGGTCACAGATTGCCAGGTGATCGGCACGATCGCTCGCCCCTGAAGCCCCCGTCTGCCTACGCGGCCTTCCGCACTGGATTTCTCAGAATGGTGCGCATCCGCTCAGGCGCCACGCGCCTGGACACAGCGCCCCTCAGTGATCTCCTCGAGTTTGACGTCGGCCAGCGGACCCACCTTTCCCTTCGCCTTCAGCGTGACGACCGCCTTCGCGAGATCTAAACTTGCTTGCCATCTTGATTGTGAACGCCGCGCCGTAGAGCGCACCCACCGCTGTATTGAAGGCCTCGCCGCTAGGAGCGCCGCGACCGGCGATGCTGAGGTAGAGGGCGGGCTTAATCGTCACCAGTGCAGGGGTTTTCGGCCTCACGTACTCTGCCGCAGGTTCCTTGTAGAGATCGAGTTTGCCCGCAGGCTTGCGCGTGGTCGCCATGGTGTTCCTCCCTGGTCGGTCCTCGCTCCCAGCATGAGGTCTTCCCCCGGGGGAGAGTCAATCAAGGGGTCAGCGGATTCCTGCCCGCCCACAACCTCTGTGCTATCTTGATCGTGAGATGGTGCGCGTGAGCCGGAAGCGATTCGAAGCACTGGTCGCCGAGGCGCTGAGGGGGATCCCGCCGGACCTCCGCGGTGCCCTGGACAACATCGAGGTCGTCGTCGACGACTGGCCGACCGACGAGCAGCTGGCCGACGTCGACCTCGGCCCCGACGACGTGCTGTTTGGCCTCTATCAGGGTACCCCGCTGCCTCAGCGCAGCCCAATGGCCCCGTACAGGCTGCCCGATATCATCACGATCTTCCAGGGTTCGGTCGAAGACGAGTGCGAGACCGAAGACGAGATGCGCGAGGAGATCCGGCGCACGGTCGTGCATGAGATCGCCCATTACTTCGGGTTCGATGAGGACAAACTCGCAGAGTTGGGATATGGTTAGGAGGCCGTGGTGGATCGTCACGACGTGAGCGCGGTCACATGATTTGGGTAATTGACGCCCTGCGCAACGCCTGGCGGTTTGTCAGGAACGGGCTCATCCGCGCGTTCGGGCGGCGGCTCGACTACGTCGTGGTGGAAGTGGCGGGCTCGTATCCCGAGCGCACACCGCGGCGGCGCCCGCTGCGTCAGCGCCTGCTGTCCGGAACGTGGCAGCGGCCCGAAGAGAGCCTGGAAGCGCTGCGCGAGCGTCTGGAGCGCATCGCGTCTGCGCCCGGCGTTCGAGGGATCGTGCTGCGGGTGCGCGACCTGCAGGCCGGGATGGCGACGATTCAGAGCCTGCGCGCCGCCTTTGCGGAGGTGCGCCGCCGCGGCAAGCGGGTCGTCGCGTATCTCCCCGAGACCCACCTGCCCGCCTATTACTTGGCTACGGCGGCGGATGAAATCCACATGGCCCCGGCCGGCTTCTGGATGGTCATAGGACTGCGCACCGAGATCACCTTTTTCCGCTCCGCCTTCGACCGGATCGGCGTGCTGCCCGAGTTTGAGCGGTTGGCCGAGTACAAGACGGCGGCCGATCCATTCATGCGCTCGGGCCTCTCGGAGCCTCATCGCGAGGTCATCGAGTCCATCCTCGACTCGCTGATGCAGGAGATCGCGAGCGACCTCGCCGCCGCGCGCCGTCTCGATCCTGCGGCCGTGCGGGTCGCGATTGACCGCGCCCCGCTGACCGCCGACGATGCGAAGGCTGCGGGGCTGGTGGATGGCGTGTGCTATGAGGACGAACTGCCCGCTCGCCTCGGTTCCACCGATCGTCTCGCCCATCACCCCGCGTCGTTGCAGCCCTGGGCCCGGGCGCGCGGGCGTCTGCCGTCGCCGTACCGGTGGCGCGCGCGGCAGGTCATCATCGGCGTCGTCGAACTCCGTGGCGCCATCGTGCCCGGGGAGAGCCGCGAGATGCCGGTGTCCCTCCCGTTGATCGGCGGCAGGCTCGCCGGTTCGGACACCATCGCGCGCGCGTTTCGCGCGGCCGAGCGCCACCCCGGTGTGCGAGCGATCGTGTTCAATGTGGACTCGCGGGGCGGCTCGGCGCTCGCGAGCGACCTGATCTGGCGTGAGGTGGAGCGCGTCAAGCGCAAGAAACCCGTCGTCGTATACATGGGCGACGTGGCGGGATCGGGCGGCTATTATGTGGCTGCCGGCGCCAGCCGGATTATTGCGCAGCCCGGCACCATCACCGGGTCGATCGGCGCGGTCACGGGCAAGGTGACGGTCCGCGGGCTGCTCGAGCGGCTGGGGCTCAATCGCGAGGTCATCGCGCGCGGAGAAGCCGCCACGATGGAGTCGGTGTTCCGGCCGTTCACTCCAGAGCAACTCGACGCGCTGCGCCGCGAACTCCAGGCTATCTACCGGCGGTTCGTCGGAGTGGTCGCCCGTGGCCGCCGCAGGCGGGAAGACGAGGTGGAGGCAATCGCCCGCGGTCGCGTGTGGACCGGCCGCCAAGCGCTAGAGCACGGGCTCGTTGACGAGCTCGGCGACTTCTCACTGGCGGTGCGGCGCGCCGCTGAACTGGCCGGGATCCCCGCGGCACAGGCCGTGATTCCGATCACCATCCATCCTCCGCAGACGATCGGGATACCCTCACTCGTGGGCAAGCCGGTCGGCTCGTTCGTCGAGATACTCGATGCTCTACGCGCCATCCGCGACCTGGCGGCAGAGGGCGTCTGGATGATCATGCGCGATATGGATGATATATCATAAAGACGCACGTGGCAGGATAGGAGGCGCATCAAATGCGAGGGAGTCTCATCGCACTTGCCGTGATCGTCGTGATCGTCCTGCTTGCGGTCTCGCCCATCATCGGGACGTACAACCGGCTTGTCGCCCTGAATCAGGATGTCGAGAAAGCGTGGGCCAACGTCGAGACGCAGTACCAGCGGCGGTTTGATCTCATCCCGAATCTGGTTGCGGCGACCCAGGGTTTCCTGCAGCAGGAGCGCGCGGTCTTTGGTGCCATCGCCGAGGCGCGGACGCGATACGCGGGCGCGCCTCGCGGGTCCGACGCACGCGTCGAGGCCGCCAATCAACTCGAGGGCGCGCTGGCGCGGCTGCTTGTCATCGTCGAGAACTATCCGACCCTGCGCTCCAGCGACGTCGTGCAGCGCCTGATGACGGACCTCAGCGGGACCGAGAATGAGATCGCCTCGGCCCGGCGCACCTACAACGAGGTCGTTCGTGAGTACAACTCGCAGATCAAGTCCTTCCCCACCGTGCTGTATGCTGGCATGCTCGGGTTCAAGGAGCGCTCCTTCTTCAATGCGCAGCAGGGTGCGCAACA
>JBGPLF010000292.1:0-4250 GCA_041486265.1 bacterium
GAACTCTTGGAGTCACACATCGCTTACCCAAACCTCTCTTATTTTCGGTCGCAGCACGACAACCAGTCGTGGCTGTCGGCCCTGACCACCCTGCTTGATGCGTGCGCCCTGGTCATGGTCGGCCTCAAGGGGGTGCCGTCTCGGGGCGCGGCATTGACGTTTGCCATGGCCCGTCACGTCATGGTGGACATCAGTCAGATTCTGAACACTCCCCCGCGGCCGCCCGAGGTCGATCGTCTCCCGCCATCGGATGTGGCGCGATTGCGCAAGATCCTCGCGGAGGCCAGCATCCCACTGCGAGATGGCGTAGAGGCCGACGCGCAGCTCGCCGAGCTGCGGCGGATGTACGAGCCTTACGTGAACGCGCTCTCCGACCACCTGATCATGCGGCTCCCCGTGTGGATCCCCCCTGCAGGGGTCAAGGATAACTGGCAGAAGTCGAGGTGGAAGTGAACCCGGAGCCGCGATTCTCCCTGAATAAGGTTGGCCTTCGCCTCATCTGGACCCCCGCCTATGCCTGACTCATTTGCGCAAGCGCTTCACGACTGGCAAAGCTTCTACCTACTGACTGGCGGGGCCGCCGCCACGTTGACCGGCCTGATGTTTGTGGCTATCTCGCTGACCGCCGGTCTCACCGAACGGTCGGCCAAAGGTCTCCGAGCGTGGCTGGACCCGACGCTCTACCAATTCGTCTCCGCGCTGGTCATTGCGTTAGTGCTCCTGATCCCGACTATGACAAGCACTGTGCTGGGAATCTTGTTATCGCTGTGGGGCCTGATCTCCGTCGGGCTCTGGGTCCGCGTGCTACGTCGCATGTTGGAGCACCGTGGGGAGCAACCGCTGGATGTATTGGACTGGCTATGGTATCGCGTCCTGCCCTTGGCCAGCCATTTCCTGATTCTTGGAGCGGGTATTGGGTTACTACGGGGCGTTGTCCAAGCCGTCACTCTAGTAGCGTTAGCCAGCCTCTTGCTCTTGATCGTTGGCATCGTGAACGCGTGGGATTTAGTGCTGGAGATCGCACAATACAGGGCCGAAAAGTCAAGGGGTCAAAGAGAGCGGTAAGACGGGTCAGCCATTTACCGAAGAGACCGCCCGCGCCTTCGTCGAAGGCATCACTTTCCCGACGCTCGCCAGAGGCAAACGCAGGGAGAGGCTGACCTTGTGCAGAAAGCCTACAGGGGGTTGCAGGAGCGCTTGAGCAGCCGAAGCGACACTAATGAGATTCGTATAATATAGTGACAAATCCGTGACGGTCTGCTATGCTCGACGCATGGGACACCCCGCCGGCATGCGACGAGACTTTGATGCCCTGGAGCGCCGGCGCCTGCGCGCGGCGCGGCTGTTGGAGCGCGGCCTGAGCGAAGCCGAAGTCGCCCGCCGCGTGGGCGTGCACCGGCAGTCGGTGAATCGTTGGGCGCAGCAGGTGGCCACGGGCGGGCGGGCCGGGTTGGCGCAAGCCGGGCGGGCGGGTCGTAAGCCGCGCGTGAGCGAGGCTGATCTGGACCGGATTAAGCGCGGCCTGGAGCGGGGGCCTGAAGCCCTGGGGTATGACACGAGCCTGTGGACCGCTTGGCGCGTGGCGGACCTCATCGAGCGCGAGTGTGGGGTGACCTATCATCCTGGGCATGTGTGGCGCATCTTGCGTGAGCTGGGATGGAGTTGCCAGCGCCCGACCGGGCGCGCCCTGGAGCGGAACGAAGCGGCCATCCGCCGGTGGAAACGGCAGCGCTGGCCGGCGCTAAAAAAAACGCCGCACGCCACGGCCAGACCATCGTCTTCGTCGACGAGAGCGGGCTGAGTCAGCGCCCCCATCGGTGTCGCACCTGGGCCCCACGAGGCCAGACCCCCGTCTTGCAGTATCACTTCACCTGGAAAACCCTGTCTGCGCTGGCGGGGATCACCTGGTGGACCTTCTACGTCCGGCGATTTCCGGGGGCGATCCGTGCTCCGCAGGTGCTGCAGTTTCTGGAGCATCTGCTGCGGCATCTCCCCGGCCAGCTGCTGGTGATCTGGGACGGGCTGCCAAGTCATCGCAGTCGCGCGGTGCGGGCGTTTGTCACCGAACAGCAGGGGCGGCTCACGCTCGAGTTCCTCCCCGCCTATGCGCCCGAGCTCAACCCGGTGGAGTTTCTGTGGGGCCACTGGAAGCAGCATGAGCTGCCCAACCTGTGCCCGAAGACCTTCTGGGACCTGAGGGATCATGCTCGACGAGCCCTGCGGCGGATGCGCCGTCGGCCCACCCTGGTCACGGCATTCTGGAAACACGCCGACCTGTTCGATGACTGTCACTATATTATGTGATCCTCATTAGGTAGCCGAACGCCCGTTCGCTACGCCGCCTCTCCGAGAATCTCCCGGACTAGGGTCAAATCCAGAGGGTGTTTCTTGAGGCAGGTTCGAAGATCTCTGATCAAGGTCCACCAGGTTCAAATCCAGCTGCCTAACGGCCTCTTCCTTAACCCCCAGCGATCATCGGCCACTCGCTTCGGCCTTATTCCGTAGAGTCTCGGAGAATCTGGCAAGAACCTTAGCGGAATAGGCAAATACTTGAAAGGCATCGCGCGGGAGTTCGATTACCAGCGCCCAGGAGTTCTTCCCTCGCTTCACGATGCAGCCTCTCATCGCAATCCTTCCTCCTCGTGGTTGGAAGTGTCATTGTTAGTTTTGGGGTAGCGTTCTCTGTATCGGGCCATGAGCCGTGCGCCTTCTGATCGCAGATCGTCGAGGCGTCGTCGCCAATCGGCGTCGCGCCCAGGGGTTCCATCAAGACAGTAGTCCAGCACCTGCAGGATCTTGATTTGCGTCGCGGTCAGATACAGGATCTCGCTCTCAATCCCGCGTTGCCAGGCGGATCATTTCAATGGCGCGTCGTGCAATCGGTGCCGCGTCGTCAGCGTGACCTTGCCCGATCAGGCTGGCGGCGGTCAGGAACGCCTTGTGGCTCAAGAGCACGAATCGTCCTAGCGGCTTGTTCGTACAGAACGGTAGCATGGATTCGTACAGTGCATGGACCCTCGGGAAGAGAACGGCGAAGGGCTCGAATTGCAGCATTTGGCGTAGGTTTTCCTTCTGGGCGTTGAAGAAGTCGACCATGCTGCTCATGGTAAGCCCTCTCCTTCGCGCACCGTCCGATAGGGCCAACGCGCCGGGAGCCCTCAAGCCAGGCAGGCATGGGAGCATTGAACCGACGCGCAGGCCACCGCCGAAGCGGCGCCACGGCTGTATGCAGTTTGTGGTCTCCGCGGGGACCAAAACGCTCCCACGACGCCTGCCTGGCATGAGGGTCTTCGCCGCCGCGAGTCCCACGTACTTCTCTGACCGTCGCCCTCCAAACGGCCCTATCCCCCGGTGGCGATGCTGCGCGTGCCAGCCCGCCCTGTCCTCCCGCAGCCCTCGGAAAAATGGACTCCGACCCAACTTCTCCCTTCACGAGCCACGCCTCGACAGGAGTAGTTAGTTACTCCATCCGCCAAGGCGGAGATCGAGAGGATTAGCCCAACTGCAACTCCTCATCAGTAAAGGCATCGGGCGTGTCCTCGTGCGGTAGAGCCCTGGTCACGGTCAGCGAGCGATTGTGCGCGATTGTTTGTTGGACGGCGTGGTCCGTCACCGGCAGGGTTTGACTCACGAAGCTCGTCACAACCGTTCCGGTTGTGCTTCCCGGGGGATCCACGCCGATTACGGCGATTTGTTCTTGGAACACTAACCCTCGATCAGTAACAATGTCAACCGCGCGCACTGGCGGCGAGTTTCGCCGCCCGTGCGCGCTCGGGGGTTTGCTACCAGGGATACCAGTGGCAGCGATGCCACCACCATGGGCAGCAGCGGTACCATGGGAAGCGCAGACGCCACCACCAGCACCACAGGGGGCGCCAGGGCCACCAGTGATGCCAGGGCAGCCAAGGGTGGACGTGGATAATCGGATCGATTTGCAGCTCATGTAGCGTGCGTTCATCGAGATCCAAGCCGGCTCGCTTTGCGATGTCCGCAACGCCAAGCTGCGTCGTACCGCGTTTGACCTCCTCCTCGACGGCGGCGCGCATCTTGTCGAAGATAGCGTTCACCTCTCCCATCGCCTTTTCAAGTACATCGCGCTCGGCCATACAAGTCTCCTTTCAGGATGTCGTGCGTGCGCGTAGGGGAACGGTCGGACCAGGCGGGGCGGCGCGCGCGCGCCGTGCAAAAGCGAAGCCAACGGGCCATCCTCCTCCTTCACAGCAACCTTCGTCGGCCGAGGGCGGCATGCA
>JBGPLF010000293.1:0-4243 GCA_041486265.1 bacterium
CACACCCAGGTCCGGTTACTCGCGCGCCTCGTGGACGACCTGCGCGACCTCTCGCTCGCGCAGGCCCGGAAGCTGGTGCTCAAACTCTCCCCCGCGGATCTGGGTGCACTCGCGGCCGATGCCGTGGCCGTGGTCGCACCGTACGCCAGCGAGCGCGGCGTCACGGTTGAGAGCCGCATCGCCCTTCGAGTGCCGCCCGTCGTTGTCGACCGCGACCGCATGATGCAGGTCGTGCACAATTTGCTGGACAACGCGATTCGACACACACCGGCAGGCGGAACCGTGACGGTCGGCCTCGATGCGGGGACTGGTGAGGTGCGACTGTCGGTGGCCGACACCGGTCCCGGCATTCCGTCCGAAGAGGTCGAGCGGATCTTCGATCGCTTCTACCGGCTCGATCCGGCGAGGTCCCGGGCCAGCGGCGGCACCGGCCTGGGGCTGGCGATCGTGAAGACGCTGGTGGAAGCACACGGCGGACGGGTGGGAGTGACGAGCCGGGTGGGAGAAGGAAGCACCTTTACCGTGACGCTACCGCTCCACTAGCCTCCAGCCGCGTCCGTGCTCTCAGTTACGTTGCCGCTGTGCGGTCGAGCACGACCACGCGTTCGGCGACCTTATCGTAGTCGGGCCAGCAGGTGAACAGGACGACCTGACGATCCTTTGCGGCGGCGCCAAGCAGGGACACCATTGCGCCGCGCCGTTTCTCATCGAGATGCGCGAAGGGCTCGTCGAGGAACAGCGGCGGTTTTCGATCCGCCGTGATCACGTCCAGCAGCGCGAGCCGCAGGCAGAGATACAGTTGATCGCTCGTGGCCTGGCTGAGTTCCGAGGCATCCTTCCAGGTGCCGGCGGACGGCACCCACACCTGCGGCCGCAGCGCCCGTTCGTCGAGGGCGACCCGGTTGTAGGCGGCCTCGGTGGCCTGCCCCAGGTATTCCCCGGCCCGCCGTTCGAGCAGCTCCCGCGCCGGATAGACGCTCAGCGTTCGGGCTTCCTCCAGCATCCGGGACGTCAGGTCGAGGATCTCCGTGGACTGCCGGGCGCGGGTCGTGCGCGTCTGGAGGCTGGCGATCTCTTCCTCGAGCCGGGCGGCCTCGTCGCCGCGCTCGCGCAGTTCGTCGAGGACGCCTTCCAGCCGGGCGCGCTTCTCCCGCAGTTCCTGCACTTCGGCCGTCAACTGC
Source organism: bacterium (assembly GCA_041486265.1). GTDB lineage: Bacteria > Sysuimicrobiota > Sysuimicrobiia > Sysuimicrobiales > Humicultoraceae > JBGPLF01. The sequence goes on from JBGPLF010000293.1 coordinate 1,182, forward strand.
TTCGACTGCGTTTCGAGTTGTTCGACGCCTCCTGCCGGGGCGCGCCGCGCGCCCCTCGGTAGCGTTTCCATCGTCGACCGGACGCCCGACAATTCCTCGGTAATCTCGCGCAGCCGGCCCTCAAGGGCGGCCTTGGGGTCGGCACCGCGCACCTGGCGCAGCGAGGCCCGCACCTCCTCGCGTTCGCGCAGCAGATCCATGTACGTCGAGAAGCGGCGCTCGACGTCTTCGAGGCTCGTGCTGCCGACAGCGCGTAGGCGCGTGGTGACCATCTCGTGCGCTTCGGCGAGCTGGCGATCCATGACGTCGATCCGACGGCGCAGGTCGAGCACCCGCTGCTCCTGCTGCCGGTAGTCAGACCCGGCTTCGTTGATCCGGCCGCGGAACCGCATGCCGAGTACCGTGGCGATCGCGCCCAGGCCGAGCAGCACCCAGCCGATCCAGTGCTGCTGCAGCAGGATCACGATCAGGCCGCCGCCCACGACACCGATCGCGCCGCTGCCGGCCAGCGTCCAGCCCATGTTGCCGAGGCGCATCGCGCCGTGGTGGCGGGTGGCTAGGTGTTCCAGGTTGCGTTCTTCTTTCCCGGCCTGCTCGCGCGAGGAGGCCAGGCTGGACTCCAATTGGAGATACTGGCGCCGCGCGTGGAACAGCTCGGCGATCAGCGCTTCTTGCTGCGAGGAGAACTCGCCCAGGTCGGCGTCAAGTTTGGCCAGGCGGGTGAGCAAGCCCTCGGCGCGGGACAGGTGTTCTGTGGTCGCGGCGTGTTCTTCGACCAGTGTCTGCTCCCGGCGCTGCAGGTCGCCGGCCCACTTGGCAACACGGACCAGTTCGGTCTTCTCAGCGGCCTCCTGCTCGATCTCTTCGAGACGCCGCACGACCTCGCGCAGCTCGACGCGGTGGCGCTGGGCGCGCTCCTCGCGCTGCCGCAGCGACGCCTGCTGCGCGCGCAACTCGGTGATGCGGTCGGGTCCGCCTTTTGCGCCGGGCAGCGCCGCGGCGACGCGGGCCCGCTGGTCGGTCAGCCACTGCAGCGACTGCTGCACGCTCTCGACGCCGGCCCCGCTGAGGATGCGCGAGAGATGGGTGCCCAGCAGCCGCCGATCTTCGCTCACCCGCTGGATGTCAGCCTGTGCGACGAACGCCGTCGCCCGATAGGCGGCCTCGCTGCCGAGCCCGATCCACTCCAGCAGGCGCTTCTGCACGTCGCGGGCGGTCTCGGCCTTGTCGCGGCCGTCCTCGGACTGCAGCAGGATGGTGCCCGCCTCCAGGTCCTTGCGGAGCAGGTAGCGGCTCTCCTTCACCTGCATTTCGATGGTGATCTCGCCCAGGCGCTGTTCTCCCCAGGACCGCAGCCGGGTGCTGGCCTCGCCGCGGGCCGGGTTGCCAAACAGGCCCTCGAAGACGGCTTCCATCACCGTGGTCTTGCCGGCCTCGTTGGGGCCGCGGACGACGGTCAGGCCGGGGGCGAAGGTCGCGGACCAGTCCTTGAACCGTTTGAAGCGGCGCAGCTTGATTTGGGTGATGATCATGGCCGCCGTCCTTCGAGCAGCGCCAATCCCAGCCGCAGGGCTGCGCCGGCCCGGCGCCGCGCCTCTTCGCTTGTGGCCCGCTCGATCTCGGCGCGCGCCACGCCGACGTATTTCCCGGCCACCGACAGCTCAGGGTAGGCCGCGGCATCCAGATCCTCCAGGTTGGGACGGGACTCATCAACGATGTCCAGCGAGAGAAACTCACGGGTCAGGCGCTCGCGCAGTTCCTCCGCGTCGATCCATTGGTTGATACGGGAGATTCCGGTGAGCCGCACGACGGCAGCCACGTTCGAATTGCCCAGGGCGCGGATCGCACCGGCGAGTTCCTCGGTTGAGGCATACGCCTGGGGCTGCAGAGTGAAGCGGGACGCTCGGCGTTTGGCGACCGGCTTGGGCGTCGCCTCCACCTCGCCGTCCAGGCCCACCAGCAGCGGCGATCCTTCCCCGTCGTCGAGCCCGACCAGTTCCGGCGCGCCCGGGCACCAGGCCGTGACCTTCTCGACCGACAGATCCCGCCGCACCGGCGATCCGCCCAACGCCAGATAGTTTGCGTTCGACGCGGCGATCTGTCGGCGCAGCGCCTTCATGGCGTCCTCAGTGTCCTGCCACTGGAGGCAGCACGCCCCGACCAGATAGCGGTTCATGCGGTTTGACGCGATCGCCGACAGGAAATCCGACTGCACCGGCGCCGAGCCCCAGGACACCCCGACGACGGTCATGTCCAGGTCGAGCAGCGGGATGACTTTCGGGGTCGTGGGGAAGATGCTCACGCGCTCGAGTTCGGCCAGTGCGCCGGCCACGTAGGTTTTGTCGTATATCGCATCCAGATGGCCCGCAGCGATGAACACCGGGATGCCTTTCTCGGCGAAGCGTGCGACCTGTGCACGTGCAAAATCCGACAGATCCCGCGAGGGGAACGGTGTGCCGAAGAGGTTGCCTGTAATGAGGACGGCCGACGGGGCGAGGTCAACTCCCTGATCCACGGCCCGCACGAAGGTCTCGCGGACCTGGGCGCGGTGCGCGGTGCCGCCTTCTCCCAGGAACGGGAAGGCCCCTCCCAGGCGAACGTCGGCCAAGTGGTACAGCGACGGTCCGCTGCGGGGCCGAGGGCCCGTGGAACCCGAGATGGCCATCATCGCCTACAGGCCTATTTTCGCGCCCTTTCGGGGATTCCTGCAGTACTCACGCAGGGTGGGCAGCACGCCGCCCGCCAGTTCAGTTATGCCCACAAGGCAGACGGTTGACTCCGACGCCGAGATGTTCACGGCCACGGCCGAGCGGTGAGGCCAAGGATCAGGTCAGAGGAGCGCAGAATCAGGGGGGCGGAGGTGACTCGATGCATCCCGACCGCGCCTACGAAGGCTTGACCCTGGCCCGTCAGAAGTTGTTCGACTGGATCAGACCGCTCAGTCAGGAGCAGTACACGCAGCAGTTTCCCTTCGGGCCTCACACATTGCGTGCGACCCTGCTCGATATCGCAAGCGCCGAATGGGTCTATACCCGACGCCTCCGGGGCGAGCCGCTTCCTCC
>JBGPLF010000294.1:0-4227 GCA_041486265.1 bacterium
CGGAGCCTCGGGCTCTCCGGGGCGTTTACCGGGCCCGACGCCATGGCGCTGCTGAGGCATGTGCTCGCAAAGGGCGAGGCGGTTGGCGTCTACGCGCTAAACCCCGACGTGGCCAAGACCCTGGGAACGAAGTAGCGGTGAGGGTCCCGCGGCCCCGGCTGATCCACGGACGTTGTGGTATACTCCGGTAAAGCCGGGGTGGTGGAATAGGCTGACACGGCGGCCTCAAAAGCCGCTGGGGGAAACCCCTTGCGGGTTCGAGTCCCGCCCCCGGCACCATGCCGGACCGTCGCCGCGTGACCTCCACATCGGGAAGGGATACATTGGTCGCGAAGCCTTGGGCACGGTGGAAGCAATTTGCGCAAAGGGTCGGAGACTTCCAGGCGGATTATCCTCACGATCCTCTATTTTCTTATCCTCGCGCCCTTTGGCCCATCTATACGCTATTTTGAGGCGTCAGTCCCCCGCGATGTCCTCCCTCCGGCGTGACCGATGATCCCGCGCATTGGAAGGGCGCTCGGGATTTTCTGGATCAACGTCGGGGTCGCCCTCATCATGTTAATCGCGCTCGAGGGTGTCGCCAGAATCGGGATCTCGGTATGGCAACGCGGGGGTCGGGCGACGGAGCGGGCCGCCACGGCACAATCAGCGGTCGAAGGGTCCTCGGCCATGCGGGCCGACGACGAGAGTTGGGGCGCAGACTACTCCCGCGAGTTTGCAGAGTCGTACCGGGCAAAGTGGCAGCCGTACGTGTACTGGCGGAGGGAACCCTACCGTGGGAAGTACATCAATGTCGATGCGGCGGGGTTCCGGCAGACCTGGAACCAGACCCCGGCCCCCTCTCCTGGCCAGCTCCGGATCTTCATGTTTGGCGGGTCCACGATGTGGGGAACCGGCGCCCGCGACGACTTCACCATCCCGTCGCTGGTGTCCAAGAAGCTTGCCGGCCGCACGCCCTCTGGTGTGTGGGTGAGGAATTTCGGAGAGACCGGCTATGTGAGCACCCAGGAGGTCGTCGCGCTGATCCTGGAGCTGCAGCGAGGCGACGTGCCAGACGTCGCGGTGTTCTACGACGGCGTCAACGATGCGTGGGCGGCGTATCAGAGCGGCACGGCCGGCATCCCTCAGAACGAGAGCCATCGGGTGACGGAGTTCAATTCATTGGATCGCTTGAACTTGCGGCACGGCTTCGTTGAGCAGCTTGCGCTCTACAGGATCGCCCGAAGCGTGGTCCGCGCGCGCGGCGGTGCCGCTGCTCGAGGCGCGGGTGGGCTTGCCACTCAGGCCATGCCACTCGCGAAGGCCACGGTCGACGTGTACCTTCACAATATCGGCATCGTCGATGCCTTAGCGAACCGGTATCGCTTCCGGGCAGTTTTCTTCTGGCAGCCCACCCTGTACTCTAAGCGAGCCCTGTCCGCGCGGGAACAGCAGATCCTGGTGCGGGCGTTACGCCAGTACCCAGGGGTGCGCGCGTTCCTTGGCGACGTGGACGAGGCGTTTAGGGAGCGAACGAGCGCCGGCGCATCAACACGAGTGCATGATCTTTCCGGCATCTTCAACAGCGATGCGGAGACGGTCTTCAGGGACCAGTTTCATCTCTTCGAAGCGGGAGACGATAGGGTTGCTGGGGCGATCACGGAGGTGCTCAAAGGTATCACCCCGGAAGGAACACGGTGAGCGGGACGACGCTTAACGCTCCCACCCTCTAGCGCCGCCGGATCCAGGAGTCAACTTCGACGCAGGCCGATCCAATTGAAGTCGTATCTCTCCCCAAATTCTGTTGACTTTTTGGTCGTTTTCCTTTTCTCTTTATTAGGTGGTGGGAAGGAGATCGAATCGCGACGATGATATCGGATTCGCCATACAAATTTCGAGACTCTGTGTTGAGTCCCGGGATAGGCGCTGCCGTAGGGGTCTTTGGAGGCATGCTAATGCTCGGACTACTCAAAGCCCTTGAGTCTGTCTCGGCCCTTGGGCCGTCGCGATTCCTTCAGCATATCGGCTCGGCCACACTGGCCGTTTGCCGGGGCGGGTGTGGCGAGCCATCTGCGATCGTCGTCGGGTTCGGTGCGCATGGTCTGCTAAGCGCCGTCTTGGGCATCTTGTACGCCGCAAGCCAGCAGCGCGTTCCAGCCCGCGGGCTGGTCGCCGTTGGTGTCTTCTTCGGCGTACTCCTTTGGGTCATCAGCGGGCTCATCATGGGCCCTATATTCGGGGAGACCGTGAGGAGAGACACGCGGTCATGGCCGTGGTTCCTGGCTTGCGTGGTGTACGGCGTGTCTCTGGCAGCGGCCGCCCTCTGGGTCGAAGCTCATCGCACTCCGGGACCCAGCGATGTCGTGCAACCCGACTGATGGGCCGACATTAAGAATCGTGCGGGGGAGGGAATCACCATGGTCGTCTTGAGGGGCTTGGCAGCCACCGTCGGGGAGTTGTTTCGATTTCTGATGGCACGCAAGCTCTATTGGATAATCCCGATGGTGATCCTCCTCCTGGTCTTCACGGCGCTGATTATTCTGGGCAGCGCAGGCGGCATTGGCCCGTTAATCTACACGCTGTTCTGATCTGAGAGGATGGAGTGAGGTTCGCATGGTGAGGAAGGTGCAAAAGGTCTGGCAGGCCTGGCGGGAACTGGCAGGGTATGTCGGTGATTTCCAGGCGAGACTGCTGCTCACGGTCTTCTACTTCATTGTGGTCCTCCCGTTCGGTTTGCTCGCGCGACTGGGGATGGATCCCCTGAGCCTTCGCCGTGTGCCTGCACGGTCGGCGTGGACTGCGCGAAGCTCCGAGAAACCCGACCTGGCGGCCGGTCAGCGTCAGTTCTGAAGTCCCTAGGGGGCAGAAAGAAATGTACATCCTGGGAATCTCCGCCCTGTATCACGACGCAGCGGCGGCACTTTTGTCGGAAGGTGACCTGGTGGCCGCAGCGCAGGAAGAGCGGTTTACGCGCGTCAAGTATGATTACCACTTTCCTGTCAACGCCATCGAGTATTGCCTGCGGCAGGCCGGCATCACAATGTCAGACGTGGACCACGTGGTCTTCTACGAGAAACCGTTCCCCAAGTTTGAGCGTATCTTGTTGTCCTCTCTCTCTACGTTCCCTCGTTCCTGGAGGCTCTTCAGGGAATCGATGATCGCTTGGTTAGGCGACAAGTTGTGGCTGAAGTCAATGATGCAGCAGAAACTGAAGGTACCTTCGGACCGGATCCTTTTCATAGATCACCACATCAGCCATGCAGCCAGCGCCATGTTCTGTTCACCGTTTGAAGACGCGGCTGTACTCACGATCGACGGCGTTGGCGAATGGACAACCACGGGCCTCGGCCGCGCAACCGCCGACTGGAACGGGGCAGGGAGCCGGATAGAGCTATTTGAGGAGATCCGCTTTCCACATTCCATCGGCTTGCTGTATTCGGCATTCACGGCCTGGTTAGGCTTCAAGGTCAACAGTGGCGAGTACAAAGTCATGGGGATGGCCCCTTACGGGCGGCCGATCTTTATGGACAAGATGGAGAAGATCATCACGTGTTTCGACGATGGGAGTTTCCGCCTCAACATGGATTTCTTCAGCTTCCACTACTCGCCCACCCACACGTACAATGAGAAGTTTGTTAGTCTCTTCGGCCCGCCGCGGAGACCTGAGTCTCCTTTCTTTACCCGGACGACCGGTGCAGATATCGTCGGGCGAGAGCGAGAGGCTGATCAGAACCAGTACTATGCAGACGTCGCAGCCAGCGTTCAACGCGTCACCGAGGACGTGCTGCTCAGGATGGCGCGGTACCTGCGCCAAAGGACCGGCCTTCGGAACCTGGTCATGGCCGGGGGAGTCGCCCTCAACAGCGTGGCCAATGGGCGCATCATGCGGGAAGGGCCCTTCGAGCACGTGTATATTCAACCTAATGCGGGGGACGCTGGCGGCGCGTTGGGTGCTGCCCTGTACGCCTGGCACGTCCTCCTGGGCAAGCCTCGCCGGTTCGTCATGGAACACGCGTACTTCGGCGAAGCGTTCCCCAATGGATCCGTTGAGACGCTGCTACGTCAGAAGGGGTTCACATACGAGACGTTCGACCGCCTGGAACCGTTGGCTGACCGTGTTGTCGACGCCATCTTGCAAGGCGAGGTCGTCGGCTTGTTCCAGGGTCGCTTCGAATGGGGACCCAGGGCGCTGGGCAATCGCTCCATCCTGGCCGACCCCCGAAAGGCAGAAACAAAAGAAATCGTCAA
>JBGPLF010000295.1:0-4218 GCA_041486265.1 bacterium
ACCTCCGACCTTCGGGTTATGAGCCCGACGAGCTACCGGACTGCTCCACCCCGCGTCGCATCTAAAATGCTACAGTCCAGGCGCTTCAGTGTCAACAGGACATGGCAAGGGCGCGCGGCGCTCCCACCGCAACAACTAATACAGCCGCTCGCGATCGAAGACGTTCAGCAGGGACTCCCCGCGAAGATACCGGCGCAGGTTCTCGCAGAACAGATCCGTCAGTCGCGCGTTCTCCGAATCGATCGTGCTCGCCGAGTGCGAGCTCACCAGGACGTTGGGCATGTCCCATAGCGGGCTGTCGGCCGGAAGGGGCTCCTTCGCAAATACGTCGAGCGCCGCGCCGTCCAGGCGTCCCTGCTGCAGCGCGGCGATCATCGCCGGCTCGTCCACGACCACGCCGCGGGCGACGTTGATCAGCACGGCGCCTGGCTTCAGGACGTCGAGTTCGCGCTTCCCAATCAGGCCCTCGGTCTCGGGCGTCTGCGGGACGGCCAGCACGAGAAAGTCGGCCTGCTGCAGCAAGACAGGTAGGTCCGAGAGAGGGACGAGTTCGTCGACGAGGTCCGAAGAGCCGGACCCACCCGCGGACACGGCCGCGGTCCGCTTCGTCGCGATCACCCGCATCCCCATCGCCCGGCACCGGGCCGCCACCTCTCGTCCGATGGTCCCCAGCCCGACCAGCCCCACCGTGGTCCCCGCGAGATCCCGGCCGCAGTAGCGCTCCCACCGGTGGGCCGCCTGGTCCCGCACCATGCGAAACCCGCCTTTGGCGAACCACAGCATGGACATCTGCGCGAAATCCGCCAGCGGCTTCGCGTGAATGCCCCGGGCGGTGGTGAACGTAATCGGCGAGTGGATGAGACCGGTCCGCACCAGCAACTGTCCGATCCCGGTGCTGGTGCCCTGAATCCACTTCACCCGCGGGATGAGATCCTTTAGCGACCGCAGATTGCCGTAATCGAAGTCGAAGAGCACCTCGGCCTGCGCCAGGTACTCTCGCCACCGGCGTTCGTCGTCCTCGGATCGCCGCAGCGGCGCGCCCACGTGATCACCCTGGTAGCGCGGCTCCGGAAGCAGCGCCGGGTAGAAGAGGACGCGCACGCCCTCGACGGCGGCAATCCGGCCGACGAGCTCAAGCTCCAGGTGTGAGGCGATCAGGACGGTGCAAGCCACTTATTCCACCGCACCGCCGATCGCCCGCTCCAGTTGCGCCCGCGCGACATTCACATCGAACAGCGCGGCAATGCGGTTGGCTTCGGCCTGGGTGAGCCCCTGCTGGGCCTGGATCACCTCAAGGTTCGTTGACACGCCGGCAGAGAACCGGACGGTGGCGATGCGGAATCCTTCCTGCGCCTGCTCAATGGTCTTGTCGGCGGTCACCAGCTCTTCGGCGGCCGACGCATAGTTGATCATTGCCCGGCGCACCTCGAGCTCGATCCCCTGCCGCAACTGCGCCTCGCTGGTCTTCAACTGCTCGACGCGCGCTTCGGCTTCCTTGACCCGCTGCTCGGTCAGGTGCCCGTCGAAGAGCGGCACCGTCGCCGAGAGCGTCACGCTCCATCCCGTCGTGGCGATGGGCGATGCCGCCGTACCCGCAGAGTTGCCGTAGTTCGGCCCGCCGGCGAGCACCACCGTCGGCCGGCCGCCGGAGCGCGCAATCTCAATTGCCGCCTGCGCGGCCGCCAGTCGTGCCTTCAACTCCGCCAGCTCGGGACGGGCCTCCAGGGCGCGGCGGATCAGCGCGTTCACGTCGCTGCGCACCGGGATAATCGTCATGGTCTCGCGCGGGGCCAGCACGGTATCGAGCGGAATCGCCATCAGCGCGTTGAGACCCTGCGTCGCCAGCAACAGCGCGTTCCGCGTCCGGATAAGTCCTTGCTGGGCGTTGGCCAGGTTGACCTCGGCCTGGATCTCGTCGAACCGGGGCGAGGCGCCGGCGGCCACGCGGGCGTGTGCCAGCCGGAGGTTCTCGTCGGCGGAGGCCACCGTGCGCTGCGCCACATTGATTCCGGCCTGGGCCGTGAGCAACCCGAAGTACGCCTGCTTCACGTCCAGCACCAGTTGCTGCTTGGCCCGCTCTAGGGTCGCCTCTGTGCCGCGGACGTTCGCCTGCGCCAGCGCGATCTGCGCCTCGATCCGGCCGCCGGAGTAGAGCGGGTACGTGTACGTCAACACCGCCGAGTAGATGTTGGGGGAAAATGGGAGCAGTATCGTGCACCCATGGTCGCACGGCGGCGGCAACACTCCCGCCGGAATCGCGATGGTGCTCGTCCGCTCGTTGATCCGTGTGTACGAGGCGCCGAGCGTCAACTGCCCCGACTTGATGGCCTCCGCCTGGGCGAGCTGCGCGCGCGCCACGACCGTCTCGAACGCGGCGATCCGCAGCCCGAGGTTGTTTTGCGCGGCCAGCGTGAGAGCCTCGACCAGTGTGATCGGCCTGGGCGGCGCGGCGGGCGCTTGCGCGGTGGCCACGCGGGCCGGCACCGCCAGCATCGCCGACGTGACCGCCAGGACCCATACCCATACCAGAAGACGTGCGATCAGCCTCATGCCTCTCCCCGTTCGTGCCGGTGGAATCCAAGCCGGTGGAATCCAACTCGAAGGCTCAGCGCCACCTCGCCAAGGCGGGGTCGTGCGCGAGCATCCAGGTCTCGTTAAAGCGCCACGGGGACAGGGCCTCGGGACGGATGACGACGGTCTTGTTCGTCCAGAGGACTTCCTCTCGGGGCAGCGGTTTGCCATCGGCCTGGTAATACCACTTCACATCTTGAATCAGGAACCACAGGTAGTGCAGATACGAAGACGCGACGATCTCTGTCACCTCCATGACGCCGGCGTCGAAGAAACCCACGGGCGAGTCGCCCGCTGGATCGGCGCGATCGAGCAGCAGGACGTAGGGGTTGCCGCATCCGTCGCTGCCGACCTCGATGAACTCCGGCTTCCAGCCGATCGGGCCCCAGTGGGTGCGGGCCTGACGGGTGGCGAAGACGAGGTCAAGGGCTGACTGCACGGGCGGGACGCCCAGCACCGGCTCGTTGACCACGAACCCTCCATTGAAGGTGGCCAGCACGGACCGCATCGATAGCGCAAGCTTCACGCCCAGTTCTGCCTCGCCCTGCGAGAGGTCGCGCTCGCTGGCCGGCCCGTTCAATCGTGCGATCCCTGGTGCAAAGAATCCCAGTTCTTTGTAGATGTCGTCCAGAGTCACCGGCGAACTCTCGCTCCTTCCGTCCCGTCCCCACTCCCACCCGGGGAGGCCATCCACCGGCTGGGGCTGACAAGCCCCGCGCCGTCCACCCCCATCCCATGATACGTGATCAACGCAAGATAGCGATCGAGCATCTTGTCTGCGGGCTGCTCCGTTTCTATCAATACCCCAATGCCCGCGACCTCAGCCTGGAACTCCCGCATGAGGTCGTACACGCCTCGGGCCGTGCCGCCGCCCCGGAGGAAGTCGTCGATGAACAACACACGCGCCCCTTGGGGGATGGCCCGCAGCGGCAGGGTCATGGACTGGACGATCCTCGAGGATCCCGAGACGTAGTTGACACTGACCGACGGGCCTTCCGTCACTTTGCCTTCGCGGCGGATCGTGACCAGCGGCACGTTAAACGCCCGCGCCGTCATCAACGCCAGCGGGATGCCTTTGACCTCCATGGTCAGGACGACGTCGGGGCGCGCCTCTTCAAACAGGGTCGCAAACACCTCGCCGATGGCGGTGGCCAGCGTCGGCGTCGACATCAGATCGGTGGTGTGTAGAAACCCGCCGGGTAGCACCCGGCCCGGCTCCCCCAGCCGCTGGCAGATCTCCTCGACCAGGTGCCGGATCTGATCGGGTGTCCTCACCGGCCGGTAACGGACCCCGCCCGCCGCGCCGGCCACCGTCTCGATGCGGCCGAGCGCGAATCGCTCGCAGACGGCGCGCAGCAACGCCAGGTCCTCACTCACGGTGGACTTCGCGGCCCCGAGCATCTCGGTGAAGGTGGACAGCGGATGCAGGCGATGGGGGCTGCTCATCAGCCGGTGCGCCATGGCCACCATGCGGTCGCCGCGGCGCAGCCGGCGTCCTGCCCGCGCCGGGCCGGTACGGGGATTAACGTCCCCGAGCCGCGGTGCCGCCACGCTACGTCTCCGACCAACCGGGCGGTTCGAGTGTAGCGCGCAGGATCCTGATATTCTCCGGCCGCTCGGCGTCCACGTCGAGGGCCAGTTCGGGCG
>JBGPLF010000296.1:0-4204 GCA_041486265.1 bacterium
CATCTTCGATCCCGGCATCTCGCTTTCGTTCGGCGCCACGCGGAGCACCTTCATCGAGCGGCAGGCCGGTTACGCGAAAGGGGTGCTCGAATTCTACGGCGTCGGGCCTGGGGATGTCCTCGTCGTCGTCAACGCCTACGGCATGAACGGCGTCACGATCGATGCCGCCATCGAGGGGAAGCGCCGGGGCGCCTCGGTGATCGCCGTCACGTCTCCGACCTTCTCGAAGTTCATCCCAGCCGACCATCCGGCGCGCCACCCCAGCAAGAAGAACCTGTTCGAGCTGTCGGAAGTGGATGTCTATATCGACTGCCACATGCCGGTCGGGGATGCGCTGGTGAAACTCGACGGGCTGGGCGGGACCCCCGTCGGGCCGAGTTCGACGATGGTGAATGCCTTCTGCATCAACTCGATGGTCGTGGCCGCCATCGAGGCGCTCCTCGAGCGGGGCGTCACCCCACCGGTCTGGATCAGCTCGAACATGCCGGGCGGAGATGAGAAGAACCGGGCCAACATTGCAAAGTACAGGGGCCGCCTGCGGCACCTATAACGCGGTGGTACCCATAAGGGGGGACTCCTGATGGAGTTCGGCGTCCCATCCGAAGTGCGATCGAAAGAGTACCGCGTGGGCCTGACGCCGGCCGGCGTCGACACCCTGGCGAAGGCCGGGCACACGGTCTACGTTGAGCGTGGAGCCGGGGCGGGCGTGGGATTTGACGACGAAGAGTACCGCACTGTCGGAGCACACCTGGTCTATTCGGCCGAAGAGGCCTGGCGCCGCCCGCAGGTGGTCGTGAAGGTCACCCGTCCCATCGCGGCAGAGCACACGTACTTCCAGGGGCAGACGATCCTGGCCTTCCTGCACCTGGCCGTCTCCTCGCCCGACCTGCTGGCCGCCCTGCGCGAGCGCCGGATGACGGCCATCGCCTACGAGATGATCCAGACGGAGGACGGTACGTTTCCCGTCCTGCACTCGACCAGCGAGGTGGCCGGGCGGCTGGCGCCGATCATCGCCGGTTCCCTCCTCGAAACCATGACCTGCAGGGGGCCCGATGAGAACCCAGACGGCCGCGGCATTCTCCTGGGCGGTGTCCCAGGGGTCCCGCCGGCCAACGTGGTTATCCTTGGTGCCGGCGTGATCGGTCGAAACGCGGCCCGCGCCTTTCTCGGCATGGGCGCCCAGGTGGCGGTGCTGGACAGCGACGTTCGGAAGCTCAACAACCTGGACGACTGGCTGCACGGCCGCGCCGTGACGATGCTGGCCACGCCCTTCAACATCGGCAAGGCTGTGGCCTTCGCGGATGTTCTGATCGGGGCCGTCTACGTGGCTGGGCATCGGGCGCCCGTGGTGGTCACGCGGGACATGGTACGCGCCATGCGCCCGCGCGCCGTGATCATCGACTTCTCTATCGACCAGGGTGGCTGCGTCGAGACCAGCCGGCCCACGACGCATCGCGATCCGATCTTCATCGCGGAAGGCGTGATTCACTACTGTGTTCCCAACGTGCCGGCCCGCGTGGCCCGGACCGCCAGTCATGCGCTGACGAACGCGCTGTTGCCTTACCTGAACGACATTGGCACGCTCGGCATTGATAAAGCCCTGCAGACCCGCCATGCGCTCCGGCAGGGTCTGAACGTCCACCGGGGGGCCCTCCCCGAGATCGAGATCCCGCGATGACTATGCATCTGGTCGTGCACGAATCCTTCCGCGGCCGGATCACGACCCCGGAGGCCGCCGTCCAGGCGATCCAGCCCGGTATGCGCGTCTACCTGACGGGCAACTGCTCCGTGCCGCAGCAACTGCTCAAGGCCCTGGTGGATCGCGCGCCAACGCTCCACGACGTCGAGATCGCGCAGGTCCTGACCGTGGGGACGGCCGACTACGTCGCCCCCGGGATGGAGCGGTATCTGCGCGTCAACACGCTCTTCATTAGCGACAACGTCCGAGCGGCCGTCAACGAAGGCCGGGCCGACTTCACCCCCTGCTTCCTCTCGGAGATCCCCGGGCTGTTCACCAAGGGCTTGCTGCCGGTGGATGTCGCCCTCATTCACGTCTCGCCGCCCGACGAGCATGGGTTCTGTTCCTTCGGGATTGAGGTGGGCATCACCAAGCCGGCCACCCAGGTTGCGCGGGTGGTGATCGCCGAAGTCAACGATCAGATGCCCCGCACGCTGGGAGACAGCTTCATTCACCTCTCCAAGCTTGACCACATCATCCCCGTGAGCTACAAGCTACCCGAAGTCCACATGGGCGATTCGTCTCCCTTGGCGCAGCAGATCGCACAACGCATCGCCGGTCTCATCCCCGATGGTGCCACGCTGCAGACCGGCATCGGCGCGATTCCCGACGCGGTCCTGCACCTGCTGGGGAATCACAAGGACCTGGGGATCCATAGCGAGCTCTTTTCTGACGGGATCATCGACCTGATCGAGCGGGGCGTGCTGACGGGCGAGAAGAAGACGCTCCATCCCGGCAAGGTCATTGCAGGGTTCATGCTGGGGACGCAGCGGCTGTACGACTTCGTCCACGACAACCCGGTCATCGAGCTCCACCCCACCGACTATACGAACGACCCGTTCATCATCGCCCAAAACGCACGCATGGTCGCCATCAACTCGGCGATCGAGGTGGACCTGACCGGCCAGGTCTGCGCAGACAGCATCGGGCCGCGGTTCTATAGCGGGGTGGGCGGGCAGGTCGACTTCATTTACGGCGCGTCGCGGTCAGCCGGTGGCATCCCGATCATCGCGCTTCCCAGCACGGCGCTGGGAGGCAAAGCCTCCCGCATCGTCGCAATGCTGAAGCCAGGCGCCGGGGTAACCACCTCACGCAACCACGTGCGATTTGTCGTCACCGAGCACGGCGTGGCCGACCTCTATGCCAAGACGATCCGGCAGCGCGCGCAGGCGCTCGTCGCCGTCGCGGCGCCCGAGTTCCGGGACGATCTGACGCGGCAGGCGCGGGAGTTGAAGTACCTTTGATCGACGTCCTGGGCGCCTGATTCTGGCGCTTCTTAGAAGTTTAACCTCCAGTCCACCCGCACGACGGTGGCCTCGACGATGCTGATCGTGAAGGCGTTGGCGTGAGTCACGGCGATTTCTGCATCCCAGCCCCCGGGCCTTAGAATCACCTGTCGCTCTCCCATCCCCAGATTGCTCGAGGACGCGCCCGGCCTGCCCCGAAGTTCCCACCGGACGCGAATTGCGACGGCCTCAGGACGCGCGTAAGGCGGCAGCGTGATACTGGCGCTCACCCGTACTCTCCCCGCCCACGTCCTCCCCGCCGGGCCCCCCGGACTGGGTCCAGACGTGGACGTCGAGACATGCGCATTGGCGGTGAAGTCGTCGCTCAACCACTGGTCGTAGGCGCGCCGGCTGATGAAGCCGGAGGCCGAGGCCAGTCTTTCCCCCGCTTGCTTAGGCGAGTATGAATCGACACGGACTGTGTAGGATTCCAACAAGTCTTTGCCGAGGTCTATGAAGAACGGTTGTCTTCCGCCCGGTTCTAGAGAGGGGGCGGCGATGATCCGCTTGTCGCCAGGCGACTCGCCCATGAAGGTTCTGGCGGAGACGACGAGTGCCACGTAGAGCCTCGAGATGTTCCCGGCGTTTCTCAGGATGCCGGAGAGCGTGACAGTCGAACCGACTCTATGAGCGAGTTGCTCGATGGCGATCTGCGTCCCAGGGGTGAACGGCGGACCTGCCGCGCGCCCCGGACCGGTGCGTGCCTGGCGTAGCGAGGGCGTCGGTTTGGGAGATGGCCGGGCGGCGATCCCGGGCGCCGGCGGCATGACGGCAACACCCCGGACGACATCCCCGCCAAGGAACACGGCCAGCCCGAGCGCGGCGCCGTGAAACCACGTTCCGGACGGCATCGGGTATGTCGCAGGGTTCGCACCCAACGGCTGGAGCGCGGCAGCTCGCCCGGTGCCGACACGCAATCCGTCTGCCGTCGCGGCCCGCGGGTCCCAGGTCTCGATCCTGGAGACCCTGCCGTTGTGGAACTCCACACGCCCCTCGAACGGCGTGTCATAGGTCCAGACATGATCGGGAACTTTCTGCGGCGCTTCTCGTTCGTGTCGATCACGTTTGGCGACACGCGGCTGAAGCTGCTCCCGGCTCACGAAAAGCCGGTCCATGACGACGGGGGGTAGATACGTTCGGTCTTCGGTCCGGCAGTAGTAGACCCCCGAAGCCTCCGCCC
>JBGPLF010000297.1:0-4132 GCA_041486265.1 bacterium
CAACGAAGCCGTCGCGCTTCACAAGGTCGTAGTCTTGCCCGTGGGGTCAACCGAGCAGCACGGTCACCACCTGCCGCTGGATACAGACGCGCGGCTGGTGTCCTCGGTGGCCTGGGAAGCCGGACGCCGCGCGCCTGAAGATATGCTGATCCTGCCGCCGGTGGGGTACGGATACACGCATCACGTGATGGACTTCCCCGGGACGATCAACATTGAACCCGAAACCTTTGTCCGGCTCCTGCTCGACATCACGCGATCCGTGGCCTATCACGGGTTCAAGCGCATCATCATCCTCAACGGCCACGGTTCGAACCACCCCCTAGTGGAACAGGCAGGGCGGCAGACGATCCTTCAGACCGACGCCCTCTGCCTCACGCTGAGCTGGTGGCAACTCGTGGCCGAGTTCTGGAACAAGGAAGTTCGCACCTCGGTGATCCCCGGCGGCTGCGCGCACGCCTGCGAGCTCGAGACGTCCATGTACATGCACGTAGACGGCAGCCAGGTCCGCACCGACCGGATCAAGGGAAAGCCGGCCGACTACATGCGGCTCCCCGGCGCGGCAACGTGGCATTACACTGACCTGACCGCCGGAGGAGGACCGGTCACGCTCGTCGAGTGGACGTCAAGCTATACCGAGACGGGATCGTTCGGCGAGCCTGAGAAGGCGACCCCCGAGAAGGGACGGCTCGCCTTCGAACACGGGGTGACACAACTCGTCGCACTCGTGCGATGGTTCCGCACACGACCGGCGCCTGAGCGCGTGATCCACCACACGACCGCACCGACGTTCAAGCTGCCGTTCGGGTTCTAGCGAGGGCTGCGTGCGTCGCGGTTCACCGCGTTCTGCGGAGCCTCTCCGGCGAGCACCCGGGCGACATCCTGAGTTACGCGCTCGTGCACCTCGATCAGCGACTCTTCTGAATAGAACGCGGCATGCGGGGTCAGGATGACGTTCGGCAGCGTCCGCAGCGGGTGATCGGCCGGGGGCGGTTCCTGTTCCAGGACGTCCAGCGCCGCCGCGCCCAGCCGGCCCGCCCTCAGCGCCTCGACCAGCGCAGCGGTATCAACCACACCGCCGCGCGCCGTGTTGATCAAAACGGCGCCTGACCGTATCATCGCGAGTGTCTCACGACTCATCAGATGATGCGTCTCGTCCGTGAGCGGCACGTGGAGCGTGACATAGTCCGCCCTGGCCAGCAGATCCGGCAGATCGGTCCGTTCGACTCCCAGCGCGCCGAACCGCTCATCTGACACGTAGGGATCGGCGCCGATCAGCGTCAGGCCAACCGCCCGTGCGCGAACGGCCACCGCACCCCCGATGCGGCCGATCCCAACGATGCCGAGCACCCGGCCCCGTAGCCTCTGGACCGGCTGGGCTGGATCGATCGACCAGCCACCTCCGGCAACGTGGTGGGAGAACGGCAGCACGCCCCGGGTGGTGGCCAGGAGCAGCGCCAGCGTATGGTCGGCCACCTCCTCGGTGCAGTAGTCGGGACAGTTGCACACATAGATACTGCGGGCGGTGGCCGCCGTCACATCCACGTTGTCGTAACCGACCCCATAGCGGCCGATGACGCGCAGGCGAGGAAGCGTTTCCATGAGCCCTGGAGTGATGCGGGCGTACTGCACGAGCAGGCCATCGGCGTCTGAGGCCCGCGCGGCCAGTTCGGCCGGGTCCCGCGTCTGCAGCAGATCCACACGGACCCCGAGTCCAGCAAACACCTCGTGGGCCACGCGTGTGGCCAGGTCGGGCTGATCAGTGTCGGTGATACAGACTCGACGAGCCACGCAACCCCTCCACGACGGCAGGAAATACACCCATGTTCAGGCAATCCTCTCCTGCGTGTTCGCGATACTTCCTTCGAGTCCCGCAGCATCAACCTGAACATCCCGCGCCGCCAGGAGGCCGATCGTGAAGATCACCGATGTGAAAACCGTGTATCTCGCCCTGCCGTCCATCAGCGGCCGCGCCGACGGCTCCCAGGACGCCCTTCTGGTCAAAGTGGTGACCGACACCGGCATCACCGGCATCGGCGAGGTCGACTCATCACCGCTGGCAGCGAAAGGGGCGATCGAGGCTCCAATGTCACACAGCGCCGCCACCGGGCTGCGGGAGGTGGTCCTCGGAGAAGACCCGTTTGCCTACGAGAAGATCTGGCACAAGATGTACCACTTGTCACGATACGCCGGCCGGCGCGCACTGTTCATCCACGCGATGAGCGGCATCGATCTGGCGCTGTGGGACATCATGGGCAAGGCGCTCCGGATGCCGGCCTACCGTCTGCTCGGCGGCGGCTTCCGCACGAAGGTCAGGGCCTACGCCAGCACGCTGTTCGGCGCTACATTCGAAGCGACCGGTGCGCGCGCCCGCTGGTGCGTCGACCAGGGTTTCACTGCCGTCAAGTTCGGGTGGGATCCGATGGGCCAGGATCCGGACTACGACGAGGCGCTGGTCCGCACGATCCGCGAGGCGGTGGGCCCGAAGGTGGACGTGCTGATTGACGCCGGGCAGTGCTACGACACCAAGACCGCGATTCAGATGGCACACCGCTTCGAACCGTATCGTCCGTACTGGTTCGAGGAACCGCTCAATCCCGATAATCTCGCAGGCTACGCGCGCCTGTCTCAGGCCAGCAGGCTGCGCATCGCGGCCGGCGAGTCGGAAAGTGATCGGCACTCGTACATCGATCTCATGGATCGTGGGCTCGTCGACGTCGTCCAGATCGATCCGACGCGCGTCGGCGGCCTCACCGAGGCGAAGAAGATCGCGTATGCCGCCTACGACCGCGGGCGCTCGGTGATCAACCACTCGTTTACAACGGATATCAACATCGCGGCCTCACTCGCCATGCTGGCATCGATTCCCGATGCGCCCCTGTTAGAGTTCTGCGTCGAGGACTCGCCAATCCGCCAGCGGCTCGCCCGCAATCCGATCAGGGTCATCGACGGCTACGCGGCTGTGCCCGAAGGACCGGGGCTCGGGGTCGAGGTGGACGAGTCGGTGGTCGAACGCTACACCGTCCGGGCCTGAGCCGCCGTCAGGATCGAGCCGCCGCCGAGCGCCGTCATGGATTTCTCGTTCATCCAGATCACCGATCATCACCTGGGCCCGTCGGAGCACGCCTACAACCGCGGCTACGCCACCGCCCACGCGCTGGGACGGGTCATGGATGATATTGCGCACCACGAGGCTCATCGGGCCGACTTTCTCGTGTGCACCGGCGATCTCGTCAACCTGGGCACAGATGAAGAGTACGCCTTCGCCCAGCGCTTCCTCAATATCGCGGAGCGGGCGGTCCCACCCGGGCCGCTGTCCATCTCGTGGAACGGTCTGCGCCGGTTCCCCGCCTACTTCATGCCGGGCAATCACGATCCGCGGGAAACATTCTGCCGCCATCTCTTTCCAGGAAGCCCTTCAGACCCACGCTTCGATGTGTCGTTCACGCACAAAGGCGTGCAGTTTGTCTGCCTGGATTGGGGCACAGGACCACGCTCGGGCGAGATCCTGCCGTCAACTCTTGACTTTGTCGGGTCGCGGCTGGCCACTGGAACTCCCACGGTGATCCTGCTGCATCATCACCCGATCCCGGTGGGCATCCCATGGCTCAACGAAGCGCTACCTACGCGGATCCAAGAGTTTTGGAACGTGATCGCCAGCGGGCACGTCCTGGGGGTGCTCTTCGGCCATGCGCATACGACCGTTGAGGCCGTGATGAACGGCGTCCCCGTCCTGGGGCTGCGCTCCACCAGCTTCCAGTTTGTGCCCGCGCCCGAACCTGCGTTCTGCATGCTCCCTCCGCACTACCGAGTCGTCTCCATCTCGGGTGACCGCCTGACGAGCCGCATCTATGAGGTGCCGCTGTGAAGATCACCGCCATCCGCCCGCTGATCGTCAACGCGAAGATGCGCAACTGGATCTTCGTGAGGGTCGAGACGGACGCCGGGGTGACCGGCTGGGGCGAAGCCTCGCTGGAATGGAAGACCCGCGCGGTGGTCGGCGCGATCATGGACCTGGAGCCGTTCATTATCGGCCAGGACCCGCGCCGTATCGAGCACCTGGTGCAGATCATGTACCGCCAGCCCTTCTTCCGCGGCGGGATCGTCACGACGAGCGCGGCGAGCGGGATCGAGC
>JBGPLF010000298.1:0-4126 GCA_041486265.1 bacterium
CACCATCCTCTGCCAGAAGCCGCCGACAGCCAGGAACATGAAGCCCGCCACCCACAGCGCGTTGATGCTGTGGACCTCGGAGTACAAATCGTACCACGTCAGGAACGCGTACCCGAGGCTTGCCGCCGCCAGGCACAGCGCGGAAGCGGCGATGGCCAGCCAGGGATAGGCGGACGTGCCACCACGGAATCCCAGGGCCGGGATCAATCCAGCCGGGATCAGAAAGACCGCGATCGTCGGATAGAATGCCGCGAGCAACTTCTGGATCATCGTCACAGAACTCGTGACGATCGGCTCGAGGACGTACACGAAACCCAACGCCCACCCCGCCACGCCGAGCGCAAGCAGGATCAGGCGCACCTGCCGATCGACCATCGGCACGACGAGGCGGACCTCCAGGGCCAGCGCGATGGCGAGCAGGACGTAGAAGGCCACGAAGAATCCATCGGCGATCGACGGGTAGGGAAGCGCCCTGCCTCCTACCCACTGATACCCGGCAAACACCAGACGGCCTGCCGTCCAGGCCAGCGCCGCCACCGCGCCTGTCGTCCACACGGTGCGCTCACGGTCGCCTCGGGTATATGCGCGCGTGGCGGCCATGCAGCCAATCCCCGCCACCAGCGGCGCCAGGATCTGCAGCACCGTGGCCAGCATGTGACGGAGGAGCCGCACCTGCAGGCTTCCGCCCTCAAAGCCATAGGCGTAGACCGCCGCCACCACTATGAGACCGGACACAATCGCGGGCACGAGCAACTTCCGCCTCATTCGCCCTCACCGCCTGCGGCATGGCCCTCGCGAATGGCGCGTTCCGCAGCAGCAATCGTTCGGTCTGTGAAGGCACGCCCCGCAATGGAAACGATCGGCGCGCACGCCGACTCCACGATGACGCGCCAGGTGGATTCCGGCAACGGCGGAGAGGTGATGCGGTCACCCTCTACCGCGCCGCCGTTCTCGGCCAGCGCCTTCGCCAGCGCCGACGTAAACAAGGCCGCGAGCCGGGGGCCGCGGTGCCGCACCACCCGAACAGCCACCTCTTGAAGAACCTCGGGCCACGGATGGGCCGGAGGCTCCGGGATCACCGGCTGCTCTGCGCCGGGTAGGGGCGTCGGGACCAGAGGCTCCGGCTGCAAGACCGGCGCCGGCGCGACTGCGGCCGGCGGTGGGACCGGCGGGGCGGCAGGAGTCAAAAGCAGGACAGGAATCGAGGGGATGGTGGGGATGGAGGGCGCGGCGGTGATAGACGGGGCAGTCTCGTACTCCTGAGGGACCTGCGGCGGTTCGGGCGGAATCATCACGGGCGGCCCGGCTTCGGGCGCGCCGACGACGACACCAACCATGCCGCCCCGGGCTGCGATGTCGCGGAGCAGGTCGTGCCCGTACACGCCCGGCAGCACCGCCTCATGCCCGCTGGCGTCAAAGAACCACGCTTCGTCCACTTCCCCGTTGCGAATCCATAGCACGCCGTCCGCGGCCCGGTCCGAAACGCAGACGCCACCGTCAAACCCGCGCTCGGCCAGGTACGCCATCAGGCGGTCGATGTCGACCTCATCTCCGGGGAGCCCGGTGAACAACGCCGGGCCCGCCCGGATGGTCTCGAAGGTCTGGCGTCGCGTCTGGATCACGCTACTTGATGCCGAATTCCCGATAGTACCGGAGGGCACCGGCGTGCATGGTGATCGGCATGCCCGAGCGGGCCGTTGCCGTCGTGATATCGCGGCCCCGCGCGTGCGCGGCCCGTAGCCGGTCGGTATTCTCCCACAACGCCTTGGTGAGAGAGTAGATGAGGTCGGCGTCCACATCCTGGCGCGTCACGAGCATCGCCATCACCGCGGTGGTCTCAACGGGATCGGTCTGCCCGCGGTAGGTGTTCGCCGGAATCGTGACCCGCGTGTAATACGGGTACTGGGTATGAAGCTGGTCGACCGCATCCTTGGGAACGGGCAGGATGACGAGGTCCCGGCTGGACGCGATGTCCTGGACCGCCGCGGTCGGATGGCCCGCGGTGATGAAGGCGGCATCGATGACGCCGTCCTTCAGTTGATCCGCAGCCTCGGCGAAGTTCAAGAAGTCCGGGCGCGTATTGTAGTACCCGAGCTCGAACAGCCGGAGGATCTGCCGGGCGTTCACCTCGGTGCCGCTGCCGGGCGCGCCGACCGCGATGCGCTTGCCCTTGAGGTCGGCGATCGTCTTGATGTTCTTTGAGCGCAGCGTGACGACCTGAATTGTCTCCGGATAGAGCATCGCCATGCCGCGGATGGCGGACACCGGCTGGGCCTTGTTGGCAACGCGATCCATGAACATCTCGATGCCGTTGAAGGCATAGTAGGTAATGTCATTCTGGATCATCGCCACCGCGACGTCGCTCTTCTCAAGCAGGCGGACGTTGGCGACCGAGGCGCCGGAGGTTTGCGCGGTGGCCTGCACGTTAGGCACCTTGCCGGTCCAAATCTCGGCCAGGGCCGCGCCGAGCGGGAAGTACACGCCCGCGGTCCCGCCGGTGGCGATCGAGATGAACACCCGCTGCTGCGCGGCGACGGGCCACACCGCGAGGCCAATAACGACGACGATGGCAAACGCCAGAACCCTTTGCATCCAGATCCCCTCCCCCTGTGATGACTGCGTCCCTGCCTGCGGTCACTACCTCCTACTCTTCCTACTCTTCGTCACTGCCCTCAGCGTCGTACCAACGTAAACTGGCCCGCATGCACGGTGGCAACGGCGACCGGCCGCTCCGGGATGCCGAACCGGTCGAAGGTGATCTCGCCGGTGACACCGGGGAAGCGGCGCACACCCTGCAGCGCCGACCGCACAGCCATGGGATTCCGGCCGCTGCGCCGCGCGGCCGAGGCAATGAGCTTCACGGCGTCATAGGCCTGCGCGGCGTAATGATCGGGCGTCTCGTTGTTGTAGCGGCGGCGATACCGGCCGACGAAGTCCTGGACCGCGGGCAGCGGCTCGCTGGCCACGAACGGCGCCGGGAGGAAGATCCCGTCGGCCGCGTCCTTCGCCCAGGTCAGCAGGTCGGTCGAGTAGAGCGCGTCCGAGCCGGCCACCGGCACCTGCACCCCGCGGGACCTCAGGGCCGTCAGGATCAGCGCGCCCTCATCGGGGTATCCGGCGATGAAGACCGCGTCGGCGCCGTCGGCCACAACGCCGGTGGCGTGCCGTTCGAAGTTCGTGTCCCCGTCACGATAGAGACGGGTCCCGACGATTTCCCCGCCGAGCTCGTGCACCCGCTGGCTGAATGCCAGGGCCACGAGGGTGCCGTAATCGTTGCCTTCGTGGATGACGCTGACGCGGCGCACCCGCCGGGTCTGGACCAGGAAGTCCGCCAGCGCGCGTGCCTGGGCCTGCGCGCCCAGGGAGGTCCGGAAGACCGACGATCCAGAATACGGCACCGTCCCGGTCGCCCCAGGGGTGACGAGTACGATGCCGGCGCGTTCGGCAAGAGGCGCCACGGCGCTCACCGTGGCGTCGGTGAGCGGCCCGATGATGGCCAGCACCTTGCGGCGCGCCAGTTGGTCAAACTTGCGCACAGCCTCGTCGGTGCTTCCGCGGTCATCCTCGACCACGAGCGTGATCGTGGCGCCGGAGAGGCCACCGGCCGCGTTGATCTCCTCGACGGCCATCGTGGCGCCCTGCGCCGCGGCGCGCGCCGCAGCGGGCACGCCGCTGCTCAACGGGACCATCATCCCGAGAGTTGCGGTCTCCTGGGCCCGCAGCGAGGTCCCGGCACATCCCGATGCCGCCAGCGCGGCGATCAAGATCGTTCCGATCCATCCGATCCCGGCGTTCTTCATGTCCGCTCGCACCCCGGCAGCAGTGACCAGAAGAAAAAGCCCTTCGGCCGATCGACCGAAAGGCTCACGTTCCCACCCCTTCGGCAACCCGGCCGGCCGCGTGGTCCTCACCGGGCCCCGCGCCCCCGTGGCTTTGCGTCCCCACCTTGCGGTAGGTTTGCCCGTTCGGAGGTCGTATGTGTGTTCGCCGCCGGACCGCTTTGACCCGGCGAACTCCTCACTGCTACTGCCTATCTTCCCCGGTCAGCCTTCGCCTAGTCCTCTGCTAATCCTCCAAGAGACGACGCCGGAGTTCCGGTATCTCGCCCGAGATTGACAGGAGTCGG
>JBGPLF010000299.1:0-4114 GCA_041486265.1 bacterium
CCTGAAGAACCGCATCCATGCGATTCTCCACCGCAACCTGGTTCAAGGCGGTCCTCGGAGCGATATGTTCGGAAAGACCGGACGGGAGTGGCTGCTCCGCTGCGCACTGCCGGCCCTCCCACCTCATGAACAGGAGATCGTGCAGATGACGCTGCGGGAGCTCGATCTGTTGGACCAGGAGCTCAGCGCGGCAGAGCGAGCGCTAGCGACCGGTGCGGTGGCACGCGACGATGCCCGCCGCCTGATGTCGATTCCCGGCGACGATCTCCCGGTAGCGATCACCCTCGTGGCCACCATCGGAGAGGTCCAGCGCTTCCGTTCCCCGACCAAGTTGGTAGGGTACATCGGGCGACTCGCCCTCCTGAACTTGGCATCTTACCTCCTCCGACGCTGATACAGGAGTAAACTTGTGAGAGAGGCTGAAGGCATGGAAGAGGGGCGGACGTTGCCCTCGTCCACGCCATGTTCGGAGATAAAGAGGCAGTTATGAAGAAACACACACAGTGGGACGCAGAGTGGTTCTCCCTCCTGAAAACGCCGCCGGCTCCGAGTCCCGTGACGGCCCGTCCGGTCCCTCGGTCTGACGCCCCGATGTGTGCCTGCGGGTGCGGCCGCCGCATTCTGCCTTTCGCGCAACAGTATGGGGACCCCTACCGCCGCCGGGCGTGTTTGGAGAAGCATTTGAGGATTGGGGTGAGGGAAACCGACGACCTCGGGCATGCAGCGGCCTGAGGCGGTTGGGACTAACCTAAGTTGCCCGCGCCGAAGGCGTAGACTTCTATCGTGCCGCTCTGAATGAATTCTTGATCTCCGCCGCTCGCCTGTAGGATCGCTTGCTCATAGTCGCGAGAAGCCCCGCTGCCTGCGAAGTAGAGCTGCACCGTCATCTGCCCATCCCCCTTCACGCTGACTACTCACATTCGCCCCTTGCCTCTCTCTCCAGGCACTCGGGGCACAGTGGTTCTGCAATGGATCTGACGAAGGTTCCCTCCACCGCGCCCTTCTCCGGCCATTGGGAGCAGTTGGTGCAGAAGTGCCAAGTGGCTTCGCCGTGCCTCCTCCGGTAGAGGCTGCTCACGGTCTTGGGGTTCCCTCCAAACGGGGAACTTCGAGTGTTTACGATTGCTCACCTGCCTCACCGCACACCTTTGCGGGGAACCGGCGATCCACACACGGATGGAATGGCGTTTCGCGCACCTGACCTGGCTGTGGATGGCATGGTCTACGCAGGATTGACGCTGGGCACAATCCAGGTAGAACCTCCGATAAATGGCAAACCCGCCGCGAGGCGGGGACGCAAAGCCTACAGGACCCCCAGGGGTCGGCTGGGTTGCCGAAGAGGGTTTCGTGCTCGACCGCGAGGCCCTTTTCTCATGCGAAGGGCCTCAACGGATGCGAGACTCTCTCAGGGCTCGCGCCCATTGTTTTTGTCAGGGCAGCCGGGGGCTGCGCGGGGAGAACCGATGAGAGCGTCAGGCGATTTCGCTCCGGATGACGACGCAGCATTCGACCCCAATCTCCAAACGTTCTTGGGCAACAAGGACTCCTTCGCCTGGCTGGCGTCCGAAGAGGGCAGGTGCTGTCTTTCAGAACAGGGGTTTCGCTTGGCGCTGTGCCGCGCCCAACAGGTCGCGCGACATCGTGAGCGTCGTTCGTCTCCAAGGCGGTGCGAATGCCCCGCCTAGACGAACCGCGGTAGCCCAACCCGAGAAGGCCGCTCCATCGGGGGGACGCGCCGGCGACTCGCCGTCGTGGCGATTCAGCATCGAGCCCCTAAACACATCGGACCAGGCGGGCGGTCTAAGAAGTAACACACAGCAGTTGAGGAGCGTGACCCTGGATGCCGGACCAGGCCCACGACGCACGGTTCAGGTGCGTGCTGAAGGCGATGATGGACGCGGGCGCTCAGTCCCGTCGTGGCCTTACGGCGGCGGAGATCGCGGACGCCTGCGGGCTGCCGATGCACGAAGCGCTTGCGACGTGTCGCTCGGCCGTGGCTGAGGGCTACGCTCAGAGAGTCGGCTTCAAGACAGACGGCCCCACCTATGCGCTGACACCGAAGGGAGTTGTCGCCGGTCGGGGTCTCCGTGAAAGGTCCGGGTGTTCAGGGGAGACGAGCGGGAGGTGACGACGAGGGTGTCGTCGCCTCAATGAATCGTGGTCAGATACGTGGAGGGTCCTCGCACCAGGATGGGGCAGAATGTGATTCTGGCCGAAAACCTCGGATGCGGCGACAGAAAAACGAGGGAGAAATCGAGGTGACGGCATGAGTGCAACAGCCTGGGGCTGGCGTCGCATCTGTGGAGGGCCGTTGCAGGACGGCCTGTGCGACCTGTGCGACTTAGCTCCGGGAGCCGGCGCACGAGTATGGCGCCTTTGACTGCCCGTGCGACAACTGCCGCGCGGCCCGAGCCCGGCGAAGATATCCTGCGATTTCTGGATGGAAGCCTGACGCTCGCAACCACTGTTGTTGCAGCGACCCAGGATTGCGGTAGCCGCGGAAAAGAGGCCACAGCAGACCCGTCCTTCACACGCTTTGCCGCGGCTTCAGCCTAACTCGCACCGCCCGGTGGCTCTGGCCGTTCAGCGCAAGATCAAACTCAACCTCCTGGCCTGCTTCCAGCGCCTTGAAGCCCGGCATCTGTATTTCTGACCAATGCACGAAGTAGTCTGTGCCGTCTTCCCCGCTGATAAACCCGTAGCCCTTCTTGGCATCAAACCACTTGACGCGCCCTTGCATCGCCGTTCTCCTGGGCCCTGAAAAGACAATTCTAGTTCCATTCTAGCCCTCGCCGCCGTGGTTGTGGGTTGCGCGCGCCCGCGTTGAGAAGGAGCCGTCTCGGGTGCCCGGAGTCCTGTCCTGGGAATCCGCATCAAGCGACAAGCGGCAGGTCCGGAGTATGAGTCCCGTCCGCCGCGGCGGCGGGCGCACGCTCATCCTCAACGGCCACCTCGACGTCGTGCCTGCCGGCGATCCGGCGCGCTGGGCGCACCCGCCCTTTCTCATCCGCCTGCCGATGGATGTGACTGAGCAGTGCCTGCATGGGCATCATGACGGGGTTTCGGCTGCGCGGGCGTTCATCCCAGCGCCCGCGCCGTACGCGGATCGAGCAGGTCGCGCAGCCCGTCGCCCACGAAGTTGAACCCCAGCACGGTCATCATGATCGCCAGGCCGGGGAACGTCGAGACCCACCACGCCTGCCCGATGAACCCTCTCCCTTCGGAGATCATGGCACCCCACTCAGGGGTCGGTGGCTGCGCACCGAGCCCGAGGAAGCTCAACGCTGCAGCCCACAGCAACGCCCCGGGCATCTCCAGCGTGGTGTAGACAATCACTGTACCCAGGGCGTTCGGCAGGATGTGCCTGGCCATGATCCGGAGGTTGCCCGCGCCGAGCGCCCGCGCCGCCTCGACATACGGCAATGTGCGCAGCACCAGCACGTGGCCCCTGATCAAGCGCGCGAACTCGCGCCACCCCGTGATCCCGATGGCCAGGATCATGTTCCTCAGGCCCCCGCCCAGCGCGCCCGCGATGGCCAGCGCCAAGACCAGCGTGGGAATCGCCAACATGATGTCCACGAGGCGCATGAGCAACGTGTCGAGCCATCCCCCAAAGTAGCCGGCCATCGTCCCGAGCACGATCCCGATCACGGCCTCGATGAGGACCACCGCCACGCCGATCAGCAGAGCGTACCGCGCCCCGTACGTGACGCGGCTAAAGATGTCCCGCCCCAGTTCGTCGGTCCCGAAGGGATGGTGCGACGTCGGGCGCGCCAGCAGCGCCTCGACGTCGATCGCGATCGGATCGTACGGGGTGGCGATCCCGGCGAGCAGGGCCGCCACCCCCACGCCCAGCACGATCAGCGCGCCGACCAGCGTCAGGCGGTACCGCCACAGCCGGCGCGCGATCACGCGCAGCGGCGGCCGCGCGGCCGCCGGCCGATCCTTATCCGTATCGGATGCGAGGGTCGACATAGGCGTAGAGGAGATCGATGAGCAGGCTGCTGGAGACCACCACGATCGCCATGACCACGACAATCCCCTGCACAACGGGATAGTCACGCTTCAACACCGAGTCCACCAGCAACCGTCCCATCCCCGGCCACGCAAAAAC
>JBGPLF010000300.1:0-4059 GCA_041486265.1 bacterium
AGCCCGGCCAGGAGGGTCAGGACATTGCGTTCACTGCTGCCAGCTCCCATCAAACCAATCCGCAAGAGGCGGCCCTTCGTGGGCCCAAGCCCACCGCCAATCTCGATGCCAAACTCTGTAAGCAGCCGCTGCCGAGTATCCAGTTCATCAACGCCATCTGGGACACGTACCGTGATCACCGTGGGCGCACGATCACCCTCTTGGGCAAACTGGTGCAAGCCCAGCGCCTCCAAGCCCTCACGTAGCAGCTCCGCGTTGCGTTGATGCCGCTCCCATCGGCGTTCGAGCCCCTCTTCCTGCACGATCCGAAGACCTTCACGCAGGGCATAGATCATCGACACCGGCGCCGTGTGATGGTAAAGGCGGGTTGCTCCCCAATAGGTCGACAGCAGCGATAGGTCTAGATACCAAGACTGCACTTTTGTCTTCCGGGACCCTAGCCGATCCCGTAGCCGTTTACCGGCTGTCAACGGTGCCAGACCAGGGGGGGCGTTGAGGCATTTCTGGCTCCCTGAGTAACAGAGATCTACGCCCCAGTCGTCAACTCGCAGTTCCACTCCGCCGAGTGATGACACTGCATCCACAATCAAGAGCGCCTCGTAGCGGTGGGCGATGTCGGCGATCGGTGGAATGGGCTGGAGGACTCCGGTGCTTGTCTCCACATGCACCACCGCCACCGCCTGCGGTCGCACGCGGCGCACGACGACCTCAAGCCTCTCAGGATCTACCACGCGGCCCCATTCGGCTGAAACCTCAGTCACATCGGCGCCCGCTCGCCGTGCGATTTCCGCCAGGCGCTCTCCAAAATAGCCGGCAACGCCGACCACCAGCCGGTCGCCGGGTTCAAGCGTATTGACGACACAGGCCTCCATACCTGCGCTGCCCGTACCCGAGATGGGAATTGTCATTTCGTTGGTCGTCATGAATGCTTGACGAAGCAAATCGCGTGTCTCGTCCATGATGATGAGAAATGCGGGGTCGAGATGTCCCAAGACTGGTGAGCTCAAGGCTTGAAGGACCCGCTGTGGCACCGGACTGGGACCTGGCCCCAGCAACATCCGCTCTGGAATGTCCGAGTTCATTGCTGTTCCACCTCGCTTCGCCAGAAGTCGGCCAATCGGTCCTTGTAGGAAATCGGTGTGCGTCTACCCTGTGTGGGCGGCCTGTGCGGACCAGTTGTCCGCGGCGCCTCTTCGAGGACCCTCTTTGACTACTCCACCAACGCATTTCCAGGAGCGTTCCTATCGGTTCGCTCCGCTGTTTGCTCCGCTCCGGGGGTGGCGAGCCCCGACAAAGAGACCGGTCGCACAGGTGGACGAGGAGTATCAAGTGGTACCGATTCGGCGGCGCTCGCTCGGTTCCACATCTGCTAGACGTTGCTGCAATTGCTCCCTCGGGATGATTTGACGCGCCCGTTTCTTGACCTCTTCGCAGATTTGCCTGAACGACTCCCGGCGCCGGCGGCAGGTATGAGTCCCGTCAAGTGTGTAAATGCGTTCACGGTGGTGCTCATCGAGAGCCTAACCGACAGCGACTAACGCTGGCGTCGAAGCGGCTTCCACCTCCCCGATCACTTTGGTCAGAGAGTCCGCGCCGAGATAGCGACGCGTCACCTGCCACTCCTCATGCTGCTCCGCCAAGACGGCGCCGACCAGGCGAATGACCGCGGCGGTGTTGGGGAAGATCCCAATCACGTCGGTGCGGCGCTTCACCTCTTTGATGAGCCGTTCGAGCGGGTTGTTTGACCAGATCTTGGTCCAGTGCCCTGACGGGAAGGCCAGGTAGGCTAAGACGTCGGCCTCCGCGCCCTCGAGAAGCGCGGCCACGCGCGAGAACCGCGTCCGGAAGGTCGCCGTCACACGTCGCCATTGTTCATGCGCCCCGGCCTCATCCGGCTGCACGAAGACCGTGCGAATTGTCGCGGCGACCATCTGCGCCGCGGATTTGGGCACGTAGGCCAGCGCGTTGCGCACGAAATGCACGCGACACCGCTGCCAGCTCGCCCCCTGCAGCACGGCGCGGATCGCGTCCTTGAGGCCCTCATGAGCATCGCTGATCACGAGGTGGACGCCACTGAGGCCCCGGGCCACCAGCCCGCGGAGAAACTGCACCCAGAACGCGCCGTCCTCACTCGGACCCACGTCGAGGCCCAGGACCTCCCGCTCGCCCGTGGCTTTCACCCCGATCGCGAGCACGACGGCTTGCGACATCACGCGCCCCTGCTCGCGCACCTTCACGACTGTCGCATCCAGCCACACGTACGGGTACGGGCCCTCCAATCGCCGCGTCCGGAACCGCTCCACTTCGGCATCCAGATCCTGGCAGAGCCGCGAGACTTGGCTCTTGCTGCTGCCCTGCAGACCCAGCGCCTGCATCAGGTCGTCGACTCGACGCGTCGAGACGCCCTGCACGTACGCCTCCTGGACCACCGCGACCAGCGCCCGCTCGGCGCGCTTCCGCGGATCCAGCAGCGAGGGGGAGACGCGGCCATCGCGCACCCGCGGCACGCGAAGATCGACGGTGACGACCCGCGTATCCCAGGTCCGGTCGCGAGCGCCATTACGCTGCCCGGTCCGCTCGGCCGTCCGCTCATACCGCTCCGCCCCGACGTGCTGGGTGACCTCCAGTTCCATCAGCGCCTGGCTGAACACACGCACGCCCTCCCGGAGGAAATCGGCATCCCGCTCGCCTTGGGCCTTGCGCAGCACCTCGCCGAGTGCCATTCTCAAGTCGTCGGCCATTGTGATGGTCCTCCTCCCGGGTGATCTGCCTGGTCACTCCCGATGAGCACCACACGATGGCCGGCCTCGTCAATAGCCCGGCGTTTACACACCTACTGGGACACTACCCCTCATCGCCGGCAAGACGGCCTGTGTACAGAAGAATACGCCATTGAGGTTGGTAGCGAACGTCCTCCGCCATTGGTCCTCAGTGACGTTTCGAAGTCCACGCCGAAGTGCGCGACGCCGGCATTGTTCACGAGGATGTCAAGGCGCTGAAAGGCGTCGACCACTTGTTGCACAAGGATCAGTGTGGAGTCAAGTCTCGACACGTCGACCCACAGCGCAAGCGGCGCCGGAGCATAGCGCCTGGAAATCTCATAGGCCACGCGCTGCGCCGTGATCATCTCCCTGTACGCAGCGTCCTGCAAACGGGGGGCGAGTTCGCTCGGTACTGATCGTTCCCGGAGCGATGGCATTGACCAGGATGCCGTACGGTGAGCGGTCGACAGCGAGGGCCATCGTGAGGAGCGGAATCGCCCCCTTGGTGGCGACATAAGCAGCACCATGTTTTTGTGCCTTGAAGCTGTTAATGGACCCAATGTTGATGATGCGCCCTCGAATACCTCGCTCCACCATGAGACGCGCTGCCGCCTGCGCGCAGAGAAATGTTCCCGGTGAGATTGACGTTGATGAATCGCTGCCACTCCTCGAACGAGATATCGAGGACAGAGCCACTCAAGCCACTGACGCCCGCGTTGTTCACGAGGATGTCAAGCCGGCCGAAGCGGTCATCGCAGGTGCGGATCATGTCCTTCACGTCCGCTCGGTCGCTGACGTCTGCCCGGACGAAGACGGCGCGACCTCCCGCCTCCTCAATGTCTCGTACCGTTCTGCCTCCCGATTCCTGATCGCGCTGCGCCAGCACGACAGCCGCACCCTCCGCGGCAAAGCGCCTGGCAATTCCGCGGCCGATACCTCTTCCGCCTCCCGTTATGATTGCCACCTTGCTCTCTAGTCTACGAATGGTCTGCTTCCTCCTTGAAGGAGTTTTCAGTTCGCACGCTGAGTCGCCGATCCGGACATGTCAGACATGATCGTAGTCCACGCTTAATACCGGTGCACCGCCCGCGACCGAGGGTCCAAGACGTCGCGCAATCCGTCGCCGAGAAGGTTAAACCCCAATACGGTCACCATAATGGCGACTCCCGGGAAAACTGCAGTCCAAGGTGCTGTTTGCATGAGCGAACGGCTTGCATTGAGCATGGCCCCCCAAGAAGGAGTCGGAGGCTGGGTACCCAGGCCTATGTAGCTTAACACTGCCTCTGTCAAGATAGCC
>JBGPLF010000301.1:0-4050 GCA_041486265.1 bacterium
CATGGGAGCTGGTTCCACCCGAAGCCGCTGGCTTAACCCGCAAGGGAGAGAGGCGTCGAAGGTGGGGTTGGTGACTGGGGTGAAGTCGTAACAAGGTAGCCGTACGGGAACGTGCGGCTGGATCACCTCCTTTCTAGGGAGAACAAGGGCCGGTCGTGAGGCGCGGTCTTCACGACAGGTACCGGCGGTACTCCTTGCCACTATGAGGTTGTCAGGGTTTAGCCCCGCTTCTTGGAAGCGGGGCTATGTTTTTGACTGGGGAGAGCGACCATATGAGTGGATCAGGCGACGTGTTATCGCTTGGAGGAGAGCTTACGGAACTTCTCATCACACGCTCCACGATCTTTGCAGGATGTTCTAGAGACCATTAAGAACGCCGTCTCGTCGAAGAGCCGATCACGGCAGCTTGATCCGTGCTTGCCAGTCGACTCACCGTGTACTCCTGGAGTCCGATCCAAAGCGGGCAGCGGTGCGAGCGTCCATAGACAATGATCGACGTGTATGTTTTGAACTGCCGTACCAGCGCTTCAATTCGCGTCACACAGGCCCAAGGTCATAGTTGCAGCGTGGAGGTTGACAAGGAGAGGGAGCCATGTACCAAACCGAGATGTATGAAGGCATGCTCGCGGAGACCATCACGATTCACGGCGCGAACCGGGCTGTCAACAATGCCTACTTCGCTCGCCCTCTGGGCTCTGGGTCCTTCCCTGGCATGGTGATGATCCAAGACCGCTCCGAGCTTGGACGAATGGTACCGCACGGCCACCCGTAAGTTCGCCCATCATGTCTATGCCGCGATCTCCCAATCTCTACGACCGCGCCGGCTACAGCACCCCTGAAGATGTGGCGGCCAAGGTGCGGGCGATCGCTCTGCAACTCCAGCCGCCCCAGCCGATAGACATAGGGGGCAGCATGAACGTCACGTGTGATGGAGGATGTCAGAACAACTCGGTCCGGAACGAGTTGCCTCAAGAAATGCTCTCCTCTGTGGCTCAGCTCTCTAACGCCGAGCTTGTCGCACGAGTGAAACACCTCACCGCGCGCGAGCAGGAGGCGATGGCGTCCCTCATCGCCCACCTGGCGGAACTGGACAAGCGACGCCTGTACTTCGCCGAGTGCTGCTCCTCGATGTTCACGTACTGCACGCAGGTCCTCCATCTTAGCGAGCACGCCGCCTACGGTCGCATCGAGGCCGCCCGTGCCGCTCGGAGGTTCCCGCTCCTCCTCGAGAGGCTCGGTGAGGGATCGGTGAACCTCACGACAGTGGGGCTCCTCACGGCGCACCTGACGCCCGAGAACCACCGGGAAGTGCTGGACATGGCTCGGCACAAGAGCAAGCGCCAAGTCGAGGAGTTCGTCGCGCGGCTGCGCCCCCAGCCGCCAGTTCCGAGCACCGTCCGCAGGCTCCCGACCGCAAGCCCCACCCTGGTAGCGCCGACGGTGTCGCCGGATGCCGCGGCGAGTCCCGAGCCGGCCGGTGACGCCCGAGATGTCGCGTCCCCAGACGTGCCGTATCCGGCCACGGCGCCGCCCCCAGCCCGGCCCGCGGTCGTCGCCCCGCTGGCGCCCCAGCGCTACAAGGTGCAGTTCACGGCGAGCGCCGAAACGTACGAGAAGATCCGGATCGCTCAGAACCTGTTGCGCCACCAGATCCCGGACGGGGATCCGGCGAAGATCTTCGATCGGGCGTTAAGCGCGCTGCTCCGCGACCTGGCCAAACAGAAGATCGCCGCCACGGACCGCCCGGGCACGAGCCGCAGCACGGCCCCCGGCTCGCGTCACATCCCGGCCGAGGTCAAGCGCGCGGTCTGGATGCGCGACGGCGGGCGGTGCGCGTTTGTGGGCAGCCATGGCCGCCGCTGCACCGAGCAGGGTTTTCTGGAGTTCCATCACGTCGCGCCCCATGCCGATGGTGGCGAGCCTACTGCTGACAACATCCATCTCCGGTGTCGCGCACACAACAGCTACGAGGCCGAATTGCACTTTGGTCCTCGCGAGGCGCCGGTTGTGAGGGAGGCACGTGCGCCCTACTCGGTCCGGACCGAGTTCATGCGACACCCCTGCCGTGTATACTGGCGTCAAGAGAGGGGGTGGGATTTCGTGGCGCCGCAGAAGCTGGTCCTGACCTACCAGGATTACCTGAAGATGCCGGACGATCGGACCCGGAAAGAGATGTATGCATACGATATCTGGACCTAACTCAGGCTTCCACGGTCGTGGTGCCCACGGTTGACGACGTCGATCGGATCTCCGCGCTCCCGGATCCGATCGTACGCAACCTTCAGATCACACAGTGCTACCACGAACTCTCCCGCTCGATGGGGGAGCTCGTGGGCAGCGGGGCGAACTGGTGCACCTTCGCAACATGGGCCTCGAAGCAGGCGGGACAGACCATTCGCGGAGACGATCTGCTTAAGGCGTACGAAGACCTCGCCGATCACTCGCCTGAGATCTCAGCCGGGCTCGACGTCATGCTTAGCTATGCCGCGCCCCTCGCTCACCGGCCGGACGTCGTGGCTCTCCGTGAATCGCTGCGACGAGCGCTCAATCCAGAGGAAGCGTTTCAGCGCGCGAGCGATGCCGTCGCCCGTGGGAACAAGAAAGTATTCGACGAGATCGGCCGTGAATTCGCCAGGTTCGTGGCGACATTCGCGACGGACAGGTCCTACGATCCCGAGAAGGCGGCGCGATTCTGCGATGCCTTGCGGCCCGGCGACCCCCCTGGCGGCCAGCGTCTTCTCAGCGATGCCTTCAGCGCTTACTGCCTGGGACGTTTTCAGGCTGGCGAGAAGCAGAAGGCGGAGCTGATATTCCTCGCCAACCTCCTGATCGGTCTCCACGAGCAGACCCGACTCCAGCCAGAGATCGCGGAGGCGCTCAATGCTTCCTCGCCGGTGGTGGAGGAGGTGAAGCGCCGGTTCCTCACTCTTGTGCTGCCGGGCTTCTGGCTTCGCATCCGCCATCTCATCGCGCGTCTCCTCCGCGTGAAGCTCCCGCTTGACGAGGTCACCGAGCACCTTGCAGAGCAGGTGCGAAGCCTTGTTCGTCAGCTTATCACGGGATTGCTCATGGTCTTGGAATTGCCCGGCGGCGCCGTGCACCTTGGTCGTGATCTCCAGGGTGATTTCCCGGAGGCGCTCCGGCAGATCACAAGCCCGGCGCTGAAGGACGTGCTCGCACGGGTTGATCCGACCCCGGGGAGCCTGCAGAGTAGCGGCACCGTCGACTGGTCGGACTTCGATGACCGCATGCATTTTATCGCGGATTTCTTTCGGTCCTATCATGAGCGGCCGTCGCTGTTCGACGCGCCGTTTGCCCCGGATCAAGTGGCTGCGCTGAAGGCGGGCCACAGGCCTGCGGGTCGTCTATGATCCGTCACGACGTGCGCTCCGCTGAGGGCTCGTCGCCTGGATCACCTCCTAGCTCCCGTCCGGCGCGGGATGGGGTAGTCTACCCCAGTCGCACTCTTGGATGGCAGGCGCGGAGCGGATGAGCACCCAAGAGATCTACCACTACCTCAAAGTCAATGACCAACTCATCACCGGCGGGCAGCCGACCGCAGATCAGTTGAGGTCAGCCGCCGGCGAAGGGTTCACGGCGGTCATCAATCTAGCCACTTCTAGTCCGCGTTACTCCCTGGAAGACGAAGCCGGCCTGGTGCGGTCTCTGGGCATGGCCTACCATCACATTCCGGTTGAGTGGGAAGATCCCAAGGAGAGCGACTTCGAGACATTTGAGAAGGCGATGAAACAACTCTCCGCGGATAAGACGCTTATCCATTGCGCTGCCAACTTTCGGGTGACTGCGTTCTATGGGTTGTATGCCATGAAGCACTTAGGGTGGTCAGAATCTCAGGCAGATGAGTTTCGTGCTTCGATCTGGCGAGGAAGTGAATACCCGATTTGGGAGCAATTCGTCGCCCACATGAAAGCCCAGAGCGCGCGGTAGGGCAGAGAGTTTCTCTCTGCCGGGTCGTTGTGGCCTGGACAGGAACTCGCCGTTTCGCACCGAATTCGCCGCCAACCCAGCGGGGAACCGCCGCTCGGTCGA
>JBGPLF010000302.1:0-4011 GCA_041486265.1 bacterium
AGAGAGGCAGTGGACCGTCGCCGCGGTCGCGCTGATGATCGCGGTCCTGGTTCCCAATGTGCTGGGCCTGGCCGCATGGTACCGGCAGCCGCGGCTCGATGTGTTCGATTGGCGGCTGATCTCGCAGACGCTGGCCGCTCAATCCCGGCCCGACGACGCCATCGTCTTCCTGCCGGGGTTCGCACGAATTCCTGTGAATTACTACTTCCACGGTCCTCAACCCCGTCTCGCCTTGACGCCCCAGGGTGACGACGTGGAGGGGCCCATGGGGCTGCGGATGGTGGGAGTGGTCGCGTTCCTCACCCGACACCAGCGGGTGTGGATCCTTACTGTTCCGCCTGTGCCCAACTCCGTCGATGTTCTCATTGGCTCCCTGCAGGAGAAGTCGTACGTCGTGGCACACCATGAGGGCATCAACATGGCCCGCCTGGTCCTGCTGGAGCGGAAGCCGTCGCCTTGAGCCCGTCGGAGGTCTGGATCGTGCTGCCGGCGTTCAATGAAGCCGCGGGGCTCCCTGCGCTGCTGGAGGCCGTCGACCGCACCCGGGCGGGTGCGCGATGGCGGGTGGTCGTCGTGGACGACGGCAGCACCGACGCGACCGCCGCCGTCGCCCGCGAGGCCGCGGTCCGTCTCCCCGTGACGCTGCTCGTCCACTCCGAGAACCGGGGGTTGGGGGCGGCCATCCGCACGGGTCTGGAGCACGCCTGCCGCGAAGCGACGCCGGACGATGTCGTCGTGACGATGGATGCCGACAACACCCACGCGCCGGAGCAGATCCCCTCGATGGTCGAGGCGATCCGCCTCGGGGCGGACATCGTCATCGCGTCGCGCTACCTCAGCGGGGCCCGGCAGGCCGGGGTGCCACCGCACCGCGTGCTCCTCAGCGCCAGCGTCGGCTGGCTGCTCCGAGCGCGCTTCGGCCTGCCCGGCGTCCGCGATTACTCGTGCGGCTACCGGGCCTACCGCGCGGCGCTCCTGCAGCGGGCGCTCAGCGCGTACGGTGAAGGTTTGGTCGAGTCGCGCGGGTTCGTGGTCATGACCGAACTGCTGGTGAAACTCGCACCGATGCGGCCGCGGATCACCGAGGTGCCGCTCGACCTCCGGTATGACCGCAAGATCGGGGCCAGCAAGATGCCGGCGTCGCGTACGATCGCGGGATACCTGCGGCTCGTGCTGGCGCGTGCCCCGCGCCCGGAACGCCCCGGCTAAACGTGCCAGGGGCGGGTGCCGGCGCGTGCGTGTGTCCTCATCGTTGTTGCTCACATGAGTGTCCTCTGTTAGCATGACGACAGAGGTGTATCCTCATGGCGACTTTGTATCTCCGCTCACTCCCCGAAGATCTCGTCCGTGAGGCGAAGGCCGCCGCCGCCCGCCGCGGGCTGACGCTCACCGCGTTCGTCGGCGAGGCTCTGGCCAGCATGTTGGGGATTGAGGCGCCCACGCGCGCGGCTCGGGCCCAGGGTCTGGAGGCGGACATGGCCTGGTATGATGCGCACAAACCCAGCCTGCTGCGTCGCTACCAGGGACAATATCTGGCGATCGTCAACCGGCGGCTCGTGGGCCACGACCGGGAGTTTGACCGGCTGGCCCGGCGGGTGTTCCGGCGCTTCGGCGTCCGGCCGGTCTACATGCCGAAGTGCGTGGGTGAGGATCGAGTGGCGACGATCGCATCACCGCGCGTGGTGCGCGCGTGACGGCGCGCCACGCCTACGACGCCGCCCGCCACCCGCCGGCTCCGGTGCTCCCAGCACGCGTTGGACGCCCCGGCCAGGATCCGGCGGTGCTCCTTGTGTTCCTGGTGGACACGGGGGCCGATATCACCGTGGTGCCCGATGCCGTCGCCAGAGAGCTGCGCCTGCCGGCGGTGAGTCAGATTGCCGTCCGGGGAATCGCCGGCGCCATTCGAAGCGCCAGGGTGTACGCGGCCGAGGTCGAAGCAGGGGGGGGCAGGAGCTTGGTCGAGGTCGTGGGCATGGGAGAGGAAGCGTTGATCGGCCGAGATCTGTTGAACCGGTGGACCGTGACGCTGCATGGGCCGCGGCGTGTGATGGATGACGTGATCAACGCAGGCGCCTAAGACCTGGCGGCGACCCCTCGGATGTGGCTATAATAGCCATATAGGAGTGCCTCGATGCGCAGCGTGAACATTGCCGACCTGAAGAATCGCCTCAGCCAGTATCTGAGCGAGGTCCGTGAGGGCGAAGAGCTCCTCGTCCGGGACCGTAACATGCCAATTGCCAGAATCGTCCCATTGTCGCTTGAACACGATGCCGACGCGGAGGATCTCTCCCTGGTGGCGTCCGGTCAACTGCGTCTCCCCGAGGCCCGGCTGCCCGCGTCGTTCTGGGTGATGCCCGCCCCACGTGTCTCCATCAAACGTGCGGCGGCGGCGGTCACGGCGGAACGCCAGGAGCCCTGAGATGGCGTTCTGGGATGCCAGCGCCATCGTGCCGCTCTGCGTGTATCAACCGTCGACCGGGGCCCTGGGTCGTCTCGTGCGGAAGCACGGACGCCTCGTGGTCTGGTGGGGAACGCCCGTTGAAGTGCGTAGCGCGCTTTCGCGTCTGGCGCGCGAACGGGCGATGACCGACGAGGGGCACGATCGCGCGCTGGCCCGTCTGGCGGTTCTCCGCAGGACCTGGGCCGAGGTCCTGCCGACCGAGAGGGTGCGCAGTCTCGCCGAGGAGATGCCTAGGCAGTACGACATTCGCGCCGGAGATGCATGGCAACTGGCGGCCGCGGTGGTGTGGTGCAAAGAACGGCCGCGTCATCGCCCGTTCGTGTGCTTTGATGACCGCCTGGCCGCGGCCGCCGCGCGCGCCGGATTCGCCATCGTTGTGGCCTTCCGAGAGCGGTAGGGAAGCGAGCACCCGTGATGCCGCGCGTCCTCTCGCTCATCATCCCGACCCGCAATGAGCGGGACAACGTCCGGCGGTTGGTGGATGCCCTTCGTGCGGCACTCGGAGACCTCGACTACGAGGTCGTCTTCGTGGACGACAGCAGCGACGGCACGGACGCGATCCTGGCGGCGCTGGCCGGGGCCGACTCCCGCATAACCGTGCGTCATAGGGGAGGGGGCCAGGGTCTGGCCACCGCTGTGGTGGAGGGGTTCGGGCTGAGCCGGGGCGACGCGCTGGGCGTGCTGGACGCCGACCTGCAGCACCCGCCTGCCGTCGTCGCGGCGCTCGTCCGCCGGATGCAGGAGACGCAGGCCGACATCGTCATCGGCTCGCGCTACCTGCCGGGCGCGGGCCGCCCGGGGCTGAGTCCATGGCGGCGTCTGGTGTCCCGGTCCACCCGGCTGCTGACCTGGGTGCTGCTGCGGGCCTCCCGCCGCAGCACCGATCCCCTGTCGGGCTGTTTCGTCGTGCGGCGCGCCGTCGTCGAGGGCGTGCCCCTGCGGCCCGTGGGTTTCAAGATCCTCCTCGAGATCCTGGTGAGGGGCCGGTGCGACCGTGTCGCCGAGGTCCCGTATGTCTTCGTCGAGCGCCGGGCCGGGCGAACCAAGGCCACGCTGCGCCAGGGACTCGACCTGCTCCGCCACCTGATCCAGTTGACAGCGGCCAGCCCCGAGGACGCGCGGTTCTGGAAGTTCCTGCTTGTGGGGGCCAGCGGGGTCGTCGTCAACGTCGTCGTGTTCTGGTCGCTGACGCATCCCCTGAGGGCCCACGTTGTGCAGGCGGGCATCGTCGCAGCCGCGCTGTCCACATTGACGAACTTCGTGCTCAACAACGCCTTCACATGGGCCGACCGGCGGGAGGCCTCCCTGTCTGCGTTCGTGCAGCGGTTGGGCAAATACTACATTGCCACCGGGGCGGGCAATTTAGTGTACCTCGCGCTACTCTGGGGGCTGACGCACGTGGGTCTCGTCCCGATGCTCTCAAACCTGATCGCGATCGGGATCGGCGGCACGCTGAACTACGTCGCGCACAACATCTGGACCTGGCGTCCACAGGGCACGGCTTGACACCCGCCGGTGCCCTCCGTACCTTGAGCGAGGGGAAGGTGCGC
>JBGPLF010000303.1:0-3986 GCA_041486265.1 bacterium
GGATCGCGCCTCCTCAACACGGTGCTCCTCAACGTCGTGTCGCTCATCGTGGCTTGGCTGCTCGCCGTGCCGCTCGGGATCCACGCGGCCCGCAGGCAGTACTCCTGGTCGGACAACACGCTCTCGTTCGGCGCCTACTTTGGCATCTCGACGCCGACCTTCTTTTCCGGACTGTTCCTGTTGTACATGGCGTTCCGGACCGGGTGGCTGCCGATCGGCGGCATGACCAGCATCGACTACGATTTCCTGCCGGCATGGGGCAGGGTCCTCGACGTGGCGAGGCACATGGTCATCCCAGTGCTGGTGCTCGGGGTCTTCTCGATCGCCGGCCTGATGCGCCAGATGCGGGCGAACCTGCTGGAGGTGCTACACCAGGACTATGTCCGGACCGCGCGCGCGAAGGGGCTCGCCGAGCGCGTCGTGATCAACCGGCATGCCGTCCGGAACGCCATCAATCCGCTGATCACCATCTTCGGCTTTGAGCTCGGCGGCCTGCTCGGCGGGTCGGCGATCCTCGAGATCACGATCGGCTGGCCGGGGCTCGGGAAGTTGATCGCTGAGGCGGTGATCCAGAAAGACCTCTACGTGGTCATGGCGTCGCTGGTGATCGGCTCCGTGACGTTGGTGCTGGGGAACCTGATGGCGGATGTCCTACTGGCCTACAGTGATCCGCGGATCCGGTACGACTGAGCGGGTGGGGGACCCATGGCGCAGCACGTGATCAGGCCGGCCGCCTCGCTGTCCGCTCACGCGACCACGGCGCCGGCGTCCCTGCGCACGCCGGCACAGCTCGCCTGGCGCCAACTGCGGAGGCACCGGATGGCCCTGATCGGCGGCGCGGTGCTGGCCTTCCTCTATGTGCTAGTGGCGCTCGCGGAGTTCCTGGCCCCGTACTCGCTGGATTTTGCCGACCGTGAGCGGTTCCTCCATCCGCCCGTGGCCCCGAAGTTCTGGGATGCGCGTGGCGTCAGCCTGCGCCCCTTTGTGTACGCGACCACGCTGACCGATCCAGGCCTGCGCACGTACTCGGTGGACCCGTCGCGACGCTATCATCTGCAGTTCTTCGTCAGGGGCGATGCCTATCAACTCTTCGGCATCTTTCCGTCCACGCTCCACCTCTTCGGCGTCGAGGCCCCCGCCCGCATCTTCCTGATGGGCACCGACGCGTCGGGCCGGGACCAGTTCAGCCGCATCCTGTACGGGTCGCGCCTGTCCATGTCGATCGGCATCATGTCCGCGGCGATCACGATCCCGATCGGGTTGATCTATGGGGGGATCGCCGGGTATTACGGCGGGCGGATTGACAACATCATGATGCGCCTGGCCGAGCTCATCATCGCGTTTCCCGGATTCTACCTGCTGCTCACGCTGAGTGCGGTGCTGCCGACGAGCGCCGGGTGCTACACCCGCTTCTACCTTATCACGCTCATTCTGGCGTTCATCGGTTGGGCCGGGTTCTCCCGGATCATCCGAGGCATGGTGCTCTCGCTCAAAGAGCGGGAATACATCCTGGCCGCCCGGGCAGCCGGCCTCAACGACTTCCGCGTCATCGTGCGGCACGTCCTGCCGCAGACCTCGTCCCTGGTGATCGTCGTGGCGACGCTCGGGATTCCCGGCGCGATCCTCGGCGAGTCCGCGCTGTCGTTCTTCGGGTTCGGCGTCCGCGAGCCGTGCTCGTCGTGGGGCAACCTGCTCACGGCGGCGTCGAACCTGCCGACGCTGATTCTCTCGCCGTGGCTGCTCTTCCCGGGCGTGTTCATCATCGCCGCGGTGGTGGCGTTCAACGTGTTTGGGGACGGGCTGCGGGACGCGCTCGATCCGACGTTGCGGACCGGATAGACCGGCGGGCTGGGGGATCATGGCGGCACGGAGTCAGGCGGCGCGGCGAAGGGCGCGGAGCGGCGGATCGCAGAACCTCCCGCTCTCCCTGGCGCTGTGGGGCGTGGGGGTGCTGGTGGTGGCGGCGGTCCTGGTCGCCGTGGATCATGCCTGGGTGATCCGCGACCGGGTGGACCCGAATGATCCGGCCGTCCGCGTGGCCGGGGCGGTGCGGAGTATCTCAGGCACCGATAGCGTCCGCCGGGCGACCTATGATGCGGCCGGCAAGTCGGCGCGTGTGGAAGCCTGGTCGAAGTACTACGACGCGGCCAAACCGCTCCAGGAGAACCGCCAGTACCTGGCCACGGAGGGACGGCTCGGAGCGCAGCTCGCGCTGTACCAGGACACGGCGGTCCAGGAGGTCGCGGTGCTCCTCTATGCCCGCCGGACGCTGCTCGCGACGGTCACCGCGAAGCAGGGCCAGGCGTTCGCTCAGATGACAGTCACCTACTCGGGCCCGTTGGTGCAACCGTGAAAGGAGGTGGACAATCTCTTCGTGAAGTCGGAAAGAGCACATGTGCGCTTGGAGAAACGGAACGATGAGATCGAAGGGAGGCCAGGACAGATGAAGTTTATTCGCAATCTGCTGGCGCTGGCGCTGGCGATCATGCTGGTGAGCCTCACCGGCGTCGCGCAAGGACAGGGGGTCAAGAACCCGGACACGCTGATTTCAGTCAGCTTCGGCGATCCGGAGTCCCTTGACCCTGGCTATGCCTACGATACGACCAGCTCCGGGATCATCCTGTGGCACATCTACGAGACGCTGATCTTCTTCAACGGCGGCTCTACCGGGACATTCGTCCCGATGCTGGCGACTGAGGTCCCGAGTGTCGCCAATGGTGGGATCTCGAAAGACGGCAAGACCTATACCTTCAAGCTCCGGGACGGGGTGAAATTCCATGACGGGACCCCGTTGACGGCCGACGACGTGAAGTACTCGCTGCTGCGATTCATGTTCATGGATCGCGACGGCGGCCCGTCCTGGATCCTCCTCTCCCCGATTTTGGGTGTCGACGCGACGCGGGACGACAAGGGAGTCCTCAATACAAGCCTGTTCCCCAAGGCTGACCAGGCGATCAAGGTCAGCGGCAGCACCGTCGCGATTGCCCTGAAGGAGCCGTTTGCGCCCTTCCTGTCAATCATGGCCGAGTGGTCGATGGTCATCAACAAGAAGTGGGCCATGGCCCAGGGCGACTGGAACGGGACGGCGGCCGGGCTGGCCAAGCTGAACAACCCACAGAAGCCCGAGAGCACCCCGCTCTTCAGCGCGGCCAACGGCAGCGGTCCCTTCAAGCTCACGCAGTGGGACCGGCAGACCCGCCAGGTGATCATCGAGCGGAATGACAACTACTGGCGGAAACCCGCAGCGCTGAAGCGGATCATCTTCCGAACGGTGGAAGACTTTGGGCCGCGCCGGCTGATGCTGCAGCAGGGCGATGCCGACATCGTCGCGGTGAACCGGACCGAGCAGACGCAGGTTGAAGGGCTGCCGGGCGTGCGCATCGTCGATGACCTGGCGCAGCTCGTCACCCAGGGCGTCTACATGAACCTGAACATCGACACCAGCGGCGGCAACCCCGACGTGGGCAGCGGCCGGCTGGACGGCAACGGTGTGCCTGCCGACTTCTTCGCCGACGTCAACGTCCGCCGCGGCGTCGCCCAGGCCTTCGATTACTCGACGGCCATCCGTGACTGCTGGCGCGGCAAGGCGACGGTCGGCAACGGCCCGGTCCCGCGCGGCATGTTCGGCTACAACCCGACCGGGAAGTGGTACTCGTTCGACTCCGCCAAAGCGGCGGCGGCGTTCCGCGAGGCGCGTGGTGGGCAAATCTGGAACACCGGGTTCAAGTTCACCGTCACGTTCAACAGCGGGAACACCACCCGGCAGTGCGCGGCCCAGGTCCTCAAGACCGGCATCGAGGCCCTGAACCCCAAGTTCAAGGTCGATGTTCGAGGTATCACGTGGGCGCAGTACCTGTCGGCCTACCGCCAGAAGAAGCTGCCCTTGTGGTTCATCGGCTGGGCGGCCGACTTCCCGGATGCCGACAATTTCGTGACCCCGTTCCTGAACAGCACCGGCACCTACCCGGCGGCGCAGAGCTACAAGA
>JBGPLF010000304.1:0-3973 GCA_041486265.1 bacterium
GCGCGTGTCTGCATGGCGCCGGGATCCGACCCGGCGTTGGGCTCGGTCAGCCCAAAGCACCCGATCAC
The DNA here is from genome assembly GCA_041486265.1 of bacterium. Taxonomy (GTDB): domain Bacteria; phylum Sysuimicrobiota; class Sysuimicrobiia; order Sysuimicrobiales; family Humicultoraceae; genus JBGPLF01. Next base: position 69 of record JBGPLF010000304.1, read on the forward strand.
CTCGCCGCTTGCCAGGCGCGGCAGCCAGTGCCGGCGCTGATCCTCGCTGCCGAACGAGTAGATCGGATACATCACGAGCGCGCCCTGCACCGACGCGAACGACCGCAGCCCCGAATCCCCGCGATCCAGTTCCTGCATGATCAGGCCATAGGCGATGTTGTTGACGCCGGCGGCGCCGTACTCTGCCGGCAAGTTGGCGCCGAGCACGCCGAGATCAGCCAGCGGCTTGATCAGATGTTGCGGGAACTCGCCGCGCAGCCACCAGCCCCCGATGTGGGGCAGCACCTCGCGGTCGACGAACCGGCGCACGGTGTCGCGCACCAGCCGTTCGTCCTCGGTCAGCAGATCCTCGAGCAGGTAGTAGTCGGTTGGCCGTAGCGTCAGCTCTTTCACGCGATGCCTCCGGGCTGGGCGTCTGAGAATCCGGTGCTCCCTGATTCTTCCTTGATTCTATGGGAACCCGTGGCGGTTGGGGAAGGGTTCAGTCTTGCGCGAAGGAAGGTAGGGCTGAGCGATTGAGCGGGGTGGTGTGGTCATGGCGACGCAGCGATCGATTCGCATTCACGCCGGCAGCGTCGAGGCGACGGCGGTGCTCAACGACACCGGCACAGCGGACGCGATCTGGGAGGCGCTGCCACTGTCCGGCCACGCGAACCGCTGGGGAGACGAGATCTACTTCAGCGTCGGGCTGACGCTGCCGGGTGAGCAGGGCCGGGAGGTTGTCCGGGTCGGCGATCTGGGTTACTGGCCTCCGGGCCAGGCTTTCTGCCTGTTCTTCGGTCCGACCCCGGCGAGCGAGGGCGACGAGCCGCGCGCGGCCAGCCCCGTCAACGTCTTTGGCCTGGTCGAGGGGGATGCGACCCGGTTCCGCGCTGTGCGAGATGGCGTCCGCGTGACACTGGAGCGGGTGACGCCGGAGCAGCTTTCCCGATAAGGGAAGGATCGCTGGACGTCCCGGCGAACCTCTAGAATGGCAAACGTTTTCCATCCCGTTTCTGTATTCATGGCACTCGTCAGCATTCGACACCCGGAGGCCGAAGGTGACGGCGACGATCCGCGAAGTGGCTGCCTCAGCCAGGGTGTCCGTGGCAACGGTGTCGCGCGTCGTCAGCGGCAGCCCCCATCGCGTCAGCGAGGGGACGCGCAACCGTGTGCTGGCCGCGGTCGAGCGCCTCCAGTACCAGCCCAACCTGGTCGCGCGCGGACTCAAGAAGCGCGTCACCCATACGATCGGCCTGATCGTGCCCGATATCAGCAACCCGTTCTTCCCGGCGATCGCCCGCGGCATCGAAGATGTGGCAAACCGCGCCGGTCTGGCCGTCCTCTTGTGCAACACGGACGAGGATCTCGGCAAGGAACGGAGCTACCTGACGCTCCTGCGCAAGCGAATGGTGGATGGCCTGATCTTCGCCACGGTGGGGGCCAACACTGAGCATTTGAGGATGCTGCGGCGGCAGCACATCCCGGCCGTGTTGATCGCTCGGGCTCCCGACGGGGTGGAGATCGACGCCGTGTTGGTGGACAACCGCCGCGGCGCCCGCGAAGCGACCGAGCACCTGCTGCGCCTGGGCCACCAGCGCATCGCCTTCATCGGTGGTCCGGCGACGGTGTCGCCGGCGAAGGAGCGCCACGCCGGCTATCGCGACGCGCTCGGCGGGGCGGGAGTCCGGGCGGATCCGTTGCTGGTCGTCGACGGCGCGTTTCGGGCCGAAGGAGGCGCCGCGGCCGTCGGCGAGTTGCTGCGCCGTGGGGTCCGCTTTACGGCCATCATCGCCGGCAACGACCTGATGGCGATCGGCGCGATGGAGGAACTGCGCCGCCGGGGGCGCCGGCTCCCCGAAGACGTGGCCGTCGTGGGGTTCGACGACATCATGTTCGCATCGCTCGTCGAGCCTCCGCTCACGACGGTCGCGCAGCCCACGTACCGGATGGGCGCTCTGGCCATGGAACGGTTGCTGGACCTGATCGGCGGCGGCAGCCGCGCGCCGCGCCGGCTGGTGCTGGACCCCCAACTGGTGGTGAGGCGGTCGTGCGGGGCGGGCATCGAGCGCAGGCCTGATGTAGTACGGTCGAACGGGGATCGTATCATGAAGGCAGAGGAGACGGCAGGTACATAGACCGCCGTGCCCGACGGGGTGGAAACACTCCGTCTTCACTGAAGGAGGGATCGTGAGATGAAAGGCCTGGTACTGGAAGCCGAGTGGAAGCCCCGTGAGGGCTACAAGATCAGCGAGTTTGAGCGCACCACCGGCAAGGCGGTGACGGGAAGCAGCATCTGGAAGAACCCGAAGCTGCGCCTGTCGGACCTGCCCGACCCCGCCCTGGGCCCGAACGATGTGCGGCTGCGGCCGCGCGCGTGCGGTATCTGTGGATCGGACGTGCATTTCTACGAGACGGACAAGGACGGGTACATGTTCTATCCCGGGCTGACGAAGTTCCCGGTGATCATCGGCCACGAGTTCTCCGGCGAGATCCTTGAGGTCGGCAAGGAGGTCCGCGATCTCAAGGTCGGCGACATGGTCACCGCCGAGGAGATGATCTGGTGCGGCGAGTGCATCCCCTGCCGCAACGGGTATCCCAACCAGTGCCTCAGGCTGGAGGAGATCGGGTTCACGATTGACGGCGCGCAGGCCGAGTCGCTGGTCATCGGCGCCAAGTACTGCTGGAAGATCAACGAACTCGCCGAGGTCTACGGCGGCAAAGACAAAGCCTACGAGGCCGGGGCGCTGTGCGAGCCCACCAGCGTGTCGTACAACGCGATGTTCAGCCGGGCCGGCGGCTTCAAGCCGGGCGGCTACGTCACCGTCTTCGGCACGGGGCCGATTGGCTTCGCCGCCATAGCACTGGCCCGAGCGGCGGGCGCCGGCCGCGTCATTGCCTTTGAGGTCTCGCCCGTCCGCCAGGAGCTGGCGAAGAAGATGGGTGCGGATTACGTCTTCAGCCCCGCGGAACTCGGGAAGCAGGGCACGAAACCCCGCGACGTCATCAAGGACCTGACCAAAGGCGAGGGCGCCGACATGCACGTGGAGTGCGCGGGCGCACCGTCGCTGACGATCCCCGAGATGGAGGAGACGCTGGCCTTTGGCGGCAAGATCGTGCAGATCGGCCGAGCCTCAGAGCGCGTACCCATGTACCTGGAGCACTTCCAGACACACGCCGGCCAGGTCTTCGGTGCGCAGGGTCACTCGGGCTACGGCAACTTCCCGTACGTCATCCGGTTGATGGCCGCTAAGCGCATCGACATGACGCAGATCATCACGAGCCGCTTCCCGCTGGACCAGGGTGTGCAGGCCGTCGAGAAGGCGTCGAAGCGGATGGACGGCAAGGTCATGGTGCGTTCCTGATGCCGGAACGGCTGGCGATTGATGGCGGGACGCCGGTACGCACCACCCCGTTGCTTCCGGGATGGCCCGGAGGCCTGCTCATCGGCGAAGAAGAGAAGGCCTCTGTGATGGAGGTGCTCGACAGCCAGTCCCTGTTCCGGCACTACGGGCCCAGGCCGCTGCGCAAGGCGGCGGCGTTTGAGAAGGCGTTTGCTGAGGCGATGGGGGCGCGCCATGCCCTGGCGGTTACGTCGGGCACGGCCGCCCTCATCACGGCCCTGGCGGCTACCGGCGTCGGCCCCGGCGATGAGGTCGCCGTCCCCACCTACACATGGATCGCGACGATCAACGCCGTCGTCATCCTCGGCGCGGTCCCGCTGTTTGTCGACATCGACGAGTCGTTGAACATGAGTCCCGCGGCGCTCGAGGCCGCGATCACGCCGTACACGCGCGCGGTGATCCCTGTGCACATGCGGGGGGCGCCCGCCGACATGCATCCCATCATGGAAATCGCCCGAAAGCACGATCTCTTCGTCGTCGAAGACACGGCGCAGGCGGTCGGCGGCCGCTACCGGGGTCAGC
>JBGPLF010000305.1:0-3942 GCA_041486265.1 bacterium
ACATCTTTGACCACCCGCTGATCCGGCACAAACTCACCATCCTGCGGGACAAGCGGACCGGCCACAAGGAGTTCCGCGAGTCGACCGAGGAACTGGCGATGTTGATGGCGTTTGAGGCGACGCGCAGTCATCCGGTGCGCCAGATCGAGGTGGAGACCCCGCTGGCGAAAACGACGGGCTGGTCGATTGCGGGAAAGGAGATTGCGGTGATCCCGATCCTCCGAGCCGGCCTGGCGATGGAGGTGGCGATCACTCGGCTGATCCCGACCGCGCGGGTCGGGCACATCGGGATCTACCGGGATCACGCCACACTGCAACCTGTGCAGTACTACACGAAATTGCCTCCCGACATCGCCGAGCGGGAGGCGATGATCCTCGACCCGATGCTGGCGACGGGTGGCTCGACGGTGGAGGCCATCAGTATTCTGAAGAAGGCTGGGTGCCGGAACATCAAGGTGATGGCGATCATCTCCGCGCCCGAGGGGATCAAGAAGGTCAACGACGCTCACCCGGATGTGGACATCTACACGGCCGCGGTAGACGATCACCTCAACGAAAAGGGGTACATCGTGCCCGGCCTGGGGGACGCGGGAGACCGCCTGTTTGGGACGAAGTAGAGCAGGGCCCGACGTGTAGACCGGCATGAATCTCTCGCCACAGGTCGCCGCCGTCATCGCCGTCCTGATTGCGGCCGCCCTGGGCAGCCTGCCCACCGGCTACCTGGCCGGCCGGCGGCTTCGCGGGGTCGACCTCCGCCGGTACTCCCCGCACGACCTCGGCATCGGCACGGTGATGGCTGTCGCCGGCGCGCCCGTTCTCATTCTCGCGAGCGCCCTGGACCTGGCGAAGGGCGCGCTGGCCGTTGTCATCGCCCGCGGGCTCGGGGCGAGCGGCTGGACGCTCGGCGCCTCGGCCGCCGCGGTGATCCTGGGTCACGCGTATTCGCCTGAGTGGCTCTTCAAGTCCACCGCGCCTGTGCGCCTGAAGAGTGTCGGCGTGGCCCTCGGTGCGATCGTGGCGCTGTCGGGACTCGGCGCGATCCCATGGGGGGCGGTTGCAACGCCGGTCGCCGTCGCGGCCGCGACGCTCATGATTCCTCGCGGCATCGGCGGGCGCTGGGGCTACCTGTCTCTGGCACATGTGCTCGCGGCGATCAGCCTTCCCGTGGCGGTCAGGGCGTTCGGCGGCGCGGCGCCCTACCTGACGCTCAGCGTTGTGTACGCCGTCGCCACGTTGTGGAATCACAAAGAACATCTTGCTCGCATCGCCGACGGCGTCGAGCCGAGGCTTGGCGACCGGCTCCCCCTGCCCGCACTCGACGCCGCTGAAGCGGTGTGCGCATTCCTGATTCACCCGATGACCGTGAACGACATCTGGGATGCCAGGCGATTCCTCTGGCTTCGCCCGATCCGTCGCTCGGGCCTCGTGCCGGATCGGGTGGTGCGGCGGCTGGCGCGTTTCATGCGTCCGATGAAGGTGGCCGACTTCTACGAGATCACGACCGCCGATGGCCGCCGGGCGCGCGTGTACCTGATCGGCGTCCCGCTGCTCCCCGATCAGATCCGCGCGGAGCCGGCGCTGGCGGTCCGGCGGGCGATCCAGGCCGCGCGCCTCGCCGCAAATCTCGGCGCGACCGTGATGGGCCTGGGGGCATTCTGGTCGGTCGTGGGGAACAAGGGTATCGACGTGCAGGCCCAGTCACCCATCGCGATCACCAACGGGGGAGCCTACACCGCGGGGACGGTGAAGATGGCCGTGCCCATTGTCCTGGAGCGGCTCCGGGCGCGCGGGGTGGATCCTTTACGCGCGGCCGCCGCTGTGGTTGGCGCGAACGGCGTTGTTGGGTTTGGAATTTGCCGCGCCCTCGCCGAGCACGTGGGACGTCTCATCATGCTCGGCACCGATCAGGAGCGACTCGATCGATCGAAGGACCTCCTGCAGCGGCGATATCCCGCCGCGACCATCGAGGCCACGACGCGCTACGCCACGTTGCGCCAGGCCGATGCCATCTTCACTGCCACTTCCGATCCCGCGCCGGTCATCTATCCCGACCATGTCCGCGAGGGCTGCCTGATCTTCGATCTGGGGCGCCCGCCGGACGTGGATGCGTCGGTCGCCACGGTCCCAGGCGTGGAGGTGATCCCCGGCGGCGTCGTCCGCCTCCCGGGCGATCCCCGGGGCATCATAGACCTCGGCTACGGATACGGACTCGTGCCCGCGTGCCTGGCCGAGACGGTCATCCTGGCCCTGGATGGGCACCTCGACCGCGCGAGCCTGGGCGAGCGCACGAAGAGCGAAGACGTCGAGTTCTTCGTCGCAGAGGCTGCCGCGATGGGCTTCGACGTGCAGACGGCGGGCAACCCACGCGCCGAACGGGCGCCCGCCCGCGCCGGCCACTGAGCCTGGACCGGCTCTACGAAGTCTGACTATTTGGGATCGCTACCAGGCTGAGCCCCAGGCCGCTCGCTCCCGCCCAGAGGATCACCCCGGCCCACAACGTGATCGGCCACGCCACGCCCCACTGAATGTAGGTCGCAACGAAATACAGACTCCACATGACGACCGGTACCACAGTCGCAAACACCCGGAGTTGGCCCACCCGTTGCGGGGATGGGTCCAAGCGGCGGATGAGCCGGTCTGCGACCAGTCCCGCAATGAGCGGCACCAGGAGCACCGAGAGGTAGAAGTATCCCGTCATGCCCGCCATGAGCATCGCGGTGATCGTGAAGAAGACCGTGACGGTCCCAAACGGCAGACGCCATCTCCGCAGCATGATCAGGACCGGGGCAAGCAGGAGCAGGTTGGAGACCAGGATGTTGGTGATGCCCCGCTGCTGGGTGACTTCCCGCACCAGCGGCAGGCCGCGCTCGGTCGGCGCGAACTCGCGGATGATGCGCTCGAACGCGCCTGTCGTGATGAAGTGGGCGCTGCTGAAGCCCCACAGCGTGTAGAACACGAGGCCGACGACGCTGACCGCCAGGGTCAGGGAGAGGAGGGCGGGCAGAAACGCCCCCAGCGAAGGGGCGTCATCGGCGTCCCATGCGGCCCAGGCCGCGCGGAACGGGCTGGTGGAGACCAGCACCATCCCGAGCGCCAGCACAAAGTGGGGTGGGCTCATCAACGCTTCAATCCCGATCTCGATCCCCAGGAATGTGTGCCACAGCATGTCGGCTACGCCGCCCAGCCCGAACACCAGCACACCGACGAGCCCCAGGCCGTACCCTGCCGGGATGGCCGCGAGCGCTTTTTGCCCGCTTCGGCGGGCCTGCAGGACCGGCGCCAGCATCCATGCGGCGGTCGCAAAGAACCCCGAGTAGAACATGGCGTGCCAGGGAGAGAAGAAGGTTTCGGTCAGGTGCTGGCCGTGCGCCCATGCATCAACGAAGACCCCACCGATCATCCACGTGCTCAGCAGCAGGGTGATGATGTGGCCCCCGCGGGTGAACCGTGGGCGGTCCAGGGCATCGGTCCGGCCCAGCGATCCTGCGATCCGAGATAATGTCGTCATCCGGGGCCTCCTGGGCTACCTTCTTCCACAGCGCTCAAGGGTTTCCTCGCTGCCTGCAATGAGAGGCGAACCCGACGCGGCTTGACATGCGGCTCGAAGCCATCCTAGACTACTAGTGATATTCTTGTAGTATTCTAGAGAACGGTAATTCCGCCCCCGCCCCTACCTAGGAGGATCGGCGATGGCAATCCGGGCCCCGAAGGTCAAGAAGCTCGGGCCGCTTCGATCGGACCGGAGCTTCAGCGCGCAGATTCACACCTCTCTGCGCCGTCAGATCATCACGGGGCAGTTTCGTCCCGGCCAGCGTCTGGTGGAGGGCGAGCTGGCGCGCCCCTGGGGCGTCAGCAAGTCGCCGCTCCGTGAGGCGCTCAAGGCGCTGCAGCACGAGGGGCTGGTGGACGCGGTGCCCCGGCGCGGCTACATCGTGAGCCCAA
>JBGPLF010000306.1:0-3937 GCA_041486265.1 bacterium
GTTCTAACGCAACAGGACTTCGCCCCACCGGGTCGAAGGCTTGTGAGTTGGAAGCCCGGTCTCGCCGGAGGATGCAGCGGGCATGTTTGCAGACTATCTGCGTGAGTTGCAGAAGGTGACGCTCCTGCGCCCGGCGGAAGAAGCCGAGCACTGGCGGGCGTATCGCCACGGCAGCAGCACGTCCAGCCGGCTCCGGCTGATCGAAGCCTACCAGCCCCTGGTCTTCAAGGTGGTCATGCACCTGCGGCCGCCCGAGCCGCTCCTGATGGACCTGATTCAGGAAGGGGCGGTCGGGCTGATCGAATCAGTGGAGCGGTTCGATCCCGATCGAGGGGTCCGGTTCTCGACCTTCGCGTCCTACCGGATCAGGGGCCGCGTCCTCAACGCCCTGGATCGGATCCGGAATGAGGTGTCGCTGGATCAGGCGCTCGCCGCGCACGAGGACGGCTCGCCCCTCACCCATCTGGCCGACCCCGCCGCCGCCGCAGTGCTGGTCGGCGTCGAGGACCGGGCGGTGGTCGACCATGCGCTCGTCATGATCGAGCAGCTCCCGCCGCGCGAGCGCGCCGTGCTGAAGGCTGTCGTGGGCGCGAGAGAGCCGCGGCGTATTGCGCAAGAACTGCACATCAGCCTGTCGCACTTTTATCGCCTGCAGAAGCAGGCGACCGAGCACCTGCGAGCGATCCTGGGGATCGACGGGATGCACCAGCCGCAGCGCGCGTCCGGATACTAGAACTGTAACGCGGCTGGAGGGAGCAACGATGGGGAACGACCGAACGGGCCTGACTGAACGCATCACCTTCGCCGAGGACTGGTTGGATCGGGCCAGGCAGCAGATCGAGGACGGAGACCTCAATCGGGGCACGCTGACCCTGATCCTGGCGGAAGCTGAAGTGCATCGGGCACGCGAGGTCACCATGACGGCGCCGGTGTCCACGGTGCCGGCGCGCGGACGGGTGCACGTGCACGCGGCCGGCATGGTGATCGGGGCCCTGGCCCTGGCCGCGGCTGTCGTGGTGGCGTCGGCAGCCGTCCTACAGTTCAAGACGCCGGTCCAGGCCCGCGATCTGGCCCCGGTTTCGATCGTCAGGCTGTCGGCCGGTACCGGCGAGATGTTGAGCATCGTGGTGGCTCCTGAGCCGGTCGTCGAGCGGACGGTCGAAAAGAGGATCATCCTGCGTGTGCCGGTGCCGGTGGCGGTCGCGGTGCGCGATGATCGCCCCATCGCGCCTGTACTCTCCGAGGCTTCGCCGGCGGCGCCTCTGGCCGTCACCCCGCGCGTCGCGGCATCCGCGGTGGTGCCGGTCGCGCCGGCGAGTATCACAGCGGCGCCGGTGGTGGCGCCGGCCCCCGCGTTGCTGAACGAGGCCGACGTGATCGACCTCGTCCTTGCCGCGGAGCGTTCATTGCGTCGATCGGCCAAGCAGTAAGACCGCAGGGCCACCGCCTGCGCATGGGATGCGTCGCCTGCTGCCCGGACAACCGGCGCGGCAGACGTGCGCGCCGTGGTCCCGCAGACAAACCCTTGTCAGGAGGAGACGGTTGCCATACCGCGTGTACGTACGCATCGGCCTGATCGCCTGGGCCGCGATCATCACCTTCGCACTGCTTTCTGGGCTCGGCGCAGGACTCGGGGGCGTGACGCAGGCCGAGGCTGCCCCCTCGCCCAGCCCGACGCCTCAACCCGGACCGAGCCCGACGCCTCGCTCGGTGCCCTCGCCGTCGCCGGCCCCATCGCCCGTACAGACTCCCGGGCCCGGGCCGACGACGCCGCCCGCGCCCGGCCAGGCTCCGTCACCGGTCCCGTCGCCCGCGCCGTCGCCGCCTCCGCCCCCAAAGATCACGGAGATCGTCGTCCGCGGGCTCGAGCATGTGCCGGAATCGGTGGTGTTTGATTCGGTCGGCGTCCGCGTCGGCGAGTTCCTCTCTGACGAGCGGCTCCGTGCCGACATCGCGGCGATCGTATCCACGGGGTGGTTTGCCGACGCCAACGTGCGGGTCGAGCCGTGGCGTGATGGAGTCCGCGTGGCATTTCTGGTCGTCGAGAACCCGGCGATCGCAGAGATCATTGTCGAGGGCAACACGGTGATCTCATCCGGTGCCATCCTGCAGGCGCTCAACCTGCCGGCCGGTCAGGTGCTCAACCTTATCCGGCTGCGCGACGGGACGCGGGCGGTTGAGAAGCTCTACGAGGAGCGCGGCTACGTGCTGGCGCGGGTCGCCGACGTCGGCATCGTGACCAACGGGAGCGTGCGCCTGCGGTTGCGCATCGCCGAGGGTCGGGTCGAAGCCATCCAGTACAAAGGGCTGACGAAGACCCAGCGGTACATCCTCGACCGCGGTGCCGTCGTCGTTCCCGGCCGGATCTTCAACGTGAACGAACTGAACAAAGACCTGCAGCGCATCTTCGCTATCGACCTGTTCGAGAACGTCCAGGCGCGGCCGGTGCCGGGCTCAACACCCGACGCGGTGGTCGTCGAGATCGAAGTCAAGGAAAAGAGGACGCAGCAGGCGCGCTTCGGCCTCGGCTACAGCGACAGGACCGGGATCGTTGGTTTGATCGAATACACCGAGAGCAACTGGAAGGGGCGTGACCAATCGGTCACCGTGCGGTACGAGCGCGGGCTGGGAACGCAGAACCTTCCTTCCCACACCCTGCCGCCGAGCAATTTTGCGTTGATCTTCCGCGACCCGTGGTTCGACGCCAAACAGACGGTGATGAATATCAGCCTGTACGAGGCCATCACAGCCGAGACTGACTACAGCACGAGGGGGGTGGTCTCGTCGCGGTTCAACCTCGACCGGCTCGGGAGCACCATCGGTTTCACGCGTCCCATCGACCCGCTGACCTCGCTGACGTTGAGCCTGCGATCGGAGCGCGCGAACATTACAGCGACCCCGCTCGATCTCACCTCGACCACGCCGTGTCCGCCGGTTCCTCCGGTCCCGCCGACCCCCAACCCGTGTCCGCTGCCGCAGCACTTCTCGCCGGGTCGCGTCGTCGCGTTGTCGTTGGGCGGCACACGCGACAGCCGCGACAGCAAGACGACGCCGACCAAGGGGGAGCGACTCGGCGCGCAGGTCGACCTCGGGCTCGCGCTTCTCGGCGGCAACTTCGGGTACACCAAGGTCTCGGCCGAGTACACCCGCTACTTCCCCGCCGGCACTACGGTCATCGTGGGCCGGGTCCTCACGGGCTTCAGCCTGGGCAACCTGCCGCTGCAGGAGCAGTTTATCGTCGGGGGCCCCCAGACGTTTCGGGCTCTGCCGGTCGCGCGGTTCCGCGGTAACAACTTCGCCTTGCTCAACCTGGAATACCGCGCGCCGCTCGATGGCCTGGCCCGGATGTTGAAAGGCTTCACCGGCATCGTGTTCACCGACGTAGGCGCCGCCCCGATCTCTTCGTCCCTACAATTCGGCTACGGGCTCGGTGTGACCGTTGGCACGCCGGTCGGTCAGATCCGGATTGACTACGCACGTGGCTCGGAGGGTACCCAGACCTGGCTTACTATCGGCCAGCCTTTCTAAGTCCCCACCTCAGACGGCGTTTGTGCACCGCCGCCCGGTGCGGGCTGCCGCTTCTGCTGGTGGCGATCCTGGCTGTCACCGCGGTTCCCGCGCGGGCCGCCGATCCCGTGCAGCGGGTCGAGGCCAAAGTTGTTATCGAGGGCGGGGAGCCCCACGCGTTGGTGGTCCGCCGGATCGTTGAATCCATCGGCACCGCGGCGGAGCGGCTTCTCGTAGGTCGGGACAGCGACCTCGTCGCCCGGCAGGGGACGGCGCTGGCCGGGGTCTTGCGTGATGTCGTCGACCGCGTCGTGACCGGCTATCGGGTCGCCTCCGTGGAATTTCAGCCGGGGTCCACAACGGTCGTGACCGTTCGGCTGCAGCCGCGGTCTCCCGTTCTGGGGGAGACACCGGTCGTCATCGCGATGCA
>JBGPLF010000307.1:0-3881 GCA_041486265.1 bacterium
GAAGAATGATGTGATTACCGTGCCACATGTTTTCGCCAACGGCGCGCTTGCTGTTCCATCGGGATCCGGCCTGGGGGTCGCCCTTGATGACGATCGCATGGCGGAAGCCCATGAACGGTATCTCCGCGAGGGAGAGTACAGCCCCTACGGCGAGCGAAGCAACGACTCGCAGGCCAGCAAGACTCGAGGGAGGTGAGATCGGTAGCGGCGGTTGAGTGCATCATGATGAGGGAGAGTGGAGAATGACACGGTATTCGATGCTCCGGTGGGTAAGTGCACTTGCTGCACTGCTCCTATGCGTGGCCCTATGGCCGGGCCAGAGCCTGAAGGGAGCCTCTCCGGTCGAAATCGAACTGGCGACCTGGCACTGGACCGAGCCAGAACGTGGCGATGCCCTCAGGAAGATCGTCGCCGCGTTCACGAAAGAGTTTCCGAATATCAAGATCAAGGAAGGCAGCATCCCTTACCCCAGGTTCGAAGAGACCATGATGGTCCGCCTGGCTGGTGGCAGCCCTCCCGATGTGCTCGTGGCGGCCGACACCATGTTCTTCTCGTTCCTCACCCGCGGCCATCTGGCGCCGCTCAACAACCTGCTCAATCTGAGCAAATACAAGGGCGATTTTCTTCAGGCCCAGCAGGTCGCCGAGAACAAGGGGCAGACCTACGGGGTGGTCAGTGAGTACGTGACGTATGCCCTCCTTTCGAACAAGAGGCTGCTTACTGAGGCGGGCATCACAGCGCCCCCGACGACGCCCGAAGAGTTCCTGGCCGCAGCCAAAAAACTCACCAAGGCCCCCGATCAGTACGGCTACGGGACCCGGCACAGCATGGACCAGGAGGCCGGCTGGTGGTATGAGATGTCATTCTGGGTCGAGGGGTTTGGTGGAAAGTGGGCAGCGGGTGGGAAACCGACCGTCAACTCGCCTGAGGTTGTCGCGGGGGTGAAGTTCTTCAAGCAAATGTACGACGCAGGAATCTTCCCTAAGGGCGTGGACTCGGCCACATACCGCCGGATGTTCTGGCAGGAGAAGGTCGCCATGCTGACCGACAACCAGGCCGTCTATGTGATCACGAAGTCGCAGAACTCGAAGATCGATCTGCAGGCGACGCCAACCCCGTTCAAGCCGGCGCTGACCAATGCCGAGATCGTGCTCTACACGATCCCCAAGGGCGCCAAGCATCCAAAGGAGGCGGCGACTTTCCTGGATTGGTTCTACCGCCACCTGAAGGACTACGGTGTGGCCGTCCAGAACGTCGTGAACTCCAAGTCGGCCAACGAAGCGATTCTCAAGCAGTTCCCGTACCTCAGCACGTTCGTGAATTCCCCGCTGGCGGACAATGGAGGCATCCTGCCTCGTGGGTTTGAGACCCGCCAGCCAGAGTTCCGCAACGCCGTCCTGAAACATGTGGTTGACGTGCTCGTCAAGAATACAGATGCTAAGGCCGCGATGGACGCCGCCCAGGCCGAGCTCGAGCAGAAACTGAAGACGAAGTAGGCGGCGCGTAGTGGCGCGGCGCATGGACGTGCCAGCCTGAGGGGCCCCCCGGCCCCTCAGGCAATGCCACCCCGTATGACGAAACCCCTTCGGTCGCGATGGCAGGCCGCCCTTCTCCCCTACGGGCTCATCGCGCCGATGCTCCTCCTGGTCGGCGTGCTCGTACTCTATCCCATGACTCGCGGTCTGCTCGTCAGCCTCTACGGCGGCCGCGATCTTGTTCCCAAGCCGGAGGATTTCGTCGGCCTGGCCAACTATGGTGCCCTCCTCCGCTCTCCCGAACTCGCGAATGCGCTGGAGGTGACGATCCTCTACACAGCAGGCACCGTGGGGTTGGCCCTACTCATCGGTATGGTCTGCGCGCTCCTATTTCAGGTCAATTTCCCCGGCCGGGGTTTGGCGCGTGCCATCCTGACGGTTCCGTGGGGCACGCCGCTGGTCGCCAGCGCGCTCATCTGGTACTGGATGTACGACCCGCAGTACGGCCTGGTCAACTACGTGCTCCGCACGACAGGCATCACGACCGCGAACGTCAGTTTGCTTCTCTCCCCTCAGTGGGCTCTGCCCGCCGTCGTCCTGGTGGATGTCTGGCGCATCTTTCCATTTGGCGCCGTTGTCCTGCTGACCGCCCTCACCGCGGTGGACCGGACGCTCTATGATTCAGCCCAGGTCGACGGCGCCGGGCCGATCGCGACATTCCGGTACGTCACGCTGCCGGACATCCGGCCCACGCTGGCCATTCTGACACTCCTGTTCACGATCTGGTCTCTCAAGCGATTTGACACGATCTGGATCATGACGCAAGGCGGGCCGTCGGACGCGACCAATGTCCTGGCCGTCAGCATCTACCGAGAGGCGTTCCGCAACTTCCGAATCGGGAACGCCGCTGCGATCGCTATGATTGGCATCACGATCTCAACCGCAGTGACGCTGGGGTATTTTGTGCTTGAACGCCGCCGTGAGCTCCCAACAACCTAGGCATCCTGTCCCTTCACGCCGGCATCGGCAGCCGGCCAGATGGCTGGGGCTCTACGTGCTCGTAGCGATGGCCGTGGCATTTGCCGTGCTCCCTATCTATTGGATGCTTGTCACGGCCGTCCAGCGCGGCACAGACCTGTACGTCTGGCCGCCTCGCCTGCTTCCAAACCTGGGAGAGGTCGGCGTTTTTGTTCGGCTCTTTTCGACCCAGCTGATCAGACAGTGGTTGCTCAACAGCCTGCTCGTTGGATGCGGAACCGCCCTGCTTGCCGTCGTCCTCTCCCTCTTTGCTGCCTACAGCCTGTCCCGCTTTCGCTATCGAGGACGCGCCCTCTTTGGTTTCCTCCTGCTCCTCACGCAAATGCTACCAGGCACGGTGCTCGTCGTACCCCTTTTCATCTTCTTCAGAGAGACCCATCTCCTGAATACGCGGATGGCCCTGGTTCTGGCTGATACGGCGATCGTCGCGCCAATCACAGTGTGGATTCTCAAGGCGTTTTTTGACACTATTCCCGAGGAGATTGAGGAAGCGGCACTCATGGATGGCTGTTCGCGCCTGGGTGTGCTGCGGCGGATCACCATCCCGCTGTCTGCGCCTGCCCTGGTCGCGGCATTCGCCATCGGCTTCTTCGAAGCGTGGGGTGAGTTCGCGTTCGCCCTGACGTTCGTCAGCGACCAGTCGCTGTGGGTCGCCTCTGTCGGGTTGGCTTCCTGGATCGGCTATCTGACCACGCCGGTCGAAATCATGATGTCGGGTGCCGTCGTCTTCACCGTACCCTCGGTGTTGTTCTTCCTGATTCTGCAACGTCAACTCGTGAGCGGATTGGCCGCCGGAGCGATCCGCTGACCTTCCTGAACTCCGCACAGGCAAAGTGTTAGTATCCTCTTGGGCACGCGGGCACATGGCCCCGCGGGTTCCCGAGGAACAGTGTGTCCGAAAGGAGGTGACGCCATGACCGACCGTGAGCGCATCCACCTCACGTCGATGGTCGCCTGCGCCGGCTGAGCGGCAGCGGCCGCCGGGTCTTGTAGCTTGTCTACTAACCTAGCCCATTCCTCGAAGTGCTGGCGGCGTAACTCGGAGACAGGAAGTCGGTCAACGTAGGTCACGCGGACGCCCGAGGGAACGGGCAAAGGATTGTGGAGAGGCCCAATTTCTATGCCGCGCCCCGAAAGGTAGGTGCGTGCAATACTCTCACGGTCGAGAACGCTGGGCATAATTCTACGGCTGTAGGCTTACGCCGCAAAGCACGACAGCACCTCCACCGAGGGTGTCCCGATTCGAGTTGAAATTCCAGGAGCAGCCCCAGCGCTCATTACGCCACCATCACCTCCTTCCCCTGCGTGAGGTCCTGCTGCAATGCGATGCGTAGTTGCGGCAATGCCCGGTAGCCGCGCAGCCGGCGA
>JBGPLF010000308.1:0-3827 GCA_041486265.1 bacterium
ACCAGGACTACGTGCGGACCGCGCGGGCGAAGGGGGTGCGCGAGCTGCTCGTCGTGGTGCGGCATGCATTTCGCAACGCGCTGCTGCCGGTGATCACCGTCATCGGACTCCAGTTCGGCGTGCTCCTGAGCGGCGCGGTAATCACCGAGAGCATCTTCTCCCTCCCGGGGATGGGGCGCCTGCTGGTGCAGGCCATCTCGGGCCGGGACTTTCCTGTGGTGCAGGGTGCCGTGCTGCTCGCGGCCCTCACGTTCGTCCTGACGAATCTGCTCGTCGACATGGTGTATGCGGCGGTGGATCCGCGCATCCGCTATGAGTGACGCCGCCCTCCCGGTCCAGGCCGCGCCGCTATCGGCGCCGCGCGCGCCGACGCTGTGGCACCGCATGAAGAAGTCCAGACAGGTGCGCATCGGCGCGTTCATCCTGAGCGTGCTCATCCTCGTCACGGTGCTGGCGCCGTTGATCACCGCATACGATCCCGCCCAACCCAATATCCAGGAACGAATGGCGCGGCCGTCGCAGGTCCACCTGTTCGGGACCGATAACCTGGGGCGTGACATCTTCAGCCGCGTGGTCTACGGCAGCCGGGTCTCGCTGCGCATTGGGTTCATTTCGGTCGGGATCGCCTTCGCCTGGGGCGTCGCGCTGGGACTGCTTGCCGGATACTACACGCGTCTCGACAACCCGATCATGCGGACTATCGATGTCCTGCAGGCCTTCCCGGGGCTGCTGCTGGCCATTGCGATCGTGGGGGCGCTGGGCCCCAGCCTGACGAATGCGATGATCGCGGTGGGCATTTCCGCGATCCCGTCGTTTGTCCGCATTTCGCGCAGCGCGGTCCTACGGGTCCGGTCTCAGGAGTACGTCGAAGCGAGCCGCGTCATTGGATCGACGGACGCCCGGATCCTGCTGCGGTACGTACTCCCCAACATCTCCTCCGAGATCATTGTCACGACGACACTGAGCATGGCCACCGCGATCCTGGCTGCGTCGGCGCTTTCGTTCCTGGGTTTGGGCGCGCAGCCGCCGACCCCGGAGTGGGGCGCAATGGTCTTCGTGGCCAAGGACTTTCTGGACATCGCGCCGCACATTGCGCTCTTCCCGATCCTGGCGATCTTTGTGACGGTGCTGGGATTCAACTTCCTGGGGGACGGGTTGCGGGATGCGCTGGATCCGCGATTGTACCGGTAGGCGTATCGGGAGGAACAGACGATGAAGAACCTGTGGCTCGTCGGATTCCTGTGTGTAACGCTCCTGGTCACGGCCTGTGAGGATGCGCTCGCCAAGCAACTGAAGCGCCTCCAGGCCCTGCTCCAAAGCAAAGACTTTGCCCTGGAGATGGCGAGCTACCTCGATGCGGCCTACTACCGCGGGCAGAATCAGACTCCGCCCCCCTTCCTCGGCCCCGGCGAGGACACCGCGATGGTTCCGAAGAGCGTGAAGGAAGAGAAGATTGCGATCAACCTGGCGGGCTTCTACGCTGTGGAGGCAGGCGTGACGGCCATCGCCGAGCGGACCGGAGAGTTGCCAATGACGATCCTGGAGGCCATTGGCGCTGGAAAACGGTCGAATGAGGACATGCTCTTGCTGGCCCGCTTTGCGAATGCCACCTGGAAGGCCGGACAGCCATTTCGATCGTTGAGCCGGATCACGCGGGACAACTTCATCCCGGCGGCGCTGCTCCACGACGACGAACTGAAGAAGGACTTCGACCAGATCCGGGCTGCCGCTGAGAAATTGCTGGAAGCGATGCGGCGGACGTAGACTGCGGGCGAGGGTCGCTAGAGCAGCCGGGAAATCAGATAGGCGGCCACCGCCAGGCCGGCGAGCCCGATCCACAGCCACATGCGCGCCCGCGACCGGCGCGCCGCAGGAGGCCGGTGATCCGGGGTCTCGGCACAGATTTGGCAGTAGTTGCCGGACCTCAGCCTGACAACGCAGTTCCCGCAGAGGGCTTTGCCGCATCCGGCGCAGTACGCCAGTGCCAGGCGATCGGGGTGATACGCGCAGGCAATATCATTCAACGGGCAACCCTGGAGGGCACGGGTAGAGAGATCATCGACAGAAACGCCATCATCGTGCGGTTGAAGGCGTCGGCGGCTTCGATGAACGGGACGTGCCCGAGACCGGACATCATGTGCAGCCGCGAGCCGGAGATGGTCTGCGCCACGACCGGCGCCTGGTCGGCCGGGATGACCCGGTCCCGGTCACCCCAGACGATCAGGGTTGGGGCGATGATGCGCCTGGCGGCCGCGCGGATTTCCGCCACGACATCCGGCCGGATGCCGCGGAGGGTGACCAGCCCGCGGAGCGCCTTCAGGTAGTTTTCGATCGTCGATCGGCGCGCGGCGTCGCGTGCGGCGATCTCCACGAGCCTGTCAGGAATCAGGCGGTGGTCGGCAAAGAGATTCTGCAGCATGATTCGGGGATACTTTCGGACGACGACTGCCGCTCCTTCGCCGACCCGTGGCAGGGCGACCAGGCGGGCAATGTGGCTTACCCAGGGGCCATACCCTGCCGGCGCGACCAGCACCAGCCCCGCGCAGCGTCCCGGCGCCATCCCGGCCGCCATCGTGGCGATCCCGCCGCCCAGCGATGACCCGACGATGATCGCGCGCTGCACGCCCACGGCGTCCATGAACGCCAGGGTTGTGCGCCCCGAACCGTTGGGGGTGAAGCTTGAGTCCACCGGATCCGAGAATCCAAAGCCGGGATAGTCGAAGGCATAGGTCGTGTAGTGGTCACGTAGCGCGGCGATCGTCCACTCCCAGGATTCCAGGGGCGCGCCGATGCCGGGAATCAGAACTGCAGGAAGCCCACTGCCCTCCGTGCGGAACCGAACCCGGCTCCCGCGGACCTCGACGTACCGATCAACGTTCATGCACCGTCTCCGTTCGGGTGGTTCTCTGATCGGGCGGGCCTTCGTGCGCCGCCCATCAACCGCCTGAGCCGTGCCAGGTTCTTGCGGTCCGGGCCTTTCTTGCCGAAGCCGGGCGTCTCAATGATACCGGCCAGCGGTCGCACCCGGGGGTGCGTCACAAGCGCGCGAAACCCGGCTGCCCCGATCTTGCCCTCGCCGATGTTCTCGTGACGGTCCACGCGCGATCCCAGCGCGGCGCGTGAGTCGTTCAAATGGAGCAGGCGGATGCGTTCCCACCCGATTATTCGATCCGCCGCATCAAGCATCGCGTCGATGCCCGCGGATGTCGTCAGGTTCCATCCTGCGGCAAAGAGGTGCGCGGTGTCCAGACACACCCCGACCCGCGTGTCACCGTCGAGATGGTGAAGCACGTCGGCCATGTCTTCGAAGGTCGCGCCGAGCGCGTCGCCCATGCCGGCGCTGTTCTCCAGGAGGATCGCCGCATGCTCCGTTTCGTCGAGGATCTGCCGGACCGATGCAGCCACCCGCCGCAGCGCCACGCTGCGAGTAGCTCCCGTCCCGCTGCCGAGGTGCGTCACGGCGCCCAGACCCTCGAGGCGCTCGACGCCAATCACGGTCGCGCGTAGCGAGGCGATCGACCTGCGCTGGATGCTGCGGTCCCGCGCGCCCAGGTTCACCAGATAGGCGCCGTGGGCGACGAGTGGATCGAGGCGGGCCGCACGCCGCTTTTCCACGAACCGCTCAATGGCCTCATCGTCGTAGGTGATGGTACGCCACTGCCGCGGTGAGCCATAGAAGATCTGCATGCACTCGCAGCCGATGGCCGCGGCCCGATCGACGGCAAGATCGAGCGATCCGCTGATCGACACGTGAGCCCCGAGGCGCATCGACCTACAGGTTGTTCTCTGAACGTGCCCAAGAGCCCTGCCCAAGAGGTTATTGCGCG
>JBGPLF010000309.1:0-3826 GCA_041486265.1 bacterium
AGAGTGGGGCCCGCGAGTACGTCTCCTCCGGCGTCCCCAGGATTCGGTCACTGCCCAATGAAGAGGAGGCGACCGCGGCTCCCCCGGCCGGCCGCTCAGCGGGACCGACTTCAGCGGGTTGCTGCCAGATGACCTCGTGGAGCCGCCACCGCGCGGGGAACCCTTTGAGTGAGAAGAGCCCGCGGTCGACGAAGACGAAATCCTTGACCGGGCCGGCGAGGTCCTTGACCACCTGGGAGACCAAGATCTGGCCACCCTTGGTCTTGTCAACGATCCGAGCAGCCGCGTTTACGGCCGCGCCATACAGGGTTCCAGACTCCTGGATGACCTCCCCGGTGTTGAGCCCGGTCCGCACACGGATCTGCCGGTCAGGGTGTTGCCGGTTGTGCTGGTCGAAGGCGCGCTGGATGGCGATGGCACAGGCGACGGCCCTTCGGGCCGAGCCGAAGGCCACCATAAATCCGTCCCCAAGGAACACGACCTCGCGACCGCCGTGCTCCTGGATCTGTTCCCGAAGTAGCCTCTCGTGCGCCCGCAGGGTTTCTTGGGCAAAGTCGTCGCCCTGACGGGTGCGGAGGTCCGTCGAACCTTCGACGTCCGTGAACAGGACGGTGACGGTCCCCTGAAGCTCCTCACTCACTGGAAACCCTCACGTCTTCGGGACCTTTGTCAGCGGCCCGTACGGTTTATGGAATATTCGCTACAGGCAGGTGGGTATTCGAGGGGAGTAGACCAAGATTCCTGCAGATCCTCTTCTGCCCCTTTGGCGCACATTTGAGGCCAGGTGTCCCACCTCGGGATGATGCCGCTGTCTTGCGCGACAGCGCGACGGGCTAGACGTTCGTGGGTCCGAGACCGGAGAACTCTTACAACTCTGATCTCCCTGGCGTCTCCAGCGCGATGATCTATTCCGCTGCGCTCATGGGGATGGTGCTGTTTGCGCTAAGGCGCTGGACGCTGCCGGTCGGGAGCGTGACGCTGCTGATCAGCGTGAACACGCTGATGATGTGCCGTGGACGATCTTTCTGTGCTATTACCTCGCGTTGATCACCACGGCGGGTACCTGGTGGTCAGTAACCTAGCCGTCGAAGCGGGGAGGAGTCCCCATGGCGGCATCGTAATATCGCAAGAGTCCGATGAAGCGTTCTTCTGCCACACGCACGAAGACCCCGTCAAACAACAACGGCATGTCGAGACCGCGGAGTCTTGAAAGGTGGTGATGCGGGCAGGCGTGGACCGGTATCGGTTTCAGTAATTGCGACCTGTGTATGCAACCATCGGGTACGTGAAGGAGGAGACAAAAAGTGCGCGGAAAAGGTCACCGCAAGTCGAGTTTGGCTCTCGTCCTGGTCCTCTGTGCCGCTCTGCTGGTATCACCCGCGATCACTGGGGTTCTTTCGAAAGCCGCCGGCCAGACCCCAAGGACTCTTGTCGTCGCCCAGCCTGCTGAGCCGCAAACGCTGGACTACGTCGCGGGATCAGTGAAAAGCGAGGGCAATGTCTTTAACCACATCACCGAGGGACTGGTGAGAATCGACGAGGACATGAAAGTGGTTCCCTGGCTCGCGGAGTCATGGCGGGTCCAGCCGGACAAGGTCACGTGGCAGTTCAAGCTGCGCAAAGGCATCAAGTTCCAAAATGGCGAGCCGTTCAACGCCACGGCCGCCAAATTCAGCATCGACCGTGGCATCACCAACCCGCCCCCCGGGGTTGTCAGTTCCATGGCGGCGCTGATCAAGATCGACCACGTCACGGTGGTCGACGATTCCACCGTCAATGTCGTGACCAAGGAGCCTATCACCCCCGCAGTGTTCCTCGTGAACTTCGTCGTGTATCACATGGTCCCGCCGGAGGCCTACAAGGGCAAGGCGGTGGGGGAGACCGGTCGAAATCCTATCGGGACCGGGCCGTTCAAGCTGGGCGAATGGGTCAGCGGGGACCACATTACGCTCGTGGCGAACGAAAGCTACTGGGCTGGCGCTCCTGCAGTCAAAGCCGTCAGGTTCAGGTTCCTGCCTGAGATGTCCACGCGCCTGGCAGAGCTCGAAACCGGCGGAGTGCACATCATCACCAACATCACACCGGATAAGATCGACGCTGTCGGCAAGATGAAAAACGTGCGGGTCTCCGTCATCAGCGGGGGGCGCCGCATCATGATTGGGATCAACTTCAAGACGAAGCCTGCGCTCAGAGACAAGCGGGTCCGCCAGGCGCTCAACTACGCGTTCAACTTCGCCGCTCTCAACAAGGGCCTGTTCGGAGGCTTCGCAAAGCACACGGGCAACATCGTCAACCCGCCGTGGGCCGATCCGGACCTGAAGCCATATCCCTACGATCCGCAAAAAGCCAAGGCTCTCTTGAAGCAAGCTGGATACGCCACGGGTCTCAGCCTGATTCTTGACGCGCCGAACGGCAAGTACATCAGGGACAAGGAGATGGTGCAGGCCCTGGCCGCGGATCTTGAAAAGGTCGGTATCAAGACCGAAGTCCGCGTGTATGAATGGTCGATCTACAATGACAAACTCCATAAGTACAAGATCGACGACCTGTTCCTCACGGGATCGGGGTCCAACTTTGAAGGCCAGTCCGACATCATCGACTACCAGAAGGATCTCGACTACAACTACGGTTTCTACAACAATCCCCAATATGAGAAGCTGTGGGCCGAGCTGGACAAGACCGTTGACTCGAGCAAGCGCGCGGCCTTGATGCACCGGATGGAACGGATCATGTATGATGACCCACCTGTGGTGTACGTCTACATGCAGCCCGACATCTACGGCGTCAGCAAAGACATCAACTGGCAGCCGAGGAAGGACGAGTATATCGACCTTCGCAAGGCCAAATTCACTCACTGAGGACGTGCCGGCAATCTAGGCCGCATGGTTCGTGCGCGTAGCTACCGGAGGCGTGGGGCGTGCTTTCGTGGGTGGTCAGGCGGTTTCCGCAGGCGCTGATCGCGCTGCTCGGCGTGAGCGTGGTCACGTTCGTTCTTCTGATGGCGAGCGGCGACCCGACATTTACCCTGCTGGCCGAAACCAAAGGGTACACGGCCGCCGATATCGTCAGAATCCGCCACGAGATGGGCTTCGACCGCCCGCTGTACGTCCAGTACGTGGACTACCTGTGGAAGGTGCTCCACGGCAACTTCGGGACGTCGATTCACCAGGGTGTGCCTGCCGTGCGGCTGGTCCTGGAACGGATGCCCGCCACCATACAGCTCGCGTCTTCGGCCATGGTGCTGTCGGTGCTCATCTCTGTGCCTGTGGGCGTCATCGCCGCAGTGCGGCGAAACACGCTCTACGATACCGTGGCCACGTTCGGCGCGCTCCTGGGCCAGTCCATGCCCATCTTTTGGCTCGGGATCATCCTCATCCAGGTACTCAGTGTGACCTTGCAGTGGTTTCCAGTTTCCGGCCGGGGTGATTTCCGGCATCTGCTCTTGCCGGCGATCGCCCTGGCCGCGTACTCTATGGCACAAGCCGCGCGCATGGTGCGTTCGGCCATGCTCGAAGTCCTGCGCGAGAACTACATCAACGTCGCTCGCGCCAAGGGCGTCTCCGAGTTCAGCGTCATCGCGAAACACGCGCTGAGAAATGCGCTGCTGCCGGTCGTAACCCTTCTTGGCATCCAATTCGGGTCGCTGCTGACAGGTTCGATCGTCACGGAGACCGTCTTCGCGTGGCCCGGGGTCGGTCGCCTGATCGTTCAGTCCATTGCCAACAAGGATTTTCCGATCGTCCTCGCCGGCGTCACGCTCTTTTCACTGGTGTTCGTGGGGATCAACCTGTTTATGGACATCTTGTATGTAGCGCTCGATCCCAGG
>JBGPLF010000310.1:0-3805 GCA_041486265.1 bacterium
ATCACGCAGTTCACATATCTGCAGCAAATGGGCAGTATCGACCTGGATCCGATTTCCGTCGAGTTGACATACGGGCTCGAGCGGCTGGCCATGTTCCTCCAGCGCAAGTCCCGGGTCTTCGACATCGAATGGGCGCCCGGGATCACTTACGGCGCGCTTCGGCAGGACGAAGAACGGCAGCATTCGGCCTATGGGTTCGAATATGCCGACGCCGCGATGCTCCGCTCGCTCTTCGACGCGTACGAGGGCAACGCGCGCCGGTTGCTGGAGATTCCGCTGGTCCTGCCTGCGTATGATGACATCCTGAAGTGTTCGCACCTGTTTAACTTGCTGGACGCGCGCGGCGCGATCGGGGTTGCTCAGCGCGTGGAGTTGATGGGGCGCACGCGCGCGCTGGCCCGGGCCTGCGCGCTGGTGTATCTGCAGCAGGCTGCGGATGCGGGGGACTCTGGGGCGCCACATGGCTAGCCTGCTGCTCGAGATCGGCACCGAAGAGCTGCCGCCAGGGTCGGTCGGCCCGGTCCTGGCGCAGCTGGCGGTCGACACGCGCGCGGCCCTGGTTGTGGCCCGGCTCACGACGGGAGCGGTGACCACCACGGGTACGGTCCGGCGCCTTGTGCTGATGGTGGACGGCGTCCCGGAGCGCCAGCAAGACCGGGTGACGCAGGTGCGCGGTCCCGCGGCCCGGATCGCGTATGATCCGGCGGGAGAGCCGACCCAGGCTGCCGGCGGGTTCGCCCGGTCTCAGGGCGTGCCGGTCGAGGCGCTCCAGACCCGCGAGGTGGATGGCGGCCGATATGTCGTGGCCGAGATACGAGAGGCGGGGCGGACGGCCCTTGACGTGCTCGGGGAACTCCTGCCGGGAGTGGTCGCGGGTCTCTCGTTCTCAAGGACGATGCGCTGGTCGCCCGATGGCTTTCGCTTTGGACGCCCGATCCGGTGGATCGTTGCGCTGCTGGACCGCCGCGTGATTCCACTCGAGGTCGGCGGTGTCCGAGCCGGGCGGCACACGATCGGACAGCGGTTCCTGGCTCCCCGGTCGGTGAGCGTCCCGGACGCGGGTGCCTACCGGGGCGCGATCCGACGGGCCCGGGTCGTGCTCGATCCCGACGATCGCCGCAGGCGGATCGTGGAAGGCGCGACGGCGCTGGCCCGGGACATCGGCGGCGAACCAATCCTCGATGCGGCGCTGCTGGACGAACTCGTCTGGTCCACCGAACATCCCACACCGCTGCTGGGTGAGTTCGATTCCGCGATGGCGGCGGCGCTGCCCCGTGCGGTGGTGCTGGTGACGCTACAGCATCATCAGAAGTACTTCGGCGTGCAGGATGCTGCCGGAGGGTTGCTGCCAGCCTTTATCGCAGTGCGCGACGGCGGCGCGTCGCACATGGCGTCGGTCCGCACCGGGCACGAATGGGTGACGCGGGCGCGCCTGGCGGACGCGCAGTTCTTCCTTGAGGAAGATCGCCGGGGCACGTTCGATCGGTGGAACGCCGCGCTGGCGCGTGTGACACACCTAGCCGGGCTGGGCACGATCGCCGATCACGTGCAACGGATCCAGCACGTGGCGGCCTGGCTGGCCGAGGTCGCCGGCGCGAACGATGCCGGCCGCCAGGCGCTCGCGCGCGCCGCGGCGTTGTGCAAGGCTGACCTGGTGACAGCCCTGGTGCGTGAGTTCCCGGAGCTTCAGGGGACGGTCGGCGGTATCTACGCTCGGCAGAAGGGCGAGCCCGAAGCGGTCGCAGTGGCCATCGAGGAGCACTACTGGCCCAGGGTGGCGGGGGGTCAGGTGCCCAAGACCCTGCCTGGAGCCTTGCTCGCGATTGCTGATCGAGCGCTGCTGCTTGCCGGTGCGACACTCACAGGACTTGCCCCCACCGGATCTCAGGATCCGTATGGCCTTCGCCGCGCCGCATCGGGCATCATTGCCGTGCTGCTTGCGCACGACTTCACGATCCAAACAGTCGATCTGCTCAAGGAGGCTGCAACTCAGTTCGAGTATCCTGACGAAGCCCGCGATCGTGCATTTGAGGCGGGCTCTGATCTGGTTGTACAAAGGCTTCGCAGCCTTCTCATGGACCAGGGTATCGCTCATGACACGATCCTGGCCGTGATGGGCGTTGCACCGCTCAACGTTGTGGACTTCGCCGCACGAGCTCGTGCTCTTCAAAGGGTGCGTGCCGATCCTGCAATGCCCCGCCTTGCCACAGCGTACGCTCGCGCTTCACGGATCCTCGTCCAGGGCAAGGCGGCGGAACGGGTCGACGAGGCTTTGCTCAAGGAACAGGCAGAAGTCAATTTGCTTGAGGCGTGGCGTGAAGTCAAGCGCGAGATAGGAAGACACCCGATCGTGCAGGCTCTCGGTCAGTTGCCCGTGACGGGGGCCGCGCTAGAGCAGGAATACGTGAGCATCCTAGAGGTCCTTGAGGAGCTGGCAGATCCAATTGATCGTTTCTTCGATGATGTCTTGGTCATGGCGCCGGATCCTGCAATTCGGGCTAACCGGCTCGCATTGCTCCGCGATGTTACCAATCTGTTCCTATTGGTCGCCGACTTCAGCAAGCTGGTAGAAGAGAGGCGGGGGTGATCCCTGCACCGAATGCTTGTGATTAGGGGGCGGGCGCACGCCGCCCGAGCATCGAGACGCACTACCAAGGGAGATGAGGACGCATGACGGTCACGACCGATACACCGCTCACAGAGTTCCGCTGGACGATGCTCTTCGAGGAAGGCGATGCGGCCATGCGGGACCTCCTGGGCGGGAAAGGCGCCGGCCTGGCGGAGATGAGCCGCGTGGGTCTGCCGGTGCCTCCTGGGTTCACCATCACCACCAAGGCCTGCATCGAATTCATGAACGCTGGGCGCACGTTCCCCCCGGGACTGGAAGAAGAGGTTGATGCCCGGATGCGGGCCATTGAGGAGAAGGTCGCTAAGCGGTTCGGTAACCCGTCGAATCCCCTGCTGGTCTCGGTGCGGTCCGGGGCCAAGTTCAGCATGCCCGGGATGATGGACACGGTCCTCAACCTGGGGTTGAATGACAAGACGCTGGCGGGACTGATCCGGCTGACCGGCAACGAGCGGTTTGGCCGCGACGCCTACCGCCGGTTCGTGCAGATGTTCGGCAAGATCGTTCTCGACATCCCCGGGGACCGATTCGAGCACGAGATCGATCGCCTGAAGGCTCGGAAGGGTGTGAAGCTCGATACCGATCTCGACGCCGGCGACCTCAAGCAACTCTCCGACACCTTCAAGAAGATCATCAAAGCCGAGCGCGGCATCGACTTTCCGACCGAACCGCGAGAACAGCTCAGGATGGCCATCGCGGCCGTCTTCGACTCCTGGTTTGGGAAGCGCGCCGTGGACTACCGGAACTTCCACGGTATTTCCCATGATCTGGGCACGGCCGTCAACGTTCAGACGATGGTCTTCGGCAACATGGGATCCGACTCGGCGACGGGTGTCGCCTTTACGCGCAGCCCTGCGACCGGTGAGCGCAAGGTCTACGGCGAGTACCTGACCAACGCGCAGGGTGAAGACGTGGTCGCGGGCACCCGGACCCCCAAGCCCATCTCCGACCTGGCGAAGGAGATGCCAAAGTCGTATGACGAGTTTCTGAAAGTGTGCAACCTGCTGGAGCGACATTACCAGGACGTGCAGGACCTGGAGTTCACGATCGAGCGCGGCCGCCTCTGGATGCTGCAGACGCGCACCGGGAAGCGAACGGCGCAGGCGGCGGTGAAGATCGCGGTCGACATGGCGCATGAAGGATTGATCACGAAGGACGAGGCGGTGCTGCGCATCGAGC
>JBGPLF010000311.1:0-3800 GCA_041486265.1 bacterium
AGCCCAGTCATCGTAGGCGAAGAGCCTGTGGATGTATCGCGGCATCACAGCACCCCGGTCGCGCGGAGCATCGCCCGGTCAGGCGGGCACGGTCCGCCGACGCTCACCATCCGCGTCTTGGCGGTGACCGCGTGCTCGATCCCCTCGGGCACGTGGATGATGCACCCGGCGTCGACCGGAAGCGTCACGTCGTGGGTGAAGTCGCGCACCACGCCCCGGCCTTCCAGGACGAAGATCGTGTCCTCCGATTCCGCGTGTGTGTGCGGCACGTTGGCTTCGCCCGCCTCGAGGATGACGTGATTCATCGAGGCGACTTCCGCGCCGTTGCCCGGCCAGACAATCAGGCGCGCCTGCCGCGAGATCAGCGGCAGCGGCACGCCGTCTCGTTCAACGTGAAAGACATGGACGGGCATCGCTTCTACTCCTCGATGGTGTAGTCCGTGGACGACCGCCGGGCCGGCGCCACGATGCTGACGAGCACGGCGCCATCGGGGCCTGCCTCGGCTTCGTGGACGATCTCGGGGGGGATGACCAGCACCTGGTCGGGCCGCAGCGTGACCGTCTGCGCCGGCGAGATGAAGGTGACCCAGCCCTCGCGGACCATCACGACCTGCTCCTGCGGATGGCTGTGACGCGGGAACCGGCCGCCGGGCCCAAACCGGTAGGTGGAGAGCGTCATGCGCTCGCCGCCGACGATCCGCCTCCGCACGCCGGGATACACTTCCTCCCAGGGCTGAGCGGCCAGCGCCACCAGCCGCATCGCGCCTGATCGCGCGGCGTCAGGTCCCGTCGCCTCAGGTCCCATCGCGTCAGACATCGAGGAACGCGACCACGCGGCACATGCTGGCTTCTCCGCCGACGAACCGCCACGGGAAGCAGCCGATGACGCACCGGCGGTTCAGCACCTGCTCGATGTCGCCCCCTGCGTTCTCCACGTGGACGATGCCCGCGCCAAACGGCACGTGGTGCATCACGAAGAGGTCGCGCTCGGGGAATTCGACTTCCGGATCTCGACCGGTCCGTGCTGCGTACTCCCGGGCCAGGTCCGGCCGCTTGTTGCGGATGCTGGTGTTCATCGGATGGTCGCCGGAGCCGGTGTCGAAACCGGTCCACTTCAGTTTCATGGCCACGATCCACTCGGCCATCGCGCGGCCGCCGCCGGGATGTTTACAGAAGTAGCGAACCTCGTCCTCCTCGCGGCATCCGTTGTAGAAGCGGTGCCAGCCGGTGTGGTAGATGAGGATGTCGCCTTCGCGGACCGGCACCTTCTTCGTGATGTGCTCAGGACGGATCAACGAACAGTCGCCGGCGACGTCGCGCAGATCGACGATCACGCCCTCGCCGACCAGCACATCGAG
Source organism: bacterium (assembly GCA_041486265.1). Classification (GTDB taxonomy): domain Bacteria; phylum Sysuimicrobiota; class Sysuimicrobiia; order Sysuimicrobiales; family Humicultoraceae; genus JBGPLF01. Next base: position 1,359 of record JBGPLF010000311.1, read on the forward strand.
CGGGATGCTGGCGATGTCGGCGCCGCCGGACTTGATGTGCATCTCCGCATCGAGGTGGGTGCTGATGTGCAGCGGCGTCTCGATGAACTGGCTGACGATCCCATGGGTGTGGTGGCGCTGGAAGTAGGAGATCTTCGGTGACGGATACCCGACCCATCCCGGCGTATGCATGCTGAACGGCTGCGTCAGGTCAACGACTCTCATGCCGACTCCCCCGATAGGTGCGCCCCCGCATACAGGGCGGGATCAGGCGGGCATGGCCCGCCGATGCAGACCAGTTCACTCTGAGGGCCCGCCACGATGCGATAGGCGTTCCGTGGCGTGATGAACACGACCGATCCGGGACCGACGGCGTGCGACGATCCCGCGTCGAGATCCTCGACCTGCCCCTGGCCGCGGATCACGTAGTAGACGGCTTCTGACGCGGCATGGCGCTGCGGTACGGTCCGGCCGCCCACCGGCAGCGCGACGTGGTGCATCGAGCGATGGCGGGCCTGCATGCCCGGCCACACCACCGCGCGCACGTCCCCAGCCCCGTCGGCGAGCGGCAATGGGATGTAGTCGCGATCCACCCGCAGGATCTGGACCTTCATCGGTCCGCCTGGCGGGCGACGGTCTCGCGCTCCCATGTCTTGACGAGCGTCGTGGAATCCATCACCAGCCCCAGGTGGAGCGACACGATGCGCAGCGCCGCGTCCTCCATCTCATCCGAGAACCCGCGGACCAGGTCGCGCGGCACGACCACGCGATAGTCGTGGTTGGCGGCATCGAAGGCGGCGTTCAGCACGCAGCAGTCGGTCATCCCACCCGTCAGCACCACCGTGCGGCGCTGCAACTGCCGCAGCAAGAAGTCCAGGTCGGTGGGATAGAAGATGGAGAGCCGCTTCTTATCGTCCACGATCAGATCGTCGGGGCCGACTTCGGTCATCAGTTCGGTCCAGCGGGTCCCCTGCAGGCCGTGCTTGTCGATGCCGGGGATGGGGCCCGCCGTGACCGGAAACGTCAGGCGCCACGCCGAGGGGAACCCTTTCGTGTCATCCACGCCGCTGGCGCGCAGTCCGGTCGTGACGTGGATTACCGGTACGCCCAACCGGCGGCAGCGCCGGTGGAACTCGTTGATGGGCTCGATGATCTCGCGGCCGCGCGGAGCGGGGCAGGGGCAGTCCGGGCTCTCGTCCAGATGCCCCCGATGCATGTCGATCGAGACGGCCGCCGAGACGCGCGGATTCAACCACTCCTCAAACCCTTTCGGAATCGGCCTGCGCTCGCCGAAGAAATAGGCTTCCACCGGACTCACCTCGCTTGTTACTCCTCGCGGAAGTACGCCCGTCCCAGCGCCGCCGGGACCTGCGCCTGACGCCGCAGCACCGTGATGACGAACAGCACGGCCAGCGTGAAGAGGTAGGGCAGCATCTGCAGCAGGATTGACGACGTCTCGACACCCAGCAACTGCACGCGGAAGCCAAGCGCATCGACGGCGCCGAACAGGTACGCGCCCGCCAGCAGCCGCAGGGGGTTCCACGTCGAGAAGATGACCAGCGCGATCGCGATCCACCCCAGGCCGCCCGTCATGTTCTCCGTCCACGCGGGCGTGTACGCCAGCGACAGGTAGCCACCGGCGAGGCCGGCCAGTGCGCCGCCGGTAATGACGGCGCCGTAGCGCATCGCCGTCACGTTGACGCCCATGGCGTCAGCGGCCTCCGGACTCTCCCCGCACGCGCGCAGATGGAGGCCCGGCCTGGTCCGGGTGGTCAGCCACCAGGCCGCGAGGACCAGCAGGTAACTGAGATACACCAGGGCATCCTGGTGGAAGAAGATCCGCCCGACGACGGGGATCCCGCCGAGACCCGGTAGCGCGACCGCCCGGAAGGGCACGGGATTGGGAATCCCGATGAAGGGCTTGCCCAGGAACGCGCTCAGCCCCGTGCCGAAGAGCGCCAGTGCCAGGCCCGTCGTCACCTGTTCGGATCCCAGCGTGATCGTCAGGAACGAGTGGCCCGCGGCCATGAGCCCGCCTGCGACCAGCGCGGTGAGCACCGCGAGCCAGGGGTTGAGCGTGGCTACGGCCGCGGCAAATCCGGAGACCGCGCCGACCAGCATCATGCCCTCGACGCCGAGGTTGAGGACCCCGCTGCGCTCCGCCAGCACCTCGCCGATCCCTGCGTAGATCAGCGGCGCCCCGGCTGTCACCGCCGCGGCCAGCAGCAGGATGATCTGGTCGATGTTCATCGGGACGCGCCGCTCACGCCACCGCGCTCATGCCGACACCGCGAGGGCCGCGCGCGTTCGTTCCACCGCCCGCCGCCGCCGGACGCGGCGCAGCAGGTACTCGCCGCCGAGCACAAAGGTGAGGATCAGCGCCTGGAGCATGTACGCGATGGCCGCCGGCACGCCGGTCGTCTGGATCACGAACCCCCCGTTGAGCAATGCGGCAAAGAGGAT
>JBGPLF010000312.1:0-3769 GCA_041486265.1 bacterium
ACCTGCTGCGCAGGCTCCGCCCGCCGTGCCGGGTCCGTCTACGATTCCCGGCCCGCGGATCAGCGACCGGGAAGAATCGGTCGTGCGCGTAGTCCAGAACGTGCGGCCGGCGGTGGTGAACATTAGCGTGCGCGCGCAGGTGTCCACGCCCTTTGGCATCTTCCCACAAGAGGGTCAGGGGTCGGGCGTCATCGTCCGGTCCGACGGACTGATCCTCACCAACAACCACGTCATCCAGGGCGCGCAAGAGATCACGGTGACGCTCCTGTCCGGCCAGACCCTCCACGGCCGGGTGCTCGGTGCGGACCGTTTCTCCGATATCGCCGTCGTCAAGGTGGAAAGCCCGCAGCGCCTGCCCGCGGTGGAGATGGGCGCATCCGGCGCGCTGCAGGTGGGCCAGACGACGATCGCCATTGGCAACCCGTTCGGGTTGGGAAGCACCGTGACCGTCGGCGTCGTCAGCGCCCTCAACCGGAGCATCAAGGCCGACCAGGACTTCACCATTGAGAGCCTGATCCAGACCGACGCGGCCATCAACCCCGGGAACAGCGGCGGCGCCCTGCTCGACTCATCGGGACGGCTGATCGGCATCAACACCGCGATCATCCAGGGCGCCCAGGGGATCGGGTTTGCCATCCCGGTCGACCACGCGCGGGCCATCATGGACCAGATCATCGCCAAGGGCCGGGTCGTACGCCCGGCGCTCGGCGTCGAGATCCTGGGTGAGATCAACCCCGGTATCGCGCGCGCGTACAACCTGCCGGTGAACTACGGCATCGTCACCAAGCCCTCGCCCGGCAGCCCGGCCGAACGCGCCCGGATGCGCCAGCAGGACATCATCGTCGCCATTGACGGTCAGAAGGTGGAAACCATCAGCGACATGCGCCGCGAACTGTTCAAGAAGAAGCCCGGTGACAGCGCGCGGGTCGAGATCGTGCGGGAGGGCAAGCACCAGACGCTGACCATCGTGTTGATCGAGTTGCGCGGTGGTCTGTCAGGCGGGCCGGTTGTCTGATGGAACGCTTCTTGATGCTCGACTTCGTGCGCGTCACAGAGGCGGCGGCGATTGCCGCAGCCCATCACATGGGCCAGGGCGACAACGAGGCCGCCGACCGCGCTGCCGTGGAGGCGATGCGCACCTCGATGGGCGCGCTCGACCTCCACGGCAAGATCGTCATCGGTGAGGGGGAGCGGGACGAGGCCCCGATGCTCTACATCGGGGAGATCGTCGGCGGCGGCGGGCCGCTCAGCGTCGACATCGCGGTCGATCCCCTCGAGGGGACCAACCTGGTGGCCAAAGGTCTCCCCGGCGCCATCTCGGTCCTGGCGGTCAGTGAGCCCGGTGGGCTGGTTCATGCGCCCGACATCTACATGGACAAGCTAATCGTGGGTCCGACGAGCGCCGGCCATGTGGACATCCGCCGGCCGGTCGAAGAGAATCTCCGCGCCATGGCCACGGCGTTCAACCGGTCGATCAGCGATCTCGTAATCACCATTCTCGACCGGCCGCGCCACGTGGAACTCATCGCGCGGGTCCGCGCCGCCGGCGCCCGCATCCGGCTCATCTCCGATGGTGACGTCTCGCCGGCGATCGCTGCGACCGTCCGTGGTACGGGGGTGCACGCCGTCATGGGGATTGGCGGCGCCCCCGAAGGCGTGCTGGCCGCCGCGGCGATCCGGTGTCTGGGCGGCGAGATGCAGGGGCGGTTCTGGTTCCGCAACGATGATGAGCGGAAGCGCGTCCAGGCCATGGGCATCGCCGACCCTGATCGCATCTTCGACACCATTGATCTGGCGCCGGGCGACGATATCGTGTTTGTGGCGACGGGCATCACCGACAGCGATCTCTTCCGCGGCGTCCGTTTCTTCGGCGGCGGCGCGCGCACCCATTCGCTGGTGATGACGCGGCAGAGCGGCGAGATCCGCTTCGTCGACGGGATTCATATCACCGATCGAAGCCGGGTGGGCACCATTCTCCTGTGATCCTCGCGCAATCGCGTCTCGATCCCAGGTGAGCTCCGTCCGTCCGAGTCGAGAGGCACGCCGCGCGGCAGGGCGTCTGTGCCTGGTGGACTTTTCCGGCCCGGAGCCCTCGGAACGCCTCGAACACCTCATTGCCGACACGCACATCGGCGGCGTGGTGCTGTTCCGCAAGAACGTGATCTCGGCAAATCAGGTTGCCGGATTGACGGAGACGATGCAGGCTCTCGCGCGCAGCGCCGGGGCGCCCCGACTCCTCGTCACCATTGATCACGAAGGCGGCGCGGTAAACCGCTTCTTTCCGTGCACCGTGACGGCCGAGGCGCCGAATTCCCCGCCTTCGCCCCGCGCCACGCCGCTGCCGGGTGCGATGGCGCTTGGGGCCACGGCCGACCCGTCGCTGGCGCGCGAAGCCGGCCGGGTCGCGGGGCGCGAACTGCGCGCGATGGGGATCCACATGAACTTCGCGCCCGTCATGGACGTGAACAACAACCCGGCCAACCCCATCATCGGCGCCCGCGCGTTTGGCGAGGCCCCGGCGCTCGTCGAGGCGATGGGTCTGGCATACATCGAAGGGCTGCAGGAATCGGGCGTCGCGGCCACGGCCAAACACTTCCCCGGGCACGGCGACGTCATCGTGGATTCCCACCTGGCCCTTCCCCGCGTTGATCACGGGATCGCGCGGCTTGAGGCCGTAGAACTGTCACCCTTCGCGGCAGCGGCGCGTGGCGGGGTGGCCGCGATCATGAGCGCCCACATCATCTACCCGGCTCTCGATCCTTCGGGCGCGCCGGCGACGATGTCCGGCCCGATTTTGGGCGGCATCCTACGGGAACGTTGGGGGTATCGTGGGCTGCTGCTCACGGACTCCATGAGCATGCGCGCCATCGCGGATCAATATGGGGCCGGCGAGGCCGCGGTCGCCGCGGTCCGGGCAGGATGCGACGTAATCCTGGCGCTGGGGCCTGACGCGTTGCAGCAGGAGATTCTCGAACGGCTGGCGGGTGCGATCGACAACGCGGAGATCGCGGGCCCTCGAATCGTCGAGGCCCTGGCGCGCATCGAGGCGACGGCGGAGCGGTGGGGGGGAGAGGATTCCATCAGGTCTGCGGGGTCGACGCAGGCCGACGTGGCAGGTGCGGTCGGTACGGAAGACCACCTCCGGACGGCCCGCCGGATCGCGGAGGCGGCGGTCACCCTGGTGCGCAACCGCGGTGGCCTGATTCCATTGAAACCCTCCCGCATTGGCGTGGAAATACTCTCACCCGGGTTTGAAGGATACGGACCTCCCGATCTCACCTGCGCGCTCAGGCGGCAAGGTGCCACGGTGCGAGAGCTTGCCGCCGGCGATCCCGTGCCTGACGTCGAGGCGATGATTGCCGTGACGTGTACCCGCGGTACCCCCGATCCAGCACACGTGGCACGGATCACGGACCTCCACAGGCAGGCCGGGGACCGTCTAGTCGTCGTTGCCACAGGCGATCCCTACGACCTGCTGGGTTTTCCCGAGGTTCCGGCCTACCTGGCTACGTACGGGTCGGACGAGCCCAGCCTCGAAGCCGCGGCCCGGGTGCTGCTCGGTGCGACAAAGCCTCAGGGCCGGCTGCCTGTCAGCCTCCCCGGACTGTATCCCATGGGCCACGGATTGGTGGGCGCGTCGAGATGAGCGGCGCCACGGGTCACCACGCCCGCCGTCGGGTGCTGCAAGCGGGTGCCATAGTCCTTCCCGAGCGCGTCAGCGGCCCCGGGTTCGTCGTCATCCACGGCGAACGGATCGCGGACGTCGGGG
>JBGPLF010000313.1:0-3769 GCA_041486265.1 bacterium
GGCGCTTCCGCAATTGAGAGCGGCCCTGAAAGAGACACTCACGCAGGCGAAGGAGGTGATGGCGGCGTAATGAGCGCTGGGCTGCTCCCGAATTTCAACGAGAATCGGGACACTCTCGGGGCAAGCCGATTGGCCGCCTGAGAGGTTCCGCACATTGCTAGTTCGCAGAAACGCCTTCATCCAACTGTAAGGAGGGGCATATGGGTAGCATGTGTGCCCGAGTCGCCGTGAAAACCTTTATACGCCTGTTATACGGACCTAGCCATACTAGCGTAGGGTGAGACAATCACCTCAATCACAATCTGTGAAAGGCGGTGAATCGCATGGATCGGAACCGTGTGATCTTCCTGCTGGGTGCGCTCGTCGCAACGCTGGCCATGCCCGGATTCATCGTGGCCGCTCCAGCTCCCCAAGGCGTCACCGAAGGTGTGATCGCCTCTGCGGATGCGGCGTCGTTTACCGTGACGGCAGCCAACGGGAGCCAGGTCCGGATCACGGCCAACGCCGACACCCGCATCCTCCGCCGCCAGCAGGCCCGGCTCGAGGAGATCAAGCCCAACGACTTGGTCGCCGTGACCGCGAAGCGTGAGCCCGACGGATCGCTGACCGCGATTTCCATCAACATCATTCCGCCCGAGTTCAAGGGTCAGGTCCGCGAAGCCCAGTTCGTCATGAATACCGGCAATATCATGACGAACGCGACGGTCTTCCAGAACGTGCGGCGGATCGACGGCCGGACGCTCTACCTCAAACTCCCCGACGGCTACACCATCATCACCGTGCCCAAAGAGGCCGTGGTCTTCCGGCTCACGGTGATCAACATGAGCGACCTGCGGCCGGGCATGAAGGTCGTGGTGCGGGGCACGGGCAATCCGGACGGCAGCATGCTCGCGGCGTCGGTCACGGTGGACGTCCCGCGGTAGGCGCTCTCTGGTAGATCGCACGGTTCCCGGGCTCTCCCGCAGCTGGCTATTCCTTCTCAAATCGGACACGGAGGGACTGAATGCGTATGGCTCGATGGTTGATGGTCGGCCTCGCACTGGTAGCCGTACTGACATTCGGCACCCAGGGGATCTTCGCCGCGCAAATGGGGATGGCGGACGCGCTCAAGACCGCGATCACGCACGCCGGGTTCGCGGCGAAGTACGACACGATGAAGGAAGTGAGCCTGCACCTGCACCACGTCATCAACTGCCTAGTCGGCCCGAACGAGAAGATGATGTTTAGCAAGGCCGCAGGGAACCCATGCGAGGGGCAGGGCAAGGGCATCATGCCGGACATCAAGGCGAAGATGGGTGTGGATCAGGAGTATCAAGCAGCGTGGTGGCTGGCCCACATGGCCCAGGAGGCCATCTCGATGGGCAACCTCGCGCAAGCCAAAGCGGCCGGGCACATCATTGAGGTGCAGCTGACCAGCATGTCAAAGATGTAAGCCTCGACCTTCGAAGGCTGATCGTATCCGACCGAAGGGGGGATTGAGGTGGCCACCTCGTGGCTTCGGAAATCGTGGCTTGAAAGGCGTAAGATGGGTGCCCCGGCTGCGGCCGTGTCCGCGTCCGTTCCTACGCCCGGTTCTGCGGGCCTGAGCCGCCGGGAATTTCTGTCGCGGTCGGTGCTGCTGACGGGCGCACTCTCTGGCGCCGGGGTGTTCCTGCAATGGATGGCCGCCACCGCGGCGAGGGCCGGCGCTGCGGCGCAGTCGCTTTTCGACCGCATCCGCGGTCTGCCCCCTGAAGTGACGCCCACAGACAAATTCTACGTGGTGAGCAAGAACCCGTCCGGCCTGGATCCGAAGGTCGACGCGTCCAAGTGGAGTCTGGAGATCGCCGGGCTCGTCGGCAAGCCCGTCAAGCTGACCCTGGACGAGATTCGGGCGATGCCACCGGTCAGCCGGTATCACACCCTCGAGTGCATCAGCAACGAGGTCGGCGGCGACTTGATCAGCAACGCCATGTGGAAGGGCGTGCGGTTTCGCGACGTCATCGAGCGCGCCGGTGGGGTCAACCCCAGGGCGATCCGTTTCGCGTTCCGCTGCGCCGACGGCTACACGGAAGGGGTTCCCGTTGCCGACGCCATGCGTCCCGACACGATGCTCGTCTACGAGATCAACGGGGCCCCGCTGCCGCCTGTCCATGGGTTCCCGCTGCGCATGCTCAACCCCGGCCACTTCGGCATGAAGAACCCGAAATGGATCACAAAGATCGAGGCGGTGTCCACCAACTTCACCGGGTACTGGGAAGCGTCGGGCTGGAGCGACGAGGCGGTCGTCAAAACAACGTCGGCGTTCACCGTGCCCAACGGCGATGTCAAGGTGGGCGAGGTGGAACTCGGCGGGGTCGCCTACAGCGGGGACCGAGGCGTCAAGGAGGTCGAGGTCAGCCCCGATGGCGGCAAGACCTGGATGAAGGCTGAACCCAAGAACCCACTCGGGCCGTATACCTGGGTGTTGTGGGCCGCGCTGTGGACGCCCACCGGGCCCGGTGAATACACGCTGAAGGTGCGGGCGAAAGACGGAGCGGGGGTGGTGCAGACGTCGAATGAGACGGCGACCTTGCCCGACGGCGCGAGCGGCTACCACACGATTCGCGTGAAGGTGAAGAAGTAGGGTTGTCGATCGAGGACAGGTCACGAAGGGTCTTTAGCGCGGCGGAGGCGAATGCGGCGCTCCCGGCCGTGGCCTCGCGCGTCGAGCGCCTCCGGCAGTTGCGGGATGAGATGCGGCGCGGCCGTGAGCTGCTCGATGTCCTCTGGGAGCGGCTCGACGCGGGGCCAGTCCACCTCGATCCCCGATGCGCGGAATCCGAACTCCGCATCCCGGCGAGCGGTACGGATCGCTTTAGCAGACCCTACTAGGGTGTCCAGTTTCGCATAGGTGTGTACACCTTACGTCGGCGTGAGTTGATCATGATGATCTGCCCCCGGCGATGTCCAGAAGAGCTCCGCGGGCCGGCGCCCCCGAGTGCGATAGCCCATATGCGGCCGTTGGTGATTGTAGAACCCGAGGTAGCGATCCAGCGCGACCTGCAGTTGCGCCGGGTGAGTGAAGAAGCGCCGTCGGAACTCGACGCGCCACAGTTCGGTGAGGACCGTGCCCTGCAGCCGCTCCACAAAGCCCTTGGTCCAGGCGTGTCGAGGGCGCGTGCGCGTGTGCCTCACGCGGAGTTTCTGACAGCCCTGATCGAACGCCCCGCGGTACTCGTTGCCCTGATCGGTCAGGATCCGGCGCACGGGCCAGCCGGCCGCGCGGTACGCTGGCCACACCCGCGTGCGCAGGAACCGGGCAGCGGCGTCGGCCGAGAAGTCCGGGGAGACTTGGGCGATCGCGTACGAGCAGGCCGCATCGCAGGCAGTGTACTGCCAGACCTTGCCGACCCCTTTGAGCTTGCCGATGTAGAACGTATCCAGGCAGAGCAGTTCGCCCGGGCGGTGCGCTGCGACATGCGGGCCGCGCCGCCGGTGCGCTGCGGTCAGCTGTCGACGCGTCCGCGCGGTCAAGAGGCCCGCCGCCTGCGCGCTGTGGGCTTCCAAAACCGCCAGCCGCTCGAAGCGGGTCCGCAGGCCCGTGCGCCGCAGCAACCGATAGATCGTGGCCGGGGCGACGCGCCAGCCCCCGTATGCGGGCCGGGCCAGTTGCACCGCCAGCCGGGCGGGACCCCACGTCGGCCAGGCCAGCGCCAGCGCGAGGATCGCGCGCTCGGTCTGCACTGTCAGCGCCGACGGCCGTCCCCGCCGGGGCCCGTGGCGGCGGGGATGCAGGCCCGGTGCCCCA
>JBGPLF010000314.1:0-3755 GCA_041486265.1 bacterium
CTATCCGTGACTACCGTGAGCTCGGCGGGCTCGGACTGTTCGATGCCGTCGCGTCGGTCGGGATGTTCGAGCACGTCGGTCGCGAGCGACTCCCTGAGTACTTCTCAACCGCCTGGCGTCTGCTTTGTCCGGGCGGGCTCTTCCTGAATCACGGGATTGCCGCTCGATGGACGCCGTCATCTGGTCCGATCCCCTGGCGGCGCGGCGATTCATTCATGCAGCGATACGTCTTTCCCGACGGCGAACCGGTCCCCAAGCCCGGCCGCCTCGACGGCCTGCTGCGCATACTCGGCCTGAGGTTGGCTGAGGGTCACGCCGACCGCAGTGACTCCGTACCGCTCCGCCGCGTGCATCACGAGTGCGCCCCAACCGCAGCCGATGTCCAACAGCCGCTCGCCCGTGCGCAGCCGGAGCTTGCGGCAGATGAGGTCGAGCTTCGCCTCCTGCGCTGCATCCAAAGTCTGGTCCGGCGTTTCGAAGTATGCGCACGAGTAGACGAGGCGGCGGTCCAGCCACAGGCGGAAAAAATCGTTGCCCACGTCGTAGTGGTGGGCGATCGCCGCGCGGTCGCGCGACAGCGAATGACGCTGGCCGCGCAGCGCAGCTTGCCGCAACGGCTGCGACGCCCCGGTCGCCCTGGGCAGGGCAGCGAGCATTCGAGCCAGGGCAAGCCGGTCACGTCCCGTTGTCACCTTCCCCAGGATGGACTCCCTGAGTCCGAACGCGGCCTCGAGGTTGCCTTCGACGTCGAAGTCGCGGCGCAGGAAGGCTTCGCCGAGCGCGAGTTCGGTCGGCGGCAGGAACATCCGGCGCAGCGCGCCCGCGTGGTTCAGCACGAGCGTGAACTCCGGTGGCTCTGCTGATGGGATCAGCGTGCCGTCCCACAGCCGGACGACAAAAGTGCGGGGACGATCCGCGAACAACCGGGTCAGGATCTGGATGCTCAGTGCCGTGGCCCGTGACTCGGGCAGGCGTTTGGCAGGGGGTTGTGTGGCCAGGCTCATGATGTTCACCTCCGTGGAGCGAGCCTCTCCGGAGGATTTCGATGCCGCGACAGGCGATCCCCTGTGCGGAGGGAATTCATCAGTAGCCATGACCAACTACCTGGCCGCGGTCGATCAGGGCACCACCGGGACCCGCTGCATCCTCTTTGACCTACAGGGACGCCTCATTACTTCAGCCTATCGCGAGCACCGGCAGATCTTTCCGCAGCCTGGGTGGGTCGAGCACGATCCACTTGAGATTTGGCAGCGCATCCAGGAGGTCACCGCCGAGGCGGTCCGCACCGCCCGGCGGGGGCGCATCCTGGCTGTCGGGATCACCAACCAGCGTGAGACGGTTGTCGCCTGGGACGCACGCACCGGCCATCCCGTCTACAACGCGATCGTGTGGCAGGACACGCGCACCGAGCCCGACTGTCGCGTCCTGATCGAGGCCGGGTGGCAAGATGATGTACGGGCGCGGACCGGCCTGCCCATCAGCACCTATTTCTCGGCGACGAAGATCCGGTGGCTCCTGGCGAACGTGCCGGCGGCGCGCGCGCTGGCAGCGGCCGGGCACCTCAGGCTCGGTACGATCGATACCTGGGTGATCTGGAATCTCACGGGTGGGATGTCGGGCGGTGCGGACGTGACCGATCCCACCAACGCCTCGCGAACATTGCTGTGCAACCTGGCCAATCTGGCGTGGGATCCAGTGCTGCTGGATCGCTTCGGCATCCCGGGGCGCGCGCTGGCTGAGATCCGCCCGTCGGCATCGGTCGAGCCATACGGCATGACGCGGGCGGATGGCCCGTTCGGCGTCACGATCCCGGTCTGCGGCGACCTCGGCGATCAGCAGGCGGCGCTGGTCGGACAGGCTTGCTTCGCGCCGGGTGAGGCGAAGAATACGTATGGAACGGGGTCGTTCCTGCTGCAGCATGTCGGGGGCACTCCGGTTCACAGTACGCGCGGCCTTCTCGCCACCGCCGCCTACGTGCTGCGCAGCCCGCATGACCTGGAGCGAACGGCAGAACATCCCATCGGCCCCTGCTCGGGCTGCGCCTATGCGCTCGAGGGATCGGTGGCGATCACCGGCGCGGCGGTGCAGTGGCTGCGCGACAATTTGGGTATTATCTCGAACGCCGCCGAGACCGAGGCGATCGCCCAGCAGGTTCCCGACGCCGGCGGCATCTACTTCGTCCCGGCGTTTTCGGGCCTGTTCGCCCCGCACTGGGACATGAGCGCCCGCGGCGCGATCGTTGGGCTCACGCGGTTCGTGACCAAGGCGCACCTGGTGCGCGCGACGCTGGAGGCGATCTGCTTCCAGAGCCGCGAGGTGCTCGACGCGATGGTCGCGGACAGCGAGCGGGCCGTGAGCGTGCTGAAAGTGGATGGCGGGGCGACGGCCAACAACTTCCTGATGCAGTTGCAGGCTGACATCTTAGGCGTGCCCGTCGTGCGGCCCGCGGTGCGCGAGACGACGGCGCTGGGTGCGGCGTATGCGGCCGGGCTTGCCATGGGTGCGTTCGCCTCGACGGACGACCTGCGGCGGCTCTGGCGGGCGGACCGCACGTTCGAACCCGCATGGGATGCCGATCGGCGGGAGCGGGCGCTGCTGGGTTGGAAGCGGGCGGTGGAGCGGACACGGGGCTGGATCGAGTGACCTCCCCGAATTCTGCGTGGGAACTGCCGATGAACTATTGTGGACGGTCCTGGCCGCGAAGGTACCCTGCTGCTAGACTGAGAGGCAATCGCAGGATGGGAGGCTGAGCGCGATGGCTACCAGGAGCCGTCTCACTGCCCAAGACCTGTGGGCTCTGGGCGAGCCCGACGGGAAGTATGAACTGGTCGATGGTCGGATTGTCGAGATGGCTCCTCCAGGAGGCATTCACGGTCGAGTCACCGCGAGAATCTCTTCCTGCCTGCAGGACCATGTGAGGCAGCACGGTGGGGGAGAGGTGCTGGTGGGTGATGTTGGCTTCGTGCTTCACCTGCCGACCGATCGCGAGCGCGTTCGAGGTCCTGATGTGGCGTTCATTTCCAGGGATCGCCTCCCGGAAGGCCGCGTGCCCGAGGGCTTTCTTCAGGGTGCTCCAGACCTGGCCGTCGAGGTCCTCTCACCTTCGGACACCTCAGTTGATGTCCAGCAGAGGATTCGTGATTTCCTGGAAGGCGGTGCCCGTCTGGTATGGGTGGTCGCACCACAGGCCAGGACTGTCACGGTTTACCGCACCGATGGATCCGCCCAGCTGCTCAGGGATCACGAGACGCTTGACGGTGAAGATGTACTGCCGGGGTTGACCATCTCTCTGGGCGACGTGTTCTAGTCGTCGGGGACTGTCCGGCGTAGATGTGTGGGTATGGGGGAACCAGCCAACGTTCCGAATAGTGTGGGCCTCAACGCTCTCGGCGTAGCGCTAGCGAGGGCAGCAGAGAGCCGACGCCGATGCGCTCTTCAACGACCCGTTCGCCGGAAAATTCATCGCAGCCGCTGGCGATCGTCTGCCGTGGGCTCGCGAGCGCAAGCAGGCGTCCCCGGAAGCCGCACGTCGTTGGGCTTCCTTCGCGGGTTCCATCGCTGTCCGAACTCGCTTCTTCGATGATTACTTCCGCGAGGCATCCGCCAACAGGTGCCGCCAGATGGTCGTGCTTGGGGCAGGGCTGGATGCGCGCGCGTTCCGATTGGCCTGGCCGGACGGCACTCGTCTCTTCGAGGTGGATACGCACGACGTGATCGCCTTCAAGGAGCAGGCCATTGCCCGCTCAGGCGCTCAA
>JBGPLF010000315.1:0-3738 GCA_041486265.1 bacterium
CGCTGCAGGCGCTGCTTGACGCGTTCCCCGGCCGGCCGGCGTCAAACGGTGGCTCCTCCAATTCCATGGGCGCCTCCAGTCAGACTAGCGCCACAGCGGAAATCGTGGCCGTTATCTGCAACACGCCCGGCGCGATGGCGCTGCAGCGGGCGCGGCGGGCAGGCATTCCGGCGATTCTCGTCGACCACCGCGGCCGCAGCGCCGACACTTTTGAAGCCGACTTGGCCAACGCTATTGATGCGCACCGCGCCGATCTTATCTGCCTGGCGGGATTCCTGCGCATCCTCTCGCCGGCCTTCGTGCATCGCTACGCCGGCCGCATCCTCAACACGCATCCGGCGCTGCTTCCCGCGTTCGGGGGCAAAGGGATGTACGGGGAGCGGGTGCATCGCGCGGTGCTGGAGGCCAGGTCCGCGGTGAGCGGATGCACCATCCACATTGTCGATGAGACACCGGACGGCGGGCCGATCGTAGCGCAGGCCACCGTGCCGGTGCTCCCCGGCGATACGCCCGAGACCCTTGCCGAGCGGGTGAAGGCCGAAGAGCGCAGGCTCTATCCCCGAGTCGTGCGCTGGTGGGCAGGGGGACGCGTTACCGCCCCGCCGGATGCGGCCCTGTGGCCCGAAGCGGGGCGCGATGTGCAATGAGACGGATCCAGCGCGCCCTGTTGAGCACCGCCGACAAGACCGGGATCATCGGGCTGGCGCAGGCCCTGGGGAATGCCGGTGCCGAGATCATCTCGACGGGAGGTACCGCCGCGCATCTGCGCGAGGCCGGCGTGGCGGTTCGTCCCATCGAACTGGTCACAGGCTTCCCCGAAGTGCTGGGGGGTCGTGTCAAGACGCTCCACCCAGCGGTCCATGCCGGGTTGCTCGCCCGCGATCATCCGGCCGATCTCGCCGAATTGAGGCACCACGCGATCACGCCGATCGATCTGGTCGCCGTGACGCTCTATCCGTTCGAGGAAGCGGTGGCCGGTGGCGCTGGCATGGAGCGGGCCGTGGAGGAGATCGACATCGGCGGCGTCACCCTGCTGCGCGCCGCGGCGAAGAACTGGGCGCGTGTGGTGACGTTGTGCGACCCGCGGCAGTACGATGACGTGATCACCGCTCTGCAGCCGGACGGCGTTGTCTCTGAGGCACTCCGCCTGCGCCTGGCCGCCGAGGCCTTCGCCCGCGTGGCCGCGTACGATGCCGCGATCGCCGCCTACTTTCAGCAGGCCGCGGGTCAGGCTCCATTCCCCGAGCGCCTGACCCTGACGTTCCGAAAGCAGGCCGACCTGCGATACGGTGAGAACCCGCATCAGCGCGCCGCGCTCTACGCGGCGGGCGCCGGCGCTCAGGGTGAGGTCATCTCCGCGCACGTGCTGGGCGGCCGGACGCTGTCCTACAACAACATCGCCGACCTCGAGGCGGCCTGGGGGGTGGTCCGTGATCTCCCGCAGCCGTCGGTGGTAGTCGTCAAACACCTCAATCCGTGCGGGACCGCGATCGGAACCGATGCGCGCGACGCGTTCGTCCGGGCGCGGGACGGCGATCCGGTGGCCGCGTTCGGCGGGGTGGTCGCCGCCAACGTTTCGATCGATCTCCGTGCGGCCCAGGCGATGGGCGAACTCTTCCTCGAAGCAATCATCGCCCCGGCGTTTGAGGCGGATGCATTCGCGGT
This sequence comes from bacterium, assembly GCA_041486265.1. Classification (GTDB taxonomy): domain Bacteria; phylum Sysuimicrobiota; class Sysuimicrobiia; order Sysuimicrobiales; family Humicultoraceae; genus JBGPLF01. The sequence continues at coordinate 1,666 of JBGPLF010000315.1, forward strand.
GCTGAGCGCAAAGAAGAACCTCAGGCTGCTCGCCGCCGGGGATGGTGCCCGTGGTGCGGGCCTGGACTTCCGCGGCGTGCGCGGCGGGATGCTGCTTCAAGACGCGGACGCAGTACATTCGGACAGCGCAGCATGGAAGACCGTCACCAGCCGTGCGCCGTCTCCGGCCGAGATGGAGGACCTGCGCTTCGCCTGGACGGTCTGCGCTCATGTGAAATCAAACGCGATCGTCTTCGCGAAGGACCGGCAGGTGATCGGCGTCGGCGCCGGGCAGATGAGCCGCGTCGATAGCGTGCGCCTGGCGGCCCAGAAGGCCGGCAACCGTGCCCACGGCGCCGTCGCGGCTTCAGATGCGTTCTTCCCGTTCGCCGACGGGGTTGAGGCCGCTGCAGAGGCGGGCGTCACCGCCGTCATTCAACCCGGTGGGTCGGTTCGCGATGCCGAGGTGATCGCGTCGGCCGAGCGCCTGGGACTCGCGATGATCACGACGGGTGAACGGCACTTCCGTCACTGACATGGCGCGTTCGCATCCATTCCCCCTGACGGTCGCTCTTCTGGCTCTGTTCGTCGCGGCCGCGCACGGGGCGGCGCCGCCCGCCATCACGATCGCGGCGACCGACCAGACCGAGCGCGGCAAGCACCTTCCAGGTGATCTGCTCCAAATGCCACGGCCAGCAGGGTCAGGGCGACAAGGGTCCTCGCCTGATCGGGTCCCCCAACGGTCTTTCAGGATACGTGACGGCGAGGGGGTTGTTCGATTTCGCCAACACGCAAATGCCTTTCGATAACCCCGGGACCCTGAAGGAGCAGGAGTATTGGGACGTGCTGGCCTTCATCCTGGACGCCAACAACCTGCTCCCGCCTGACACCATCCTCGGGCCGGAGAACGCGGCGGATATCAAGCTGAAGTGAACGGGTGGTCCGGTATCACATCCCGCGCACCTGCGCTTTCCTAGGATAGGACCCCCGCGACAAGCGCGCCCGCCAGCGTGGCGAGAGAATTGACGACCGGATTGGTCATCCATGCGATCCCGCGGACAAGGACCACACCGTCGCCCGGTTCTTCTGTGAGCGTTCCATCTGATCGCCGAAACGAGGCCTGCACCGTCGCGCCGAGCAGGCTGTCCAGGAACATCGCCAGCATCCCCGCGGCAGTGGCGGCCAGGAACACTCGCGAGCTCCACCGGGCGCCGACGGCGGCGATCACGGCCGCGCCTACGAGGCCGGCCAGCGAACCGGTGAGCGATACCCCACCGGAGGTGCCGGCCGGGACGCGCTGCCACGTCGTGATCAGCCGCGGCGGACGCGGGTTCAGCATGCCCAACTCTGTGGCCCAAGTATCGGCTGCCGCCGTAGCCAGAGCTCCAATAAAGGCCGCCGGCAGGGCCGTACGGAGCGGCTGGGGGACGATCCCTGTCCCCCACAACACACTGATCGCGGCCGCGACTCCTCCCGTGCCCAACACCTGCGCGGCGGTCCGGCCTCCGTCCCGGTGCTCGCGCTGTGTCTTGCGCACCCGGCCCGCCGCCGTCAGCGCCGTCCCAGAGACAAAGAACGTCACGAGCGTGGCCGCCCACCACACGCCGCCGAAACTCAAAATCGCGGCACCCACCAGGCACGCGGCGGCCGCGCCATCGCGTGTGAGCCAGCGGAACCGCCACGCAACGACGGCAAGGACCGCAGCGACGAGCAGGTTGGTCATCAGCCTCGGAGGTTGGGCAGGGGAGAGGTAACCTCCTGCCGTGCGGCACGGCGCCGTTCCCCCGGCGGTCCCCACCCGCCGCGCGAATAGTCACCCCGCGAGGACTTGTTTTGCGGTATAATAGGGATGCAGCGAAACGGCGTACGGGGCCATCGATGTGATCGCCAGCCCGACCCAGTACATCTGGTGTGCGGGCCTTGACAGTTGGTGGCGTGGTTGATATAAGAGTAGATGCTTTGCGAGAGACATCTGAATCTCGCCCCGCACCTTGACAACCGCATAGTGGCAAGGAGCCGCACGCAAGGCCAACGGATCCTTTGAGTTAGGTTCAAGGATTCCAACGGAGAGTTTGATCCTGGCTCAGGACGAAC
>JBGPLF010000316.1:0-3643 GCA_041486265.1 bacterium
CCTCTTGAGCGATCTGCCAGATCGGCTTGCGGTCGCAGTGGTACAGCGTCGGGACGATTAACCCTTCGGGCAGGGCCACCGCGACGCTGATATTGATGTCTTCGGAGAGGCGGATTGCCGTCTCGGCGAACGAGGCGTTCACGTTCGGGTATTTCAGCAGTGTCTGCGCAGCCGCCTTGACGATCAGGTCGTTGACGGTGATCTTCTCGCCGTCGCTCAACCCTTCATTCAGTTGACCGCGCAGCGCCAGCGCGTCGTCCATCAGGATGGACATGGTCAGGTAGAAGTGGGGCGCGTGCTGCTTGCTCTCAGTCATGCGCCGCGCGATGGTGGCCCGCATGCGCGAGAGCGGGACCTCGCGTCCCGCAGGAAGCGCGGATGAGGCTGCCGGTACGCCCGCCGGTGCTGCGCCCGCGGGTACCCGCGAGGACGCCGCAATCGCGACGTCGACGTCCTCCTTAGTGATCCGGCCCTCAGGGCCGGTGCCCTTGACTGACCCCAGCGCAATGCCGTGCTGCTCGGCGAGCCGGCGCGCCAGAGGGGATGCCCGCACCTCGCTCGCTGCCCCCGCCGCCGGAGATAACTGTGCCGCGGCCGCCGACGGCTGCGGTCCAACCGACGTGACTGCGCCGGTGTCGGCGCGTGCGGGTCCCGCCGTTGCCCCCGCGGCGGCACCGGGCGCCGGAGCGCCCTGGCTATCGAGCGATTCGCCGGGACGCGTGATCAGCGCGATCGGCGCGCCGACGCTCGCCACCTCGCCCGCGCCCACCAGGAGCCGCGCGAGCGTCCCGTCCCACTCGGATTCGATCTCGACGTTCACCTTGTCGGTCTCGATTTCGGCGATGGCCTGGCCCTGTGACACCGCGTCACCCGGCTGTTTGATCCAGCGGAGGATCTTGCCCTCTGTCATCGCGTCGCCCATCTTGGGCATGATGACCTCAGCCATCGCGTCGCCCCTCGGTCATCGGCGCGCCCGATTTCGATTCCTCGCGGTAGAGGGTCCGCCGCGCCGCCCGCACGACATCCTCGGCGTGCGGGAGGACAAGTTGCTCCAGGTTGCGCGCGTAGGGCATCGGCACGTCGGCGCCGGTGACGCGCTCGACGGGCGCATCGAGCAGGTCGAAGGCGCCCTCCGTGATTGTCGCCGCGATCTCGGCCGCGGCGCCGAACGGCCGCCACTGCTCCTGCACGACGACCGCGCGATGCGTCCGGCTGACGGATTCGATCATCGTCCGGTGGTCGAGCGGCCGCAGCGTGCGCAGGTTGATGACCTCGGCCGCAATTCCATCCTCGGCTAGGTGATCTGCCGCTTCCAGGGCGACGGACACCATCCGGCTGTAGGCGACGATCGTTACGTCGCGGCCCGGTCTGGCGATCTCCGCGGCGCCGAACGGCAGCGCGAAGTCGCCGTCGGGAACGTCGCCCTTGTGGCTGTAGAGGGCCGCGTGTTCAAGGAAGATGACGGGATCTCTGCCGCGCATCGCGGTGCGGAGCAGTCCCTTTGCTTCCGCCGGCGTCGCCGGCGTGGCAACACGCAGCCCTGGGACGTGCGCGTAGAACGCCTCGACGCTCTGCGAGTGCTGCGCGGACAACTGCACGCCCGCGCCATTGGGTCCCCGGATCACCAGCGGGACGTCGACCTGCCCGCCGGAGAAGTACCGGACCTTGGCGGCGTTGTTGATGATCTGATCGAAGGCCACCAGCGAGAAGTTCCAGGTCATCACCTCGACGACCGGGCGGAGGCCGAGCATCGCCATCCCAATCGCCGCGCCAACAAATCCCGCCTCGGAAATCGGCGTGTCGATGACCCGCTTCGCGCCGTACCGGGCCAGGAGGTCGGCGGTGATCCGGAACGTCCCCTGGTAGACGCCAATGTCCTCGCCGAGCAGGACAATCGACGGATCGCGATCCATTTCCTCGATGAGGGTCGAGCGAATCGCGTCGCGATAAGAAAGTTCGGCCATGGCGCTAGCCCTCGTCGCCGTAGACGTCCGCGTACAGGTCCTCGGGCGGCGGAGGCGGACTCTCCTCGGCGAAACGCACCGCGTCGGCCACGATGTGCTCCGCCTCCTCGTGGATCGCCGCGACCCGCGTCTCATCGAGCAGGCCAGTCCCGCGCAGGCGCTGCTCGAGGATGACAACGGGATCGCGCGCCCGCGCGTCTTCAATCTCGTTCTTGCTGCGGTACGGCTGGAAGACATCCGCGGCGCCGTGCCCGGCGAAGCGATAGGTGTGGGCCTCGATCGCCATCGGATGGCCGGTGCTGCGCGCCTGCGCGATCGCACGTGCCGCTGCTTCACGGACGGTCATGAAGTCCATCCCGTCGACGCGCTCGTTGGGAATCGCGTAGCCGCTGAAGCGTGAGGCCAGATCGATCACGGCGGACGCCCGCGCCACCGACGTGCCCATGCCGTACTCGTTGTTCTCCACAACGATCACGAGCGGGCACAGACCTTCCTTGCCCCACAGCCCCGCCAGGTTGAACGACTCGTGGAACACGCCGGTGTTCATGGCGCCGTCGCCGAGGAACACGAGGCAGACCCGGTCGGTACCGTGGTAGCGCAACGCATAGGCCGCGCCGACGGCCAGCGGAATGTGCCCGCCGACGATCCCGTACCCACCGTAGAAGCCGCGGGAGACGTCGAACATGTGCATCGAGCCGCCCTTGCCGCGGGCTAGCCCGGTCGATTTGCCGTACAACTCTGCCATCACCGCACCGGGGGCCGCGCCCCGAAAGATCGCGTGCGTGTGGTCGCGGTAGGCCGTGAAGAAGATGTCGTCATCGCGCAGCTCGGCGAGGAAGCCCGCGGCGACGGCCTCCTGGCCGGAATAGACGTGGAGGTACCCGCCGATCTTTCCCCGGCGAAAGGCCCGCTCGGTCTCCTCTTCGAAGCGGCGGGCGATCACCATGGTCCGATACCACGCCAACGTGGAACTCAGGGCAGCAGCCTGCAGAGGGCTTGCAGCGCTCGCCACGCCTCCCGGCTCCCTGGGAGTGTCCTTTCGGGCGGTGCGGTTGGCCATGCCGTCGTTCGCTCCTTCGATCAGCCTGGAACACACCCCGGTGCGCATCCGACCGGCGGAGCACGCCCCGGGACACTCCCTTCACTATATCAAAATTGGAGCAAATCCGAGTCCACCCTGCGGGATCGAGACCGGTCAATTGGGGCGGCTACGATTGCGGGCCGCCGGCCGGCCCCGCTATAATGGCACCGCGCTCCGGAGGTTGCAGTGGCCGACGTCTCACCAGATTCGCCCATCGTCTCGCTTCCCAAAGTCGACCTCCATTTGCATCTTGAAACGTCGCTGCGGCTCCGCCGGTTGCTCGAAGGGCGTGAGGGCGATCCGCTGCCGCTCGAGCTGGCGCACCTGATCGCCGATCCTTCACTGTTCGCGGGGTACGACCGCCTGCGCCGCCTCCGGTATGCCAGCCGCTCCAGCCGTATTCCAGACGCCGCCTATACCCGAGCTAACATCGCGGCCATCACGGCGGAACTGATCGGTGAGGCGGGAGCACAGACAGTGCGCCACATTGAGGTGCGCGTCGGAGGGCGGCGCGGGTTCACGCTGCTAGGCGTACGCGGCATGCTCGAGGCGATGGCCGAGGGCGCGTCTGCCGCCGGCCGCCTCGGGATGACCTACG
>JBGPLF010000317.1:0-3619 GCA_041486265.1 bacterium
AATTCCTGCGGGAGGGCGCGGGGTCCACGTGTGCAGGGTCGAGGCCGGAACTGTCACGGAGGAGGCATGGTCACCCCGATTCGAGACATTCTGAAGGCGGCGGTTCGGGGCTGGGGCCTGGAGCCGGCCGCTCGGCTGGCGCGCGCCCAGGCTGCCTGGGCGAGGCTCGTCGGGCCCGCCATGGCCGAAGCGAGCGCACCGGTCGCCCTGCGCGGCGGCCGCCTGCTGGTGGGCGTTACGCATCCCACGGTGGGGCAGGAGATCCGCCTGCGCCGTCCGCACCTCGTGGCGGCGCTGGCGCGAGAGTTGGGCGAAGACGTGATCACCGAAGTCGTCCCGGTGGCCCGCCGGCGCCTGCCGGCCGCGGCGGGTGGGCGAAGCACGACACGGGTACGGTGAGGAGGCCGCCGCGTGTTTGTGCACCTGGGAGGCGATGCGGTCGTTGACGTTCGACAGGTGGTGGCGATCCTGGATGCCCGGCGCCTCCTGCACTCGCCCGGAGCTCGGGCGTTGCTCGAGCGAGCCAGCGGGGGGCGGGCTGATGGAACCGCGGCGGCCGTAGAGGAGGCCCGGGCTGTCGTGGTCACGACGAGCGGGGTGTGTCTGGCGGCCATCTCACCGGAAACTGTTGCCAAACGGATCCGGGAGCTGGGCCATTTCCCACACAGGGAAACGCCGGAGAGATAGACAGGACAAGGGTTTCCACCGTTGACACCCCCGCCGCAGAATGGTACGCTTTTCGTTGGGCATGCGCGCTGACGCGTGTGCCCATTTGCATGCGTGGAGCGTGGGCTGATGGTTGAACCCCCCGGATACACCGCCGAACAAATCCAGGTACTGGAGGGACTGGAGGGTGTTCGGCGGCGGCCGGCGATGTATATCGGCAGCACCGGGCCGGACGGTCTTCACCACCTGCTCTACGAGGTGGTGGACAACTCGGTTGATGAGGCGCTGGCCGGCGCCTGTACCCGGATTGACGTCATTCTGCATGCCGACGGAAGCGCTACGGTTCTCGATGACGGCCGGGGCATCCCGGTCGACAACGTCCCCAAGGTCGGCAAATCCGCGGTGGAGGTCGTGCTCACGACCCTACACGCCGGAGGCAAGTTCGGCGGGGGCGGTTACAAGATCTCCGGCGGCCTGCACGGTGTAGGCGTCTCGGTCGTCAACGCCCTGTCGGAGTGGCTGGAAGTCGAAGTCTACCGCGAGGGAAAGACCTACCGGCAGCGATTTGTACGCGGCAGGCCGCAGGGGGCGCTCCGCAGTGAGCGGGGCGCTGAGCAGCCGAGCGGGACCAAGGTCACGTTTAAGCCCGACCCGCAGGTTATGACCACCGCCGAGTTCGTGTTTGACGTCGTGACAAAACGCCTGGAAGACATCGCGTATCTCAACGCCGGTCTCGAGATCCGTCTGGTTGACGAGGGAACAGGGCGCAAGGCGACGATCAAGCACAACGGCGGGATTCAGGAACTGGTGGTTTCCCTGAACCGCACCAAGACAAAGCTGACGGACGTCATTCCCGCAAAGCGCGAGCGGGACGGCGTCGAGGTCGAGGCCGCGATCCAGTATACCGACAGCTACGTCGAGCACATGCTGACCTACGTAAACACCATTCCGACGACCGAAGGCGGGACGCATCTGGTTGGGTTTCGATCGGCGCTGACCCGGTCGATCAACGAGTATGCCAAGCGCGTTAGTCTCGTGAAGGAGAGCGACCCCCCGCTGACCGGTGAGGACATGCGCGAGGGCCTGACCGCCGTTCTCAGCCTCAAACTGGCCGAACCCCAGTTTGAGGGGCAGACCAAGACCAAGCTGGGCAACACCGAAGTCAAAGGAATCGTCGAATCGGTCGTTGCCGACGCCTTGTCAGAATACCTGATCACACATCCGCCGGACGCCAAGCGAATTGTGGCGAAAGTGCTGACCGCCGCCCGTGCCCGCGAAGCGGCGCGCCAGGCCCGCGAGCTGGTTCGGCGCAAGAGCGCGTTGGAGGTCGGCACGCTGCCCGGCAAGCTGGCCGACTGCGTCGAGCGCGACCCCAACCTATGCGAGATCTACATTGTCGAGGGCGAATCGGCCGGCGGCAGCGCGAAGCAGGGCCGCGACCGCCACTTCCAGGCGATCCTGCCGATCCAGGGCAAGATCCTCAACGTGGAGAAGGCCCGCGAGGACAAGACGATCGCCCATGAGGAGATCCGCGCGATCATTACCGCGCTGGGCACCGGCGTGGGCGAGGAGTTCTCGCTGGAGAAGCGCCGATACGACCGCGTCATCATCATGTGCGACGCCGACGTGGACGGCAATCACATCCGCACGTTGCTGCTGACGTTCTTCTACCGCTATATGCAGAACCTCATCAAGCATGGCAAGGTTTTTATCGCCCAGCCGCCGCTCTATCTGGTCAAGAACGGCAAGGAGCGCACCTACGCGTACTCGGACGAGGGGCGGCAGGTGCTGCTGCAGTCGCTGGAGCGGAAGGGCGCCAAGGCCGAGGTGCAGCGCTACAAGGGTCTCGCCGAGATGAACCCAGAGCAACTGTGGGAGACGACGATGAACCCGGCGACACGCACACTGCTGCGCGTGGACCTGGAGGATACTGCGGCGGCCGACGAGGTGTTCAAAAAGCTCATGGGCGAAGAGGTCGAGCCCCGCCGTCAGTTTATCATCCAGTATGCCCGTGACGTCCGGAATCTGGACGTCTAGGCGGGCCGGCGGCGCGCCCCTGAGGAATCGCGCGTGAGGCAGAGATGGCCAGCGAAGAGCTAAGAATCGTCCCGCGCCCGATCGAGGAGGAGATGAAGACCTCCTACCTCGACTACGCCATGTCCGTCATCGTCAGCCGGGCCCTACCCGACGTGCGTGATGGGTTGAAGCCGGTCCAGCGGCGCATCCTCTTCGGGATGGACGAGCTAGGCGTCCGGCCCGACTCGCCGTATCGCAAGAGCGCCCGTATCGTCGGCGAGGTGATGGGCAAACTGCACCCCCACGGTGAGGTCCCGATCTACGATGCGTTAGTTCGGATGGCACAGGAATGGTCGTTTCGCTACCCGCTGGTCGACGGACAGGGCAACTTTGGCAGCATTGATGGTGACCCGGCCGGCGCTATGCGGTACACCGAAGCGCGGTTGTCGCACGTTGCGGCTGAACTGCTGGCCGACCTGGACAAAGAGACCATTCCCTTCGCGTCCAACTTCGACGAGAGCTTGAAAGAACCGGTCGTCGTGCCGGCACGGCTGCCAAACCTGTTGATGAACGGGTCGAGCGGTATCGCCGTGGGGATGGCGACCAACATCCCGCCACACAATTTGGGGGAAGTCGTCGACGCGCTGGTCGCGCTCATCGGCGACCCCAAGACGGCGATCGACGAGTTGCTGAAAATCGTGAAGGGGCCGGACTTTCCCACCGGCGGGATCATCCTGGGCCGGGACGGCATCCTTTCGGCATACGCCACCGGGCGCGGCAGCATGACCGTGCAGGCCAAGACCGCCTTCGAAGAACTGCGGGGCGGGCGCGTAGCGATCGTGGTCAGCGAGATCCCCTACATGGTCAGCAAGGCGGCGATGATCCAGCGCATCGCCGAGCAGGTCCGGACCAAGAAGCTGCAGGGCGTGTCCGACCT
>JBGPLF010000318.1:0-3603 GCA_041486265.1 bacterium
ACGAACAAAACCGCGCCCTCCAGGATGGCTCGCAGCCGGACCGCCTTATCAGGCGAGGTCGCCAGGAGCACTCGGGGCCGGCCGCGGGTCACCGCGGCCAGCGCCCGGTGGGTGTCCTCAGTGAGATTGGCATCGCTCACCACAATGGCCGCGTCAGAGATTATGGACTGCCACGCCTCGAGGCCGGCGGGCGTGAGCGATTCGATGGGGCCGGCATCGGCGACACACCAGGGCTCCCCTCCCTCCGGACCAACGGTGACGTAGAGCCCCGTCATCGAGGACGTACGAGATGCATGCGCCACATCAACGCCGGTCGCCGCCGTCACATCAAGCAGCCAGGCTCCGAGCGGATCGTTGCCAACCGCGGTCAGCAGCGTCACCCGATGGCCCAACCGGGCGAGATTGACTGCGACGTTGCGGGCCGCGCCGCCAGCCGCCAGGCGCGCATGGCCGGGTAGCGAGCGCGCGGACGTCCACTGAGCGCGCGTGGTCGCGCGAATGTCGACCAGGGCCCCGCCGACCACCACGATGACGCCGGTTGCCGCCGTCATCCTTCTTCTTTCGTGTAGGGAACGCCGTCGGCAGCAGGGGGCCGTGCGCGGCGTACGAACCCCGCCAGCACGAGGATGGTCGCAATGTGCGGCAGCGCGGTGATGAACTGGTACGGCACGGCGGTGTGCACGACCCGCAGGCTCAGCGCATCGAAGTATCCGAACAGCGCCGACGCGCCCAGCGCGCCGACTGGCCACCAGTTGCCGAAGATCATCGCGGCGAGCGCGATGAAGCCGCGGCCCTGGGTCATCCCCTCGAGATACCCGCGGCCCTGCTCGATTGAGAGGTACCCGCCCGCGAGCCCGGCGAGCGCGCCGCTGATGAGCACGCCGAGATAGCGCGTGCGCACAACACTGATCCCGAGCGTGTCTGCGGCCTGCGGGTGCTCGCCGACCGCCCGCAGGCGCAGCCCAAAGACGGTGCGCAGCAGTACCCACTGTCCCAGGATCACCAGCACCAGCGTGAGCGGGATGATCGGTGAGATCCCGGTCGCGATCGGCCCGAGCGCCGGGATGTCGCGCAGTCCCGGGATGCTCCAGGCCGCGAAGCCGTTGATCCCGGGTGATTGCGTCGACACCTTGAAGAACAGGATGTTGAAGAATCGCGCCAGCCCGGCGGCCAGGAGATTCAGGGCGACGCCGGCGATGATCTGGTCCACCCTAAACGTCACGGTGACGACGGCATGGATCAATGAGAAGAGCACGCCCGCGGCCATGGCCGCGAGCATCCCGACGATCGGCGCGATGGCTGACGCCGCGCCGCCCGCCGCGGGGAACGCCTGGCCGACGGCATAGGTGACCGCCGCGCCGAAAAACGTCCCCATAATCATGATGCCTTCGAGCCCGATGTTCACGACGCCGCCGCGCTCAGAGCACACGGCGCCCATCGCCGTCAACAGAATCGGAATGGTCAGGCGAATCGCCGACGCCAGCAGCGCCAGGTTGAACAGCGAGACCAGCAGATCGATGGCCTACCCTCCCTCCCCCGCCCCGGACGGCGCGGCAACCGGCCCCGCGATGGCCCGCTCGGCCTCCCGCTTGCGCTGGGTCCGGACATATCGCGTCAGGAGCTCGTAGCCCACCACGATCGCCAGGATGATCACCGCCTGCAGGATCGTGATGACCTCGCGCGGCACGCCCGCGAAGACCTGCACGCCTTGCGCGCCGCGGTCGAGAAAACCAAACAGCAGCGCGGCCGGGATGATGCCGAGCGCGTCGTTGCGCGCCAGCAGGGCCACAGAGATGCCCAGGAATCCCAACCCCTTGGGGAAGTCGATGTCAAAGTACCCGAAGAACCCGAGCGCATCGGAGAGCCCCACCAGACCTGCGACCGCGCCGCTGGCCATGAACATCAGGAACTGGACGCGCGCGAGCCGGATGCCGGCGGTCTCCGCCGCCAATGGATTCAGCGCGACGGCCCGCACCTCATACCCAAAACGGGTGCGGGCGAGCACGTAGGCGATCACGGCGCAGATGACCAGGCCGACCGGCAGGAACCAGTTCAAAGCTGAATACGTGGGCACGTCCAGACCAAATCGCGCGAGCAGCGGTCCCAGCAGCGGCACGCGGGCGCTGTCCGCAAAGAGCGGCGTCCGGACGCGCGGCGTACCAGCCTGCGTCGGATCGCGAAAGACATCGGCGAGCAGGTAGAGGACCAGGGCCCCGGCGATGTAGTTCATCATGATGGTCGTGATGACCTCATGCGCGCCGCGCCGCAGTTTGAGCGCGATGGGAATAAACGCCCAGAGCGCGCCCCCGGCCATCCCCGCCGCGACCGCCAGGGACAGGTGAATCGCCGCGGGCAGCCCCCGAATGGTGAAACCCACCAGCGACGCGGCAAAGGCGCCCACGTAATACTGCCCCTCCACGCCGATGTTCCAGAGGTTCGCGCGAAACGCCAGGGCACACGCCAGGCCGGCAAAGATGAGCGGGGTGGCCTTGAAGAAGATCGCCGCAACGCTGTCCGCGCGGGTGAAGCTGAACCGCAGCATCAGACCGTAGACCTCGAACGGATCCTTGCCGATGGCCAGGATGATCGCCGACGCCACCAGCGCGCCGAAGCCGATCGCCAGGAGCGGCGCGAGAATTTGCAGCAGGCCGAGCCGCAGCCGCGCGCTCACGCGGGGCTCCCGGCCTGGCGCGCGCCGGTCATGTACAGGCCGATCTCGCGCGGGGTCGCGTCGCCGCGCAGGAATTCCGCGACGATCTGACCCGCGTGGATGACTGCTACCCGATCAGCCAGCGAAAGAATCTCGTCCAGCATCGCGGAGACGAGCACCACGGCCATCCCGCTGGCGCGCGCGTCGAGGATCTGGCGGCGCACGAACTCGGTCGCGCCGATGTCGAGCCCCCTGGTCGGCTGCGCTGCGATCAGTATTTTGGGGTCGAAGCCAAACTCGCGGGCCACCACCACCTTCTGCTGGTTCCCGCCGGAAAGGGCGAGGGCCGGCGTGCGCAGCGACGGTGTCCGGACATCGAAGCGCGCGACACGCTCTTCGGCGAAGCGGCCGATCGCGACCCGGTCGAGCACCGGACCCCGCCCGAACACGGGCCGGATGTGGTGTCCCAGGATGAGGTTCTCCCAGACGTCCATTGGGAGGACCAGCCCGCGGCGGTGCCGGTCCTCAGGGATATGCGCGACCCCGAGCAGCCGGATCGACCTGACCCCCAAGCTCGTCACGTCTTCGCTCATGATCATGAGGCGGCCGGAGGTCAGCGGCCGCAGGCCCACCACGGCTTCCACGAGCTCGGTCTGCCCGTTACCCTCGATGCCGGCGATCCCCAGGATCTCACCGCCCCGCACGGCAAACGAGACGCCGCGCACCACCGGCCGGCCGCGCGCGCCCATCACCACGGCGCCGTCCACCTGGAGCCGCACGGGGCCGGGCTCCGACGGGACAACGGGGAGGTCCATGAGCACCGGCCGGCCCACCATCATCTCGGCGATCTGCGCCTTCGTGGCCGCTCGGGCTGCCAGGGTCCCGACGGTGCGGCCGCGCCGCAGCACCGTGATGCGATCGGCGATCGCCAGCACCTCCTCGAGGATGTGGCT
>JBGPLF010000319.1:0-3558 GCA_041486265.1 bacterium
CCTGTCCGCCCCTGACCACGCCGCAGTGGCCGTGGTCGGTGTAGCCGCACAGACAGACATCGGTCATGATCACCAGCGACGGGTGCTGGCGGCGCAGCGAGCGCAGCGATTCCTGAACGACCCCGTCGTCGGTGTACGCCTGACTGGCGTCGGGATCCTTTTTGTCGGTCACGCCGAACAGGAGGATGGCCCCGACGCCCAGTTCGACCAGCCGGTCCACTTCCCGGCTCAGTTCGTCGGGCGAAAAGCGCATCTGGCCCGGCAGTGATGCGATCGGCTCGCGCACCGCCCGTCCCGCGCGGACGAACAGCGGCGCCACAAAGCCCGCGGGATGCAGCCGTGTCTCCCGGACGAGACGCCGCAGATTCCCCGTTCGTCGCAGCCGGCGGGGACGGCGGACCAGATTAGCGCGCAGCGCGATCTCGGGCATGGTGATCTCCTTTGTCGCGTTTGCGATCATGTCGCGCGTGATCGGCGGTGGCGTGGTGGGCCACCAGGGCGCGGACGAGTCCTTCAATGGTGTGCTCGTCGGCAATCAGGGCGGGTTGGAAGCCTTCTTCAATCGCCGCGGCCGCGGTGACCGGCCCGATGCAGGCGAGCGTCATCGTCCGCAAGGCCTCCCGGTCGTCCTCCAGCAGGCGCACGAGCCCGTGGACCGTGGAGGCGCTGGTGAAGGTCACCGTGTCCACCTCGCGCCTCGTGATGATACGGCGGATCCGCGCATGCGATCGCGCGGGCGCGGCCACCGTGCGGTACGCCGTGATCTCATCAACGGCGGCGCCGCGCGCCCGCAGCGCGTCCGCGAGCGTCGGCCCCGTCGCGTCGGTGCGCGGGAGCAGGATACGCCGTCCGGCGACGTCATCGAGTTCGCGCGCGATCGCCTCCGTGAGGTACCGCCGCGGCACCAGGGCAATCGCAATGCCGGCCGCGCGCAGAGCCGCGGCCGTCGCCGGTCCGATCGCGGCCCAGCGCACACCTGGGATCGCGGCCAGATCGATATTCAAGGCCCGCGCGCGGTCCAGGCAGGCCCGCGCGCCGTTCGCGCTGGTGATCATGATCCAATAGTATTGATGGACCCGCCGCAGGGCACGGTCGAGTGGTCCCCCGGCTTCCGGCGCGATGATGCGGATCGTGGGCGCCACAACTGGCGCCGCGCCTAGACGGCGCAGCCGGTCGGCGAGCGCGCGGCTCTGCTCGCGCGGCCGTGTGATCAAGATCCGCCGGCCCGCGAGTGGTTCCCCGTGTTGTGCCGCGCGAGGCGTGTTTGGCTTCGTCACGGCGTCACCTCGAGCAGCAGCCGTTCCGCGCCCATGGCCAGCAGCCGCACTGCCAGCGCCGCGCCCAATCCTGTCGGATCTGTGATGAGCCCTCCGGCCCGATCGCGCACCACCTGCGTGCCGGCTGGATCCAGGACCGCGCCGTCGAGGATGAGAGATTCACCGTCGACGGCGCCCAGCGCGGCGATCGGCCGCTCGCATCCTCCGCCCAGTGTCGCGAGGAAGGCACGCTCGGCCTCTACAGCGGACCGGGTCGGCCCGTGGTCGAGTGCGAGCAAGCGGTGCCGCAGGTCCACAGCATCTATTCGCGTCTGTACGGCCACCGCGCCCTGCCCGACCGCCGGCAGCATCACCGACGAATCGAGTCGTTCCACGATCCGGTCTGTCAGGCCGAGCCGGGCCAGCCCGGCTGCGGCCAGAACCAGTCCGTCAACCTCTCCGGCCTGCAGCTTTCGCAGCCGCGTGTCCACATTGCCCCTGATCCCCTGCGCCACGAGATCAGGACGCGCCGCCAGCAGGAACGCCTGTCGCCGCGGGCTGTCCGTGCCGACCACCGCACCAGCCGCCAGTGTGCGTAGCCCGGCGCCATCGCGTGTGATCAGGACATCGGCCGGGTCCTCGCGCGGCAGGAACGCGGCCAGGACAACGCCATCCGTAGCCTCACCCGGCAGGTCCTTCGCGCTGTGCACGGCCAAGTCGATGCGGCCGTCGAGCAGGGCGGTTTCGAGATCCTTTACGAATGCGCCGACTCCGAGCGCTGCCGTTGGCTGAGTCGGATGGCGGTCTCCTCGAGTGTGAACGGTGACGACCTCGCAGGTCATCCCGAGGCGCTCGAGCGCCGCCGTCACGAGCCCGGCCTGCGCCAGCGCCAGCGCGCTGCCGCGCGTCCCGACCCGCACGCTCAATGCCGTGCTCCCTGCAGGCGGGGCCGCGGGCGGCGGCCCCGAGTATCCCAGGCCCGTAGCATGGTCAGGAAGACCACATCGAGCAGATCGCTGACGTCGAGCAGCGTCCTGGCTTGATCCTCGTCCAACATGCCGCCGCGTCCGCGGGGTTCGGTGACCGTCTTCAGCACGAGATGACGGAAGAAGCCGAACGCCTCGGCCGCATCGCCCGGGCTCATGCCCGCCCGCTGGAGTTCGATGCCGTACCGGCGGCCCTGGTCAAGCAGTTCTGCCCTGATCGTCTTTCGCGCGACCGGTTTGGCAACGAAGTCCACGACGGCGGCGAATAACCTCCGCCCGTGATCGCGGGCCCGCGCCCGCACGTTCTCGTCCAGGAAAGGAAACCACGGGCGGGTGTGCAGGGCTTTCGCGGGGGTTCCGGCCAGCAATTTGGCGCTGCGGCGCTCCACGAGGTTGCCCAGGTTCTCGACCCGGGGAACCTCCTGCTGGATCAGCGAGCGCAGGTCCTCCTGTTGAAAGCGGCGGTGGCCACCCGGCGTGCGGAAGGTCTTGACCCTGCCGGTGTCGGCCCAATGGCGCAGCGTGGCCTCGTCGACGCCCAGGATTGAGGCGGCTTCGCCCAGGGATAGCCAGCGATTTGGGTGTTGTTCTGCCATAGCCGTGCTCTGGTCCATTCTATAGAATCCTGCGTAATCCTGTCATTCTCTGCGCTATGTTGACTCCTATGATGGACCCTCAGGGCCACCCGAGCCATAGGTTGAAGAACGGATTTGCGCGTCCACCGGGATGGTACAAGGTCTACTGGGTGTTCGTGATGGCCCGCCCGCAGTAACTGTTCCGAGCGGCCGCGCCCGGAGCCCGCTGCAAACTGCAACGCACCTCCCCCGCAGGCCGCCCCCGCAAGATCGCGAGGTCAGGCCGATACAGAGCATGGGAGTCCTGACTGCTGCCATGCTGGCCACCATGATGAGCGCGACCATCGTCGGCCTGGAGGCGCGGCCCGTATCTGTCGAGGTGGACGTCGGACCGGGCCTGCCCTCCTTTACGATTGTCGGGCTTCCCGATGCGGCGGTGCAGGAGGCGCGAGAGCGCGTGCGGACCGCCATCCGCAACTCCAGTTGCGAGATGCCGCCGCGCCGGACCGTGGTGAATCTGGCCCCGGGGGACCGGCGCAAGGAGGGGCCGGCGTTCGATCTGCCGATCGCGCTCGCCATACTGATCGCCACCGGTCAACTTTCTCAAGAGGCCGCCAGGGGCTACGTGGCCCTGGGTGAGCTCGGCCTCGATGGCACGGTGCGTCCGGTGCCAGGCGCGCTCGCCGTCGCGCAAACCGCGCGGGCGCTATCGGCGCGCGGTCTGCTTGTGCCCGAATCCAA
>JBGPLF010000320.1:0-3533 GCA_041486265.1 bacterium
CCACCGGCCTACGATTCTCCTCAGATGGCCACGGAGATGACCGAATTGAGGAACTTCCAGCGAACACCCAAAACCAACGGGGACGCCTTTTTCTGGGAGTATGCCGTCGGGGGACTGCGTAACTACTGGTACTGGAATGAGCAACTCACCACGAGGATTTTGGAGTACCGGCTTGACGGCAACCCACCGCGCGTGGCTCGCGCTTACGCCTTGGTGAGCATCGCGACCTATGATGCCATGGTGGGCTGCTGGGACGCGAAGTACGCTTACTGGCAGATTCGCCCGTTCCAGCTCGACCCTAACTGGAGGCCGCTGTTCCCGACGCCCAACCACCCGAGTTACCCGGCGGCGCACGGCTGCTTGTCATCCGCTGCGGCCGGGACCATCGCGTACCTGTTCCCGCGCGATGCCCAGATGATCAACGCACTCGCCGATCAGGCGGCGGAGTCTCGGATCTGGGCGGGGATTCACTACCGTACCGACGTGGTAACCGGCCTGGCGTTGGGACGGGCTGTCGCCCAACGGGTGATCGACATGGCCAGGAGAGACGGCCCGCAGTAGAACCTGCGCGCAACTAAACTTGCCCTGGGCGACTATGCGCGGCTACGGCGTTGCTCAAGCAGAGCCTAATCGTTCTGAAGGAAATGCGAAACAAGTTCCTCACCGCCAACTTCCTGTGCTCGATTGGAAAGCTGGTATGGAAACAGGGGACCCTAAGATGCCGTGAGGCTGTTGGTTGATTCCGGGCAGGACGGGCGCGAGGGTTGTCGAAGCACCCTGGCAACTCTAAAAGCTTCCCCAAAGGAGTGCTAGCCATGAGAAGGGGCCTCGTAGTCCTATGGGCAGTGGCTCTGCTGGTGGCACTGGCGCTGGTTCCTTCAATTTCTTCGACATCGGCCCAAGTGCAGCCGAAGCGAGGGGGGACCCTGACCGTCGGCCTCAACGCCGACGCGGCCACCCTGAACCCGTTCGTCTTCCGGTTCAACGTCGAGCGCAACGTCCTGCACGCGACCAACGAGACGCTGCTGAACTACAATCTCCAGACGTTTGCGCTCGTCAACACCGGCGCGCTCGAATCATGGCAGGTCTCGCGCGACGGGTTGACCT
Organism: bacterium; assembly: GCA_041486265.1. Classification (GTDB taxonomy): domain Bacteria; phylum Sysuimicrobiota; class Sysuimicrobiia; order Sysuimicrobiales; family Humicultoraceae; genus JBGPLF01. Next base: position 1,108 of record JBGPLF010000320.1, read on the forward strand.
ACACCCTGCGGCTGTGGCCCAACATGAAGTTCCACGACGGCAGCCCGGCCACGGCCGAGGACCTCAAGTGGTCGCTGGAGAAAGCGGCGGAGCCGACCTCGGGCCGCACGTTCGCGCTGATGACGCTGGTGGACCGCGTCGAGGTGGCGGATGCCCGCACCGTCCGGGTCATCATGAAGAGCCCGGACAACATCTTCTCCGACACCCTGGTGGACGTGTGGCTGGCCAAGAAGGGCACCTCCGACGCTGATCTGGCCACGAAACCCAACGGCACCGGCCCCTTCAAACTGGTCCGCTGGGACCGCGCCCAGGGCTTCCAGTTGGAACGCAACCCCGACTACCACGTCGCCGGCAAGCCCTACCTGGACCGTTTGAACATGCGAATCATCCCAGACGACACCGTCCGGCAGCTCCAGTTCTTCAACAACCAGATGGACCTTATCGACGTGTTCCCGATCGCCAGCGTCGCGCAGTTCAAGACGAACCGGGACGTGACGGTGTATGAGGTTCGCGGCGACAAAGCGGTGGCTCTTGTCTACTTCTGCCTGAGCGACGTCAACCCGCCGTTCAACGATAAGCGTGTCCGGCAGGCGGCCAGCCTGGCCATCGATCGCGCCAAGATCAAGACGCTGCTGTTCGGCCTGCACGACGCACGCGGCACGGCGATGCCTAAGACCAATCCGTTCTTCCTGGCGGGCGTACCCGACTACGGCCGGCGCAACGCGGACCGGGCGCGGCAGCTCCTGGCCGAATCCGGCAATCCCAACCCCGAGTTCGAACTTGTGTACCACACCGGCTTCGCCGAGGACATCGTCGCGCAGGCCGTCGAGCAGTCGCTGAAGGACGTCGGGTTCCGGGTGAATCTGCGGCCGATCGAGATCGGGCAGTACGTGGCCCAGGTGCTCACCCCGCCGTTTAAGTTCCAGGGCGGCCTGACGTGGATCGTCCCCAAACCTAATCCGTACGATCAGCTCAATCACCCGTATGGCAAGCTCAACGGCCAGGCGTTGCAGTACGCGAAGGTCAACCCGGCGTTCTACGACAAGCTCCAAGCCGCCCGGGGGATCGCCAACCCGGATCAGTTCAAGGCGGCCCTGCAGGATCTTCAGCGGATGATTGCCGAGGACCAGCCGGCGATCATCGTGGGCGGCAAAGTCTTCATGCACGCCTCCTACAAGTACGTGAAGGGCTTCACCATCCACCCGCAACAGCGGCTCTTCTTCACCGACGTCTGGCTGGATAAGTAGCCGCACCATTCAACGGCCGGGGCCGGGGGCGCATGAGCCTCCGGCCCCGCCATTCCGGAAGGAGGGGTAAGGATGATTCTCGACACGACCCCCGCATCCCGCATCGACTGGGATGCGCCGGGCAAACGACTGTACCACATTCCGTTCACGCTCGACGGCACCTGGGGCCGAGTGCGGATTCCGCTGTGCGTGATCTGCGCGTCTCGCCCCGGCAAGACGGTCGTGGCGATCGGCGGCACCCATGGAAACGAATACGAAGGTCCTGTGGGTCTCAAGCACGTGATTGCGGACCTCGAGGCTGCCGGCCTGGCTGCCGGCCGGCTGATCGTCGTGCCGGCGCTCAACGTGCCGGCGCTCCAGGCCGCCAGACGCGACTCGCCGCTCGATGGCGGCAACATGAACCGCGCGTTCCCCGGGCGCGCGGACGGCACCATCACCAGCCGGATTGCCAGCTTCATCAGCGACGAAGTGCTCCCGCGCGCCGACGTGGTCCTCGATATCCACGCGGCCGGCGACACGTACGAGATCGCGCGGTGCGCCTCATTCCACCTTGTCGATAACCCCGCGCAGTTTGCGGCCATGCGCGAAACGGGGTTTGCGTTCGGCATGCCCTGGGTCTGGATCTATGCGAAAGGCATGGGGACCGGGCTGCTCACCGAGCACGCCGAGGCGCTGGGCAAGATCACCCTCGGTGGCGAGTTTGGCTACGGCGCATCGACGGATCTGCAGGGCGTGCGCTGGGCTCACCACGGCGTGCTTAACGTCATGCGCCTCCACGGCCTGATGCGCGGGCCCGTGGAGAATCTGCTGTCGCCTGAATACGACCGCCAGCGCTTCGTCTCGTCCACCGATCTCGAGATGTGGATGACGGCGCCCATCAGCGGGATCAGCGAGCCTCTGGTTCCGCTGGGTACGTTCGTGAAGAAGGGCCAGCCCGTCGCCTTGATCCATGATTTCGAGCGCATCGACGAACCGGCGGTGGAGATCACCGCCAACCAGGACGGGTACCTCCTGGTCCGGCGCTTCCGCGCGCAGACCGCGCAGGGCGATGTGGTTGCGGTCATCGCTCAGGAAATCTCGAAGTAATCCATGGAGGTGATCTCATGAGCGAGAGCGTCCGTCCCTCAGTGGCACAGCAGTCTCGGTACGAACTCCTGACCTGGCCGGAGATCAACGAAG
>JBGPLF010000321.1:0-3502 GCA_041486265.1 bacterium
CAGGCGCTCGCGGGAGGGGCAATCAGGCTGGGATCGCTGCACCCGACGCGCGACTTCACCTATGTGGGCGACACGGTTGACGGCTTCCTGCGCGCCGGCGAGGTGGAGGGGGTCGAGGGACGGGTCTTCAACCTCGGCTCCGGGCGCGAGATCTCGATCGACGGCCTCGTCAAGATGATTGGGCAGGTGCTGGATCTGCGCCTGCAGGTTGAGGTCGAGCAGCAGCGGGTGCGGCCGGCGCCGAGTGAGGTCGAGCGACTCATCGCCGACGCCTCGCTGGCCCGCCAGGTCCTCGGCTGGCAGCCGGAGGTGCCCTTTGAGCAGGGGCTGGCGTCCACGATCGACTGGCTCCGTGGGCATCTCGAGCTGTACCGGCCAGGCGTGTACGCGATATGAAGGTCGTGATCCTGGCCGGGGGGAAGGGGACGCGACTGGCACCCTACACGGCGATCCTGCCGAAGCCGCTCGTTCCCGTGTCCGATCTGCCGATCGTGGAGATCTTGGTCCGCCAGTTTGCCTTCTATGAGCTTACCGACATCACGCTTTCGATCGGCCATCTTGGCGAACTCATCCAGGCCTACTTCGCGGCAAACACAAGGCTGCCGGACGGCGTTCGACTCTCGTACGTCGTCGAGCCCGAGCCCATGGGCACCGCCGGTTCGCTGGCCCTTGTGCCGGGTTTGACCGGCACGTTCCTGGTGGCCAACGGCGACGTCCTGACCACGATGGATTTCCGCCGGCTCGTTGCCTATCATCGAGACCGGGCTGCGGCGCTCACAGTGGCGATGCACCGCAAGGATGTCCAGGTCGACCTGGGAGTCATGGAAGTGGACGGCGACTCCCGCGTCGTAGATTACCGTGAGAAGCCGCTGCTGCAGTATCGCGTGAGCATGGGGATCTACGTCTATGAGCCGAGGGTGCTGCGCCACATCCCGCCGGGGCAGCACCTGGACTTCCCCGATCTGGTCCTGGCGCTGCTGCGCGCTGGCGAGCCGGTGATTGCGTATCCGTCGGACGACTTCTGGCTGGACGTCGGTCGGCACGACGACTTCGCGCGCGCGACCGACGAATTCCTCGCCCGGCGGGCTGAGTTCCATGTCGATTGACTGGAAGGTGCCCCTTGCCGACCTCGACCTGGACGACGAGGAACGGCGCGCAGTGCTGCGGGTGTTGGACTCCGGGTGGCTGACGATGGGCGAGGCCACGCGCGCACTCGAGGATGCGTTCGCAGCTTACCTCGGCGCTCCTTACGCCGTCGCCGTGTCGTCGGGAACCGCCGCGCTGCACGTTGCCGGCCGTCTGATCGGCCTGGGCCCCGGCGACGAGGTTCTGGTACCGTCGCTCACGTTCGTGGCCAGCGTCAATGCGATCGTCTACACCGGGGCCCGCCCGGTGTTCGTGGACGTCAGCAGCCTGGACGACTGGACGATCGACCCCGACGATGCGCGCAAGAAGATCACGCCCGCGACCCGCGCGATCTTCCCGGTGCACTATGGGGGGTTCCTGTGCGACATGGACGCGCTGCAGGCGCTCGCCCGCGAGCACGGCCTGGCGATCGTGGAGGATGCCGCCCATGTGCCCGGCGCGCGCGCCGGCGGGAAGGCGGCGGGCACGTTTGGTGAGGCCGGATGCTTCAGCTTCTTTACCAACAAGAACATGACGTCGGCCGAAGGCGGGATGGTGGTGGTCTCGCAGGCAGAGCAGGCCGAACGCGCCAGGCGCCTGCGGTCGCACGGGATGACCACCGTCACCTGGCAGCGCCACGCGGGACACGCGTCGTCGTACGACGTGCTGGACCTGGGTTACAACTACCGCATCACTGATCTCCACGCCGCCATCGGTCTGGCGCAGCTCAGGAAGCTTGACCGAAACAACGCGCGACGGCGTGCGACGGCCCGCCTGTACGCCGAGAGATTGCGGGGTCTGCCGGGACTGGCGATGCCTTTTTCGCATCCCCGGGGAGACCCCACCCATCACATCTTTCCGATCTTGCTCGACGAGCGGGTCAACCGCCGGGCGTTCATGGAAGGGATGCGCGGCCGGGCCATACAGACCAGCATCCACTATCCTCCGGTGCATCTCTTTACCTGGTACCGGCAGCAGTACGGCACCGGCCCGGGTCTGCTGCCGGTTACCGAGGCCATCGGCCGGCGGATGGTGACGCTGCCGCTCTACCCGTCGATGGGAGATGACACGCTGGCGTATGTGGTTGAGGCGGTCCGCAATCTGCTACGACCTTGACAGCCCGCCGACCCAACCTTAGGACGCTGCTGCGACGCCTCTGGCGCGACCGGACCACCCTCCCGCGCACATTGATGAACCTGGAGCTGGCGGGCATCCCGGCGCTCGGCGGCCGCGTCCTCGATGTCGGCGCCGGCAAACATCCTAACTATTGGCAGTTCGTCTCGCTGGCGCCGGATGCGCGGCTCCTGAAGCTCGACCGAGTCCTCGACAATCGCCCCGATGTGGTCGCGGACATCGAGCAGGCGCTGCCGTTCGGGACGGGCGCGCTCGACGTCGTGCTGCTCTTGAACGTGCTCGAGCACATCTTCGATCACCGCCGCGTGTTGAGCGAGATCGGCCGCGTCCTGCGCCCGGGCGGCGTGCTCTACATGGCCGTACCGTTCCTGGCGGGCGTGCACACCAAAGCGGAGAAGGAGTTTTTCGTCGACGACTACTTCCGGTTCTCGCGCAGCAGCCTGGTGCGCCTGCTGGTGGACGAGGGCGGGTTTCGCGACGTGATGGTGGTCCCCCATGGCGGGCTCTTCCTCTCGGTGGCGAATCTGCTGCAGCCCGCATTAAAGCGGCGTCCGATGTGGATCTCGGCCGTCTTCCTGGCGTCGCTGCTGGATGGCCTGGCCGACCGCCGCTTCGCGCCCAACCGGGAGAAGTGGGTGATGAGCTACTTCGTGGTTGCCCGGAAGGCGGCAGAGTGAACATCCTCGGTATCAGCCTCGACCAGTCACTGCTCGCCGACGGGCCCGCGATTGGCGACGGGGTGTGGCGCCAGCGCCAGTACGCGCAGGCCCTGGGCCACCTGTGGTACGTGGTGTACTCTCTGCGCAGCCGCGGCTATCAGCCCCGGGCGCTGGCAGAGAACCTGATCGCATATCCCACAGGGTCGCGCACGCGCTTTCACTTTCCGCTCGATGCCCACCGCATCGCCGGTGAGATCATCGAGCGCAACCGCGTCGACCTGCTGACCGCGCAGGATCCCTTCACGACCGCCCTCGTCGGCTACCGGCTTCGACGCCGCCACGGGATTCCGCTCAACGTGATGCTTTTCAGTAGCTTCTTCGACAACCCGGCATTCCTGGCGTCCGGCCCAGAGGCACGGGTGCTGCACCGCCTCGGTAAGGTTCTGGTGCGCCGCGCGGACACCGTGCGGGTCGAATCGCCCGTCGAGCGGGGGAAGCTCATCGAACTCGGCGTGCAGGCTGAGCGCATCTGGACCATCCCCCTGATGGTGGACCTCGCGCGCTTTGCGCAGGCCGACGGTGAC
>JBGPLF010000322.1:0-3490 GCA_041486265.1 bacterium
CCGCCGCCGGCCACCACGCGGCGCGCGACCTCGCTGCGGCAGTCTTGCTGGGCTTCGAGGCGATAGCTGCCGGGCCGTTCGGTGACGACGCGCGCCACGCCGGCAATGCCGCTCAGGGACTTCTCCAGGCCGTCGCCACTGGCCTCAACGTGGATCCGGTAGGCGCCGCCGATCACCTGCTTGCTGAGCGCTTCCACGGTTCCTTCGAGCACGAGCCGGCCGCGCGAAAAGAGCCCTACACGATCGCACACGGCCTGCACCTGATACAGCTGGTGCGACGACAGCAGGACGGTGATGCCCTCGGCCTTCAATCCCAGAATCATCTGCAGAAACTCCTGCGCAGCCGCAGGGTCCAGTCCAACGGTCGGCTCGTCGAGGATCGCCACCTGGGGCTGCTTCAGGAGCACGTCGGCCAGCCCCAACCGCTGGCGCATGCCCCGCGAGAACGTCGAGACCAGCCGGTCGCCGACATCCCTCAATCCCATGCGGGCCAGGACCCCGTCGATACGCGTCTCGACCGCGGGCCGCGGGATCGCGTTCAGCCTGGCGGTATAGCGCAGATTCTCGCGTGCGGTCAGCTCATCGTAAAAGCCAACGGAGTCAGGCAGATACCCGGCACGCCGCTTCACCTCCAGCGGTCTCCGCAGCGGATCCAGGCCGAGGACGCGGGCGACGCCCGAGGTAGGCTCGGTGAGCCCGAGCAGCATGAGAATCGTGGTCGTCTTGCCCGACCCGTTGGGGCCCAGCAGGCCGAAGACCTCGCCGGCCTGCAGGCTCAGGTTCAGGTCCTGAACCGCCACGACATCGTCGTACTTCTTGGTGAGACCCTCGGTCTCGATGACCGCGCTCATCGCCGTCCGTAACGCGTTACCACAAGCCCGAGCACGCCCACGGCGACGGCGATCACCAGAATTGCCACAAGGCCCAAGCCCTTGGTGATGTCCACCGTGACGCGGAAGTCGGCTGACGCCGAGGAGTCGCCGGCGTTCGCCCGCAGCGTCAGCATGTAGTCTCCGGCGATGGCCTTCGACGCCGGCTTGATCGTGGCGTTGATTTGGGCCTCGCCTTTCGGCTTGATTTCGTCGATGCGGCTCGGATCGAACTTGACCTGCCAGCCCGTCGGCTCAAACGATGACACCTCGACGTTGCGCGCCGGCGCGCCACCGCGGTTCTTGACGACGATCTTGATCGGCGATTCCCTCCCGGCAATCGCCGATCCAGACAGGCGGCCATCCGGCGTGGTGACGGACAGGTCCGGACGGCCTGTGACTTCCAGCGTCAGCTTCTGCTCGGCCCTCGCCTCGCCGGCGACGGCGCGTACGGTCACGTTGTAGGTGGCGGCCGGCACTTCTTGCGGCAGCGCCACATCAACGTCAAGATCCTTCGACTCTCCGGCTTTGATCGGCAGGCTCGTGACCTGTTGGCTGCCGAATGCGATGGTGAACGTGACCTGGAACCCCTTGGGCGTCACCGCTTCCAGGTTGGCCAGCAGGTCCTGATCACTGTCGTTGCGGAGCGTGACCCGGTACTTGAAGCTCGAGGATCCGCTGCCGCGCAGCACCGGAAGTTCCGCCGACAGCCCCAGGCGCGCCGGGACCACCTGGCCAAAGGTTAGGGCCAGCGGCAGGTTAGCCGTCGCATCCTGGCCCTTAGCCTCCAGCACAAACCGGTACGTTGCGGGTTTGGCCTGCGGCGGCGGATCAAGCCGGACGCTGAACGTTGTCTCCTGGTCGGTGGCGACGGCGACCGCGCCGACCCCCGGACCGGCGCCCTGGAAGGTGACCTTCCAGCCCGGAGCGCTCTGCGCGACGCTCAGCACGGCCACCTGCGGGGCGAGGCCGTAGTTGTGCAGGGTGAGGCTGAGTGTCACGGGCTCGCCGGCCCGGACAGTCTGTGTAGGGAACTGGGTGAACATCGCCAGCCCCCGGTATCCCGTCGCGGCACTGGCCGCGGCCCAGGCCGCGCCCGGCGCAACCTGCCCGAGCGCCAGCCCAGCAATCAAAACGACCACGATGAATCGCATCATTCCGGCACCTCTACGTGTCTCACCCTTCGTGCACGCTCGCCTGGAGGGTGGTGTCCGACTTATCTATTTACCGAATTCCCAGTTGAAAACGCAAGACCCGGCTGGGAAGTTCCGGCGGGTATACATAGCAATTCAGTGAGAGAGTTCTCGCGGGCGAGGGGAGTTCCTGTTCGGGCAGCCCTCAGGCAGCGCCGGGGCGGACACGAACACGGCCGGCAACCTCCCGTCCGAGGGCCCGGATCTGCTGCGCGATCTGGACCGTGATCGGGCCGTTCAGCGGTCCAACCTCTCGCACCAGCACGGTGATCCCTGGGACCACGCCGACCTCAACGAGATGGGACACGATGGCCGCGTTCTCTTCGGGGATGCTCACCACGACCGCGCGATCCCACACGGCGAGCTGGTCGAGAGTCGGGAGCCGTTCGGCCTCGTCGGGGGCTTCCCCGGGGATCGGCAGCCCGTGCGGGCAGGTCGCTGGATGGCCCAGCACCTCGGCCATCCGCGCCTCGACCTCCGGACTGATGATGTGCTCCATCTTGCACGCCTCGGTGTAGACCCGCGGCAGATCCAGTCGCAGGATGTCCGTCAGCAGCCGCTCGGCGAGCCGCAGCCGGCGTACGACCCGCGTCGCGGTACGGAGTCCCTGGGGCGTCAGCGTGAAGCCGTCCTCCGTGTGCGATCGCAGCAGCCCCTGGCTCTCGAGCCGCTTCAGCATTTCATACGACGAAGGGGGGGAGACGCCCATATACTCGGCGACCTTCGAGATCGTCACGGGCGGGGCGGCCTGCGCGACCGTGTAGACGGCCTTCAGGTACATCTCGATCCGTTCGGTCTTGGCGATGTCGTGGACGGTCATCGGCGGCACTCCCCGCAGACGCCTCTGAAGATCAGATCCATACCCGAGACCCAAAACCCCTTCCGCTGATCGGGCGGCAGATCGATGGGATCGAGCGGCACCTGGACGTCTCGAACCCGGCCGCAGCGCGCGCAGACGGCGTGCTGGTGCGGCTCTGGATTCGGGTCGAACCGCGCGCTTCCTGTGCCCAGGTCGAGCGATTGCACCGCGCGAATCTCCACGAGTTCGTGGAGGACGGCGTAGACGGTCCGCAGCGACAGCGTAGGCATGGCGGCCGCTGCCCGGCGGTGCAGCAATTCGGCCGACGGATGGTCGGCGTTGCCGTCCAGCAGACGGCAGATCAGCGCCCGCTGGGGGGTCATGCGCTTCCGTTGCCTTCGAAGCTGGCTTTCCAGTCTGCTGGCGAGCGGCTTCATCTGGCACCTAACAGTGATTGTTCTCTGACACCCGCTGGCGGGCCAAGTTCAGTCGCCATCTGCATTTTCGACGATTCGGACCTCAACCCTGCTGGCGTATTCCACGTCCAATGGATTGCCGAAAGTCAAGAATAAGGGTAGCCTAATCACAGGATAGCACAGCAGCGGACGCAGTTCCACCGACGGCGGTCG
>JBGPLF010000323.1:0-3488 GCA_041486265.1 bacterium
CCCGCGCACTCACCGAACACGGCCTGACGTTCGTGGCCGCGCGGAACCTGCACAAGCCCGCGACGCCGCGGGCCGGGGAGAAGGCGGCCTGAGGTTTCGCTTGACGGTCCAGGGGGCGTGTGATAGCCTAACTTTCAACTGAATAGCTGTGCTTATCAAGAGTGGGTGAGGGACGGGCCCGATGACCCCCGGCAACCTGCCAATCAGGTAAGGTGCCAACCCCCGCGGGATCCAGTTCCGGCGGATAAGAGGGTGAAATCCCCTCCAGAGCAGGAAGTGGAGGGGATTTTTGCATTCTCGGAGACGGGCGTGTCCATACCATCTGAGCGCGCGAGGGTCAGCGTCCCGGCGTCGGTCGCCAACCTGGGGGCAGGATTCGACTGCCTGGCGGCCGCCATCGACGTCCGCGCCGAGATCACACTCGCCCGGGCCGAAGCTCCGGTGATCGCGATCACTGGGGCGAAGGTTGCCCAGGACACGAGCAACCTCATCTATCAAAGCGCAGCCGCGGTCGCACACACCGTGGGATACGCCGGCGCGTTTGAACTGCGCGCGTACTTCCCCATTCCGCTGCGGGGCGGTCTGGGCAGCAGCGCGGCCGCGATTGTGGGCGGCGTGGTCGCCGCCGCCCGGCTGCTCGAAGCGCCGATGGATGCCGACGCCCTCCTCGACCTGGCCGTGAGGCTCGAAGGTCATCCCGACAACGTCGCCGCTGCGCTGCTCGGCGGGGTCGTGGTCGTGACCCACAATGGGAATGCCCTGCGATGGTCGCGGATCACCCCGGCGCTCCCGCTGGCCGTCGTTCTGGCCCTGCCCGCGATGGAAATCGAGACGGCGGCGGCGCGCCAGGTGCTGCCCGACCAGGTGAGTATGCATGATGCGGTCTTCAACGTCGGACACGCGGCCCTGCTGGTCGCCGCCCTGTCACAGGGCCGCGCGGACCTGCTGCGCGAGGCGCTGCGGGACCGCTTGCATCAGCCCTACCGTGCAGCGCTGGTCCCTGGTTTCGAGGCCGTCGTCGATGCGGCGGCGGCGGCCGGCGCGTACGGCGCGGTGCTTAGCGGTTCCGGGCCCACGGTGGCGGCGTTGGCGCCGCCCACGGCCACGGCCGCTGTCGGTGAAGCGATGCGTGAAGCCTTCGGCCGGGCCGGGATGCAGAGCCGCGTGATCACGACGAAAGTTGATCCCGGGGGGGCCCTCGGAAATTGATCGGCCTGCTGGTGGGCGTGCGGTGGTGCGATTTGCAATCCGTGGGGTGAGGGAGGAATGTTGGCGTGGCGGTAGAGCGACTGCGGTGCCGGGAGTGCGGGACGGAGGTTCCGGTGGGACCCGTGTACGTGTGCGAGCGGTGCTTTGGTCCGCTGGAGGTCGTGTACGACGTGGAGGCGTTGCGCCGCCTGCCACTGCGCCAGCGCATCGAGTCGGGCCCGCGCTCGATGTGGCGCTACGCCGACCTGATGCCGGTGGCGTACGATCCTGTCGTGGATCTCTCACCCGGCTTCACCCCGCTTGTCCCGGCGCCGCGCCTGGGCCGGACGCTGGGATTGCGCCGCCTGTACCTCAAGAACGATTCCGTGAACCCCACCTGGTCGTTCAAGGACCGCGCCGTTGAAATCGGCGCCGCGGCGGCCCGCCGGTTCGGCTACGAGGTGCTGGCCTGCGCGTCCACCGGCAACCTGGCCAATTCGGTGGCCGCCCACGCGGCCCGCGCCGGGATGCGCGCCTTCGTCTTCGTCCCCGCCGGCATCGAACGGAGTAAGATCCTGGCCTCGGCCATCTACGGCCCGACCGTCATCGAGGTGGAGGGCGGCTACGACGAGGTGAACCGTCTCTGCGCGGAGATCGGCGAGGAGCACCACTGGGCGTTCCTCAACGTCAACATGCGGCCGTTCTACAGTGAGGGCGGCAAGACGCTGGCCTACGAGGTCGCGGAGCAGTTGGGCTGGCGCGCGCCTGACGACGCGGTCATCCCGATCGCCTCAGGCAACCTGCTGGTCAAGATTTGCCGCGGTTTCCAAGAACTGGTCACGCTCGGCCTGCTGTCTGAGGCGGCGACCCGCATCCACGGTGCCCAGGCTGAAGGATGCGCCCCGGTGGCCACGGCGTTTCGAACCGGAACGGAAGTCCGGCCGGTGCGGCCGCAAACCATCGCCCACTCGCTGGCGATCGGCACGCCCGCCGACGGCCGCTACGCAATCGCGGCGGCCCGCGCCACCGGCGGGCAGATCGAGGCGGTTACCGACGAGGAGATCGTGGACGGCATGAAGCTACTGGCCGAGACCGAGGGGATCTTTACGGAGACCGCCGGCGGTGTCACGATCGCCACGCTCCGCAAACTTGCGGCGGCCGGCGCGATTGACGCCGGCGGCACGACCGTCGCCTACATCACGGGGATAGGCCTGAAGACCCAGGAGGCGGTGGCCGCGGCACTGCCTGCGTCGGTCCGCATCCGCCCAACCTTACGGGCGTTCGAGCAGGCAGTCTTGACGACTGCGGCGGGGTAAGTTCAAGGCCGCGGGAGCACACGGCGCGAGAAGGACACGGCGGGAGCACACGAAGGAGAGATCACCATGGCCACGATCCGAATTCCCACCCCCATGCGGCGCTACACGAACGGCGAGCGTCTCGTCACCGTGAGCGCTGATACCGTGGCGGCGGCGATTGCCGAGCTCGACGGCAGGTTCCCGGGCCTCCGCGAGCGCCTGATCGACGGCGACGGGCAGCTCCATCGGTTCGTCACCGTGTTCGTCGGAGAACAGGATGTCCGGCTGCTCGGGGGCCTGGCCACCCCGCTTGAAGACGAGACCGAAGTGTCAATCATCCCTGCGATGGCTGGAGGCGCCTAGCCCGGCTTCAGAACCCAGAGCCGGGATCGGTCGCGTGGCGCCCAGGGCGTTGGTCCGGCGGCGTGCAACATCCGCACGAGATTGACCAGCGTATATCCCATGGTAGATACTTATGTATAGACTTCAGGCGAGGTGGCGCTTACCGTGGCGAAGATTGTGGGCGTGAAGGAAGCGCATCAGCGTCTGGCCAGGCTGGTCCGGACGGCCGAGGCGGGGGAGCAGATCGTCATCACCCGCGACGGCACTCCGGCGGCCGTCCTCCTGGGTGCGCGGGAGTATAACAGCTTGATGGCGACCCTGGAAGAGATGGCGGATCCTGGCGCGCTCCGCGCCTTGCAGGAGGCGCAGGCCGACGCGAGGGCCGGCCGAGTGTACTCGTACGAGGAGGTATTCGGCCACCGTCCGCTGCGTGAAGCCCGGAAGCGGCGCTGATGGCGGAAGTCCGCTTCACGCGGCGGGCCTTTCGAGATATTCGGAAGCTCCCTCCGGCGGCGCGGCGACAGGTCGAGATCGCGCTGGATGAATTGATCGACGCCCCGAGGTCAGGTGATCGGCTGCACGGAGAATGGGAAGGATCCTGGAAGCTGCGGACAGGCGACTACAGGATCATCTATAGAATCGTCGATCGGGACGTCGTCGAAG
>JBGPLF010000324.1:0-3395 GCA_041486265.1 bacterium
CAGGTCTGGGACCGCTCGATCGTGAGCAGCCAGCCCGGCTCGCACAACTACAACTTCTATGACGTGGGGTTCTGCTTGAGGAAGTAGCCCTTACGCCGCTCGTCTCGCGTCTGGAGCCGGAGGCAAGCCTCCGGCTCCAGCATTTAGCCGCCGGTTCCAAGTCGTTCCTGAGATACTACGTGCTGGACCGATCATGACCCCAACTCGGGACACTAGAGGCGGATGCGAGGATCTAGGGCATCCAACAAACCATCCCCCAGCAGGTTGATCGACAACACCGCCGCCATGATGGCCAGCCCGGGGAAGAAGGCCGCCCACCAAGCACTCTCCAAAAGCTCCCGCCCGTCGGCCAGCATGTTTCCCCACTCAGGGGTCGGCGGCCTGATGCCAAGGCCGAGAAAGCTCAATGTCGATCCCGTGATGACCCCCGCGGCCACACCGAGGGTGGCCAGCACGATCAACGGGGCGAGAATATTCGGCAGGATGTGGCGGAAGAGGATGTTCCCATCACGGCAACCCACAGCCTGGGCCGCGAGCACAAACTCGCGCTCCTTCAGGCTGAGGACCATCCCGCGGGTGACACGCACGTAGTTGGGGATGGCCGCAATGCCCACGGCGATCATGAGGTTCCGCAAGCTGCTCCCGAGAGTCGCGATGACTGCCAGCGCCAGCAGGATGCTCGGGAAGGCCAGGAGGAGATCGACGAAGCGCATGATGACTGTGTCCGTTCTCCGACCATAGTACCCTGCGAGCAGTCCGAGCAGCACGCCCGAACAGGCTGCGATACCGACGGAGACGATCCCTACGGACAGCGATAGGCGGCCGCCCCACACAACGCGCGAGAGGATATCGCGACCGAACCGGTCAGTCCCCATAACATGAGTCAGGCCGGGTGCCTCCAGAGGAGACCGCTGGTTCGACTTAATGGGATCGTAGGGACTGATCATCGGAGCCAGGATCGCCGACAGGCCGATCGCGAACAGGAGGAGACCCCCGACCACCGCACTCTTGCTGCGTTTCAGACGCCCAATCGTATACGCGGTAGGGCTTCCTCGTTCCCCGCGCTTAGAGTCCGTGGCCTCGAGGAGCGCTGCCCCTCGCACCGCCGATTTTGTGTCATTCATATCTGATGCGAGGATCGACTAGCGAGTAGGTGATGTCAACGGCCAGATTCACCAGCACGTATGACGCGGCGGCGAAAAGCACGGCTCCCTGCACGAGGGGAAAGTCACGATTGAGGATCGCCTCCACAGCAAGCCGCCCGAGGCCCGGACGAGAAAAGATGGTTTCCGTGACAACGGCACCGCCCAAGAGGGCTCCGAGTTGCAGACCGATCACCGTAATCGTCGGGATCAAAGCGTTCTTGAGCGCGTGGCGGAGAATTACGACCCGGCTCGTGAGCCCCTTGGCGCGGGCCGTCACGATGTAGTCGTGGCGGAGAACCGCCAGCATGCTCGCGCGGACCAGCCGCGCGAGCACAGCGGAGGAGATCACCCCAAGGGCCACCGCCGGCATGACGAGCCGCGGCAGGCCGCCCGCGCCCGTCGCGGGAAACCAGGCAAGCCGGAACGAGAAGAACATAATCAGCAACAAGCTGGAGTAGAAAACTGGCATTGACACGCCCAGGATGGCGAGGCCCATAGCGACCGTGTCCAGCCACGTCCCGTGGCTCAATGCCGCGACGATCCCCAGAGTAATCCCGATGATGACGGCGAGGAAGAGGGCCGAAAGCGTAAGCTGGAGGGTGTTTGGCAGGACCTCGAGGATGCTATCGAGGACGGGGCGCTGGCTCCGCAGTCCGCGCCCGAGGTCTCCCCGGATAGCGTGGCTGGCGTAGTCAAAATACTGCACCCCGATCGGTCGGTCGAGACCAAGCTCGTGACGAATCAGTGCGGCCCGTTCAGGAGTGAGCGGTTTGTCGCCCGCAAAAAGGGTGACTGGATCTCCCGGGACGAAGTGCAGCATGAGGAACGTGATGACCGAGATGCCGACCAGGATGGGGATGAGCTGGAGTAGGCGCTGGATGATGTACCTAAGCATCGCCGCTGCTGGGTGAACGGGCGCCGTCGCGACGGTGCGACGGCGCCCGCCGTCACTATTTCTTCAATTGCACATCGTAGAGCCAGACATACGAAGCGAGCGCGTCGATACGGTCGCCCTCGACCTCGGCGCGCTTGGCGTTGTACGTGATCGTATCTACGAGCGGTACGACGACCGCGTCCCGGAGGACTCGTAGCTGGACCTGGGAGTACAGGGCTGCGCGCCGCGCCGGGTTGGTGATGGCGGCCGCCTCCTCGAGGATCTTGTCCACTTCAGGAACCTGATATCGGGCGCGGTTGAATGCCTCGGCGTTCGCCGAGTGGAAGAGCGTCCGGAGCACATCGGCATCACCGTATGAGAACCACATGAAGTTGATATCGTATTTGTTCTGTTTTACCAACTCGCGAAACGCGGCGCGCTCAAGCGGCGTCACGCGGATGTCGATGCCGACGTCGCGGGCGCTGGCCTGCACCGACTCTGCCATGGCCTTGTCGCGCGGCCGGCCGATGATGGGAAAGTCGATGACGAGCTTGTCGTCGCCCTTGGCGCGGATGCCGTCGGGGCCGGGTTTCCAGCCAGCTTCCTCAAGCATCTGCTTCGCCTTCGCAGGATTGAAGCTGTAGATCTTTTCGGTGGCGGGATCATACCCGGCGGTGGTGCGCATCAAGGGACTCCAGGCTACCTTGTTCAGGCCATGGAAGACGGTCTTGTTGAGGCCCTCACGGTCCACGGCATATTCAAGCGCCTGGCGCACGGCCAGGTCCTTGATCGCTCCCTTGCTCGTCACGTTGAGCAGGAGCACGAAACCCGACCCAGGCTGGCCTTGCTCGATGACGACGATCCGCGAGTCTTTCTTGAGCGAGTCGAACTGCTGCGGGTCGATATCGTCGATGTACTGAGTCTCGCCGCTCTTGAGAGTGCCCGTGCGGACGGAAGCCTCGGGAATGACCTTAAAGATGATCTTGTCCAGATAGGCCTGGCCCCGATGCTTGAAGAGGGACGACTGCCACTTGTAATCAGGGTTCCTGACGAGGGTAATGTGATCCTTCGGGACCCATTCCTGAAACATGAACGGGCCTGTGCCCACGGGATGACGAGCAGACTCGGCTAGTCCCATCTTATTCACTGCCGTGGGGGAGACGATGCCGAGGTAGCCGTTCAGGTTCGTCAGGAGGGGAGCGTAGCCTGTCTTCATGACAATCCTGACCGTGTAGTCGTCGACGACCTCGGTGTGGTCATACGGCCCCAACTGGTCATGGGACTGACCGGCCTTCGTCGCGGGTTCCACGACACGGTCCATCGTGAACTTGACCGCCTGGGCCGTGAACGGTGTCCCGTCGTGAAACTTGACGCCC
>JBGPLF010000325.1:0-3378 GCA_041486265.1 bacterium
CGCCCGGGCGCGCATCGTCGACAGCGGGATGGACGTCGCCGAGCGCTTTCTCCGGCTGCTCAGCGATCCCAACGTCGGCTTCATCCTGATGAACGTGGGGATGCTCGGCATCGTCGTTGAGCTTTACAATCCCGGCGCCGTCTTGCCGGGCGTCGTCGGCGGGATCGCGCTGATTCTCGGCCTGGTCTCCTTCGCCATCCTGCAGGTGAACGTCGCAGGACTGATGCTAATCGGTTTTTCCGTCCTGCTCTTCATCGCGGATATCAAGGTGCCGGGACACGGCGTCCTCACCATCGGCGGCCTCATCGCATTCGTCTCTGGCGCGATCCTGCTGACCCAGCGGCAGGCGCCGATCCTCCAAATCTCGCTGCGGTTGAT
Source organism: bacterium (assembly GCA_041486265.1). Classification (GTDB taxonomy): domain Bacteria; phylum Sysuimicrobiota; class Sysuimicrobiia; order Sysuimicrobiales; family Humicultoraceae; genus JBGPLF01. The sequence continues at coordinate 379 of JBGPLF010000325.1, forward strand.
CCTCACCGTTGCTGTGTTGCTCGCCGGGTTCTTCCTGTTCGCGGTCGGCGCCGGGGTGCGCGCGCAGCGGGCAAAGCCGCGCAGCGGTGGCGAAGGCCTGGTCGACGCGATCGGGGTCGCTCGCTCTCGCATCGATCCGGAAGGCCTGGTGCACGTCAAGGGCGAGATGTGGAGTGCCGTCTCGGTGGGCGGCCCTATCGACAGCGGCCAGGCGGTGCGGGTCGTCGGTCTCGATGGGCTGCGCGTGCGTGTTACGCCCGAACCGTCCTCTCGTTAGCCGCCGCGTGCACCCACCCGCGTGAGCCCCGCCCCGGCCCGCGTGGTCGTTGAGACACACTCGCCCGAGCATACCGAGGCGCTGGGCCGCCGGCTCGGCGGTCGCCTCCGTGCTGGGGACGCCGTCGGCCTGATCGGTCCGCTTGGGTCGGGAAAGACCGTGCTGGCCCGCGGCATTGCGCTGGGGGCCGGGGCCACGGGCTACATCGCGAGCCCCTCGTTTGTCGTCATCCGTGAATACGGCGGTCCCCTGCGCGTCTACCATGTGGATCTGTACCGGCTTGAGCGTCCGGATGAGATCGACAACCTCGGCCTCGAGGAACTCATGGATGGTCTGGGCGTGGTGCTCGTGGAGTGGGCCGACCGCGCGGCCGGCGTGCTGCCTGGTGATCACCTGCGCGTCGCCTGCGCCTTTGGCGCCGCGGCCACCGACCGTGTCCTGACACTGACCGCGCCGGAATCGATGGCCGACCGGCTGTCCGGGATCGGAGACGGGTAGGGCCGTGCGAGTGCTGGCGATCGATACCGCGACCACGTGGGGCAGCGTAGCCATTGTCGACGCGGCCGGCGTCGTCGCCGAACGGTCGGCGCACGTGCCCGCCGCCCACCTGGAGTGGCTGATTCCCGCAATTAAGGGGATGCTGGCCGACGCGCGCGTCGAGTGCGGCGCGATCGAAGGGCTGGTGGTCTCGAAGGGACCGGGCGGGTTCAGCGGTCTGCGGATCGGCATCGTCACCGCCGCGGCCTGGGCCCACAGCCTGGGCCGTCCGCTGGCCGGCGTCTCAACGCTCGAGGTGATCGCGGCCGGCGTAGAGGCGTCGGGACTTGTCCTGGCGGCCCTCGATGCCCGTCGGGGTGAGGTCGCGGGGGCCTTGTTCCGGCGCGCCGACTGCGCCACACGACTGACCCCGGATCAACTCATGAAGCCCGATGTGGTCCGCGACCGGCTACCACCGATCGATGAACCGATCGTCCTGGCGGGGGATGCTCTTGAACGGCACGCCGCGGCGCTGCTCGCCGCCCTATCCCCCTGGGCGACGGCCGCGCCGCCGGCATACTGGTGGCCGCGCGCCGCGATTGCCGGCACGCTCGGACGGGCGCGCCTGCTCCGGGGCGAGCGGGACGACCCCCTGGGCTTGCTGCCGGACTACATCCGCCGCCCCGACGCCCGAGAATTCGCGCCCTAGAAGGAACTCCCATGCCGGTCCAGAAGGGGAGTCGCGCGATGCCGGGCACGCTCGGCGCATCGCGAGCATGCGCATCATGAAACAGATCACCCGCGTCCGCATCGAGCGGATGACCCTCCGGGACCTCCCGCGTGTGCGGGAGATCGAGCAGGAAGCCTTCGCGCTCCCCTGGCCGAAGGACGCCTATCGCGCCGAACTGGAAGAGAACCAGGTCGCCTGTTACCTGGCGGCGCGGGATGAGGCGGACGACGTCGTCGGCTTCGCCGGCATGTGGGTGATTTTCGATGAGGCGCATGTGACGACCATCGCCGTCGACCGCCGCCGGCGCGGGGAGCACATCGGGGAGCGACTGCTGCTCGCGCTCATTGATTATGCCCTCGCGCGCGGCGCCCGCTGGATGACGCTGGAAGTCCGGCCGTCGAACGCCGCGGCGCTCGCGCTCTATCGCAAGTTTGGATTCCGCGAGGTGGCGCTGCGCAAACGCTACTACAGTGACAACGGCGAGGATGCCGCGGTGATGTGGAGCGGGAATCTTCGGGACCCGGAATCGCAGGCCCGGCTGGACCTCGCCCGCCGCGGCCAGGATCAGTAACGGTCTCGCAGGTCCACCTCGCAAGCCCTCATGCGGGTTCTTGGCATCGAAACCTCGTGCGACGAGACGGCGGCCTCCGTTGTAGAGGACGGCCGGACCATCCGGAGCAACGTCGTCGCCTCGCAGGCGGATCTCCACCAGCGTTTCGGTGGCGTGGTGCCAGAGCTGGCCTCGCGACGGCACCTCGAGCGGCTGCTGCCGGTTATTGACCTGGCCCTGGAGCAGGCGGGCCTGACGTGGTCTGGCATTGAGGGGATCGCGGTCACATGCGGTCCGGGCCTGGTCGGCGCGCTCGCTGTCGGCGTTGCCGCGGCCAAGAGCCTGGCCTTTACACACAATCTGCCGCTCATCGGCGTCAACCATCTCGAAGGCCACCTGTTCGCCAATACCATCGACAGCGGCCCGCTGCCCATGTCCTCTCTTGCGCTCATCGTCTCCGGCGCGCACACCGATCTCGTCTTGGTGGAGGGGCCTCATCGGTACGTGATGCTCGGCCGCACCCGCGACGACGCGGCGGGCGAAGCCTTCGACAAGGTTGCCCGCTCCATGGGCCTGGGATACCCCGGCGGTCCCGAGATCGACCGGCTTGGACGGGGCGGAAACCGCAAGGCCGTGCCGCTGCCCATTCCCTTCCTGGACGGGGGGCTCGACTTCAGCTTCAGCGGCGTGAAGACGGCGGCAATCCGGGTACTGGCGGCCCGGCGAGACCCCGACCCCCAGTTCCTGGCCGACCTCGCCGCGTCGCTCCAGTATGTGGTCGCTGAAGCGCTCGTCTCGAAGCTGCTCCGGGCTGCCCGCCGGCATGCCCCCCGGGCGGTCCTGCTGGCGGGGGGCGTCGCGGCCAACTCGGTGCTCCGCAGCCGGCTCCTGGGCGAGGCGGGCCGGCTCGGCGTGCCCGTGCTCATTCCCGCGCCGGCGCTCTGCACCGACAACGCGGCAATGATC
>JBGPLF010000326.1:0-3365 GCA_041486265.1 bacterium
GAGGGTCTCTTCGCGCATCGGCCGTGCGTTCGGGTCTTCGACGACGATCATGCCGTAGAGGCCCTGGAGCATGTGCAGGTTGATGGGGAACTCCTTGTCCCCTGAGTGGCAGTGGTAGTAGGTCACCTCGGCGCGCTCTGGTTTGAACCTGTACGTGTACTCGTTTCCTGGCGGGATCATCGCGCCGGTGCCCTTGCCGTTGATGTAGTTCGCCTGCGATCCATCATTCTCGATCGGGTAGTAACTCAGGTGCGTGTGGAAACTGTGGATCCGGGTGTGATGATTGATGATCCTGACGCGCAGGATCTCGCCGACCTTGACCCGCAGCGTGGGTCCTGGGACGGTGCCGTTGTACGTCCACACCGTCCAGGTGTTGCCGCCGCCGTAGTCGATGATCTTTTCCGTGATCTCCAGCGTGTATTCGCGGACTGTCGTCCCGCCCTCTTTGGAGATCTTCGGCTGGGGTGTGGCCGGCACCGCGGGGGTCGCGGCCGCGATCTGCTTGGCCGCTCGAGCGGCGAGCGGGCCGCCCATCAGAAGATCCATGAACATGGAGGTTTGAGCCTGCTGATCGGTCTGAAGGGCGGCCGAGGGGCCGGTTCCCAGCAGATGCTGGAGATGGTCGTGGTGCGAGGCGACCCGCGGCTGCCATAGCGGCCGTCCTGCGAGCACCGCCGTCGAGATCAATGCAAGCGTCACGATAGTCGTGACGATGAGATTCTTCCAGTGCTTACGCATCATCGTCCTCCCTGCATGCGTGTCTGGTTCGCCGCGTCGCGCCACCGGAGCGACGCGATGGTGGTGCCTTCCAACTCCCGGATCACGAGCTCTTGAATGTGCCGCCATACCGGGTGCACGGGACAGCGCCGGGCGAGCAGGCAGGCACCCGGTCTGACCAAGCACCGGTTGAGATGGATCGGACCCTCGATCGCTTCCACGATGTCGCGCAGCGTGATCACCCGGGGATCGCGCCCGAGGGTGATGCCACCCCCCGTGCCGCGCCGGGTGCGCACGTAGCCGCGTCTCGCGAGGCGCTGTACGACCTTGGTGAGGAAGGGCCGCGGAACGAGCTGCCGGTGTGCAATGTCCGCAGATCGGACCGGCCGGTCGCGGCCGTGCTCGGTCAGATCGAGGACGATCCGGACTGCATAGTCTGCCTCACGCGTCAAGTGCACCGGCACCCTCAAGAAAAGTGGACTGTTTGGGTCCACTTGCCACCGGATGACAGGATGCCAGCCCTGCGGATGTTGGGCTATACGGTCTGGACCTGATTCTGATCAGGGTGCAGTAAGGGGTGCGGTACGCTGCGAAGGGATGCGGTCGCCTAGCGGCCCCAGGTCAGCACGCAGGCCGCCCAGGTGAAACCGCCGCCGAAGGCGACGAGGAGCAGGCGATCGCCGTCCTTGATGCGGCCGTCGCGCCGCGCTTCCCACAGCGAGATCGGGATCGACGCCGCCGAGGTGTTGCCGTACCGATCGATGGTGCTGATGAACCGCTCCTGCGAGACGCCGGCCGCGCGGGCAATCGCCTCGATGATGCGCTGATTCGCCTGATGCGGGACGACCCAGTCGATATCGTCCAGGGTCAGTCCCGCGCGGCGGACGGCCTGTTGCATCGCCTCGGGCACGACGCGCACGGCCAACTTGAACACCGCCTGCCCGTCCATCCGGGCCCGATGCAGTTGCTGCGCGATCGCCTCGGCGCTCATCGGGATGCGGCTGCCGCCCGCGGGCAGTTTCAACAGATCACCCGCTGATCCATCCGCTCCGACGACGCTGGAAAGGACGCCGGCACCGTCGCTCGATGGTCCCATCACGACCGCGCCCGCGCCGTCGCCGATCAGCACGCAGGTAGTACGGTCGGTCCAATCCACCAGTTTGGTCAGGACCTCGGCGCCGACGACCAGGACATGCCTGGCCAGGCCGGATTCGATCACCTGGGTCGCCGAGATGACTCCATAGACGAAGCTGGAACACGCCGCTAGCAGATCAAAGGCGCCCGCATGACTGGCCCCGATCCTGTCCTGGATCAGGCACGCCGTGGCCGGGAAGACCATGTCAGGTGTGGTGGTCGCGCAGATGATCAGGTCGAGAGCTTCGGCCGCTACCCCCGCGTCGCGCAGCGCGGCTTCGGCCGCGGGCACGGCGAGGTCCGAGGACGCCTGGCCGGGTTCGACCATTCGCCGCGTTCTGATGCCGGTGCGGGCGACGATCCACTCGTCGGTCGTATCAAGCATCTTCTCCAGGTCGAAGTTGGTCAGCACTCGGGAGGGGACATGCATCCCGAGCCCCAACACCGCGGCCCGGAGCCTGGCAGGTGACGCTTGCTGTGTCCGTGTGAGCGCTTCGGGCTGTCGCACCGTCAACGGGGTTCGGCAGGATGCACTGCGCTCCTCCTGCTCCACAGCACCGGAAGCCATGAGTAACCGAGGAGGGATGAAAATAGCAGCGCGCCCGAGAAGAAGGCGATCCCGCCGGCCAGGCTCACATGCGGGTTCGCCATCAGGACGCCGAGCGACACCAGCGGGCCGCCCGCGGCGAGCAGCACAAAAGGCGGAACACCGGCGGGAGGCCAGTACGGCGCATCGAGGCGCGGCACCTCGATCGCCGACAGGCCGAGATGGAACCGGTAGTACCACATCAAGAATGGCGTGACTTTGTACGCCTGACCGGCAATGGCCAGGGTCACCCACCCGAGCAGAAAGAGCGCGACCCCGGCCACGCCCCACCGCAGGCCCTCGCCGGGGAGCAGTCCCGCCGCCCACGCCACCGCGCCCGTGCTCATCAGCCCGGTCTCGGCGACCATGACCTGCCAGTGGGCGCGGGTGAGGTCCGGGGCCCGTTTCGTCCAGGCCCGCGTGAAGCGCAGCAAGTCGGCCGCGTAGACCAGGCCGGTGATCCCGATAAGCAGGACGCCGGCGCGGACCAGCCAGGGCGTTGTCAGCACGCCAGCGAGCAGCAGGCTGAGCCCGGCTGCCAGGCCCAGAAAAACCGCGCGGGCACGGGTACGGGAAGGGTCCTTCAACGCTGTAAACCGTGGAAGCAGGTAGTACGAGACGCCGACCACCAGGAATGCGAACCAGCCGATCACACCCAGCGCCAGGTGGACCCCCAGCCCCATCGGCATCAGCAGAACCCTCCAAAATACGAACTTCCAGTTCACCACGAGCACCAGGCCCCACACCACGACCAATCCCAGGCAGGCGAGGGCGGCGACGACATAGTCCAGACTGGGCAGCCATCGGGTGCGCCGGCGCAAAATGGATGCGGAGACGGCCAGCGTGATCAACATGCTACCCACGATGAGGCTGCCCCCCGCAATCAGCGCGTCCACCGATTTGCCCAGGAATCCTGCGGCGAGGACCA
>JBGPLF010000327.1:0-3358 GCA_041486265.1 bacterium
ATGCCGCTGTTGATGACGGTGCTGGTTGGCAGCGCCTTCGGCGGGTCGGCGGCGAGCGTGCGGCTCCCCGTGGCCGTCGCGGATGAGGACGACAGCACCTACTCGCGGCTCTTCGCCGAGCGGCTCAAGCAAGAGCGCACCGTAAGGCTGCGGCAAACCACCGTAGTCGAAGCCCAGTCACTGCTCGACGGCGGCCGCATGGCCGTGATCGTCCTTATCCCCAAAGGCTTCGCCGACCGCATCAACATGGGCAAAGACGCCGACGTCAGCGTGCGCTTCGATCCGCGGCGTGGGCCGCCGACGCTGGTCACCGAAATCGTGCGCGAGGTCGCTATGCGCCTCTCGGTCGATGCGATCGCGGGAGAGTTCACCGCGGCCCTGGCCGTGCGCGAGACCCGCGATCCGGCGAAGGCGCCTCCGGTGCGACGGCGGGCGATTGAAAGAGCCGACGGACACTGGTCGCCGGTGCCGCCGGTGACGGTGACAAGCGAAGCGGTGAGCGCCTTCGCGGCCGACCGCCATCGTCAACTCCCTTCCGGGATGGAGCAAAGCTCGCCGGGGTTTGCGGTGATGTTCGTCATGCTGGCCGCGGCCTCCAGCGCCGCGACGCTGGTGGTCGAACGCCAGAACGGGACGCTGGCGCGGCTGATGACGACGCCGACGAGCCGGGCATCCATCCTGGGCGGGAAGATCGCGGGGATCTACCTGCAGGGGGTCGTGCAGATGGGCATTCTGGTCGCCGTCGGCCAGACGCTCCTGGGCGTGAACTGGGGACAGTCACCGCCGGCTCTCGTCACGCTGGCGGCCGCGTATCTCCTGGCGGCAACGGGCCTGGGCATGATGATGGCGGCCGTCGTGCGCACCGAGGCGCAGGCGGCTACGTTATTCCCGGTGATAACGATCATCCCGTCGATGCTCGGCGGCGCCTGGTGGCCGATCGAGATCGAGCCTTCCTACATGCAGACCCGGGCCTACTTCGTGCCCCAGGGCTGGGCGATGACAGGGTTCGTGAACATCATCACACGGGGATTCGGACTGGCGGAGGTGATCCCGCAGGCCGGCGCCCTCGCGGCCTTCGGGGTGGTGTTCTTCGTGATTGGGATTGTCCTGTTCAGGTTCGAGTAGGCCTTCGACTGAGGCATGCCGATGCACTTCCCCTGGTGGTACGTCCCCTTCCTGACGTCGCCCATGCTTATCGCCATCGTGGCGGTCCTGCACGTACTCGTGGCGCACTATGCCGTCGGCGGCGGGCTGTTCCTGGCGATGGAGACGCAGCACGCCTACCGCACCAAGAACCGCGCATATCTTGCTTACCTGCACGAGCACGCCTGGTTCTTCATCCTGGTGACGGTGGTCTACGGCGCGATCACCGGCGTCGGGATCTGGTGGACGATCGGTCTCTCATCGCCGCTCGCGACCCGGACCCTGATCCAGGTGTTCGTCTTCGGCTGGGCGATGGAGTACGTCTTCTTCGTCCTCGAGATCGTGTCGGCGTTCATCTTCTATTACTACTGGGGCCGGCTGGATCCAAAGACCCACCGGACTGCCGCGTGGATCTACGCCTTCTCCGCCTGGATGAGCCTCGTGATCATCACCGGGATCACGGCGTTCATGCTGAACCCCGGCGCGTGGCTGCAGCACCATACCTTCTGGACCGGGTTCTTCAATCCGCAAACGGTTCCGCAGGTGCTCTCGCGCACGGGGGGTTCGCTTTTGCTCGCGTCGCTCTACGTGTACCTGCACGCTACGTTTAAGGTGAAGGACGCGGGGCTGCGCGATCTCATCGCGTCGCGCTCGGCTCGGCCGGCACTGCTGGGGTCCGTCCTGATTGTGGCGGGCGGGTTGGGATGGTACGCCTTCCTTCCCGACTCAGCGAAAACCGCCCTGTCGGCGGCCGCCGCGCTCAACGTGATGATGGTGTTGATCTTCACCATCACGATCGCGGTCTTCGTCATGCTGTACCTGGGCCCGTATCGGCATCCCGGCTGGCTGTCGCCGGGGTTCGCCATCTTGTTCTTCGTGCTGGGGCTGACGGCATTCTCCACTGGCGAGTTCGTCCGCGAGGCGGTCCGCAAGCCCTACATCATCTACAACGTCGTGATGGGGAACCAGTTGCTCGTCGACCAGGTCGTGCCGGCGCGACAGCAGGGCTACCTGGAAACCGGCACATGGACGAAGGCTCTAGTCGCTTCGCAGTATCCGCAGGTCATGAGCGGATCGAAGATTGACGCGAAGAAGCTCCTGGCCTTGCCGGAATCCGATCAGGTGCGCCTGGGCCAGGTGATCTTCCAGTACCAGTGCAACAACTGCCACGCGCCGGCCACGGGCTATTCGGCCGCCGGTCACCTGATGCGGGGCTGGACACCGGACATGATTCGCAGCCTCCTCAACCACCTGGAGGAAACGAACTTCTTCATGCCGCCGTGGGCGGGAACGCCAGAAGAGGCCGAACTGCTGACCAAGTATCTGTCGTCAATCAGACTGCCACGTCCCCGCGGCATGCAGCCCGAGACCGGCCGCTAGGAGCACGAGCGAGGCACCGGAGACATTCATGGATCCATCCCAACTGATCAGTCCGTCCAGCCCGCTGGGAGCCCCGGCCCCCTACTGGTTCCTCGTGACGTTCAAAGTGCTGGGGTTCACCCTTCATGTCGTCCCGATGAACCTGTGGCTGGCGGGGACGCTGCTGGCCATGCTCCTGCGACGACGCGGCGGCGAGCACGCCCGGCGCTTCTCGAGCCGCCTGATGAACCAGATGCCGATCATCATTGCGCTCGGGATCAACTTCGGCATCGTCCCGCTGCTGTTCACGCAGGTCGCCTATTACCGGGTGTTCTATCCTGCGACGATTTTAATGGCCTGGCCCTGGTTCAGCATCATCATTCTGGTCATGCTGGCCTACTACGGCGTCTACATCTATGTGGTCGGGTTGCGCCGCGACCGCCTGACGCCACTCAGGAAGGCGGCCGGCTGGCTCGCAGCCTTCCTCTTCATCGCGATCAGCTTCATCTTCAGCAACGCGTTCAGCCTGATGACGAACGTGGCGGCGTGGCCGGCGCTGTGGCAGAAAACAAGCGTGGCCGGGGCGCCACTCGGGATCGCCCTGAACACCGGCGATCCGACGCTGTGGCCGCGCTGGCTGATGATGCTTGGGCTGGCGCTTACGACGACGGCGGCCTATGCGGTGGTGGACGCCGGCGCCCTCGCTTTCAGGGAAAGCGCGGCCTACCGGCGGTGGATCTCAGGCTTCGCGCTGAGACTCTACACGCTGGGGATGGCGTGGTATGCCCTCGCGGGCTCGTGGTATGTCTTCGGGACGTGGCCTGGCGACCTGAGGCAGATGATGTTGGGCGGATCG
>JBGPLF010000328.1:0-3302 GCA_041486265.1 bacterium
CGTGCGCGTCAAGGCGGACAAGGGGGCCGTCAGCTACCTCCGGTCGTCGAAGGGCGAGGAGTGACCCAGGCGCAGACCTCCAGCGCGCTCACCCCCGGCGCACCTGTCCCGACCCTCGACGGCGTCAAGCATGATCCCGAGGTCGAGGCGTTCATTAACAAGGCCAACGAGTACACCGGGGTCATCGGGTACACTGAGCACGGCCTGCGGCACGCGAACCTGACCGCCAGCATCGCCGCCAACGTGCTGCGCCGGTTGGGCGTCGAGGAGCGCACCGTGGAGCTCGCGGCGATCGCGGCCTATCTCCACGACATGGGCAACCTGGTCAGCCGTGCGAATCACGAGCACACGGCCGCGGTGCTGGCCAACAACATCCTCCAGCGGCTGGGGATGCCGTCGGACGAACGCGCCACCGTCATGGGCGCGATCGGCAACCATGAGGAGCGCCACGGGGAGGCGGTGAGCGCCGTCGGCGCGGCGGTGATTCTTGCCGACAAATCCGACGTCCACCGCACACGCGTGCGCAACCCCGACCGCTCGACGTTCGACATTCACGACCGCGTAAACTACGCGGTCGAACATTCGTTTCTCCGGGTGGACGAGAAGAGCAAAACGGTCACCCTGGAGTTGACCATTGATACGGCGATGTCCCAGGTGATGGAGTACTTCGAGATCTTCCTCGACCGCATGCTGATGTGCCGGCGTGCCGCGGAATTTCTGGGGTGCGGGTTCAAGTTACAGATCAATGGTGTGAAGCTCCTCTAGTTGCAGCGGTTTCAATTCGTGCATGCCTCGAACCGTTGTGCTCCTTCCCCTGTACAACGAGGGGCCGACGCTGTCCCGAGTCCTCGACGAGGTGCGGCGCTGCGCCCGGGGCGTCGGCGTGCTCGTCGTGGACGACGGGTCCACCGATGCCTCGCCCCGGATCCTGGACGGCTATCCTGACATCGCCGTCCTGACCCACGCGCAGAACGAAGGCTACGGCCAGTCGCTGATCGACGGGTTTGCCTACGCGATCGCGCATGGGTACGATGCCGTCGTGACCCTGGACTGCGACGAGCAGCACGAGCCGCGGCAAATCCCGCACTTCGTGGAGGCGCTGGACGGCGCCGATATCGTCTCGGGGAGCCGCTACCTCGACCCGGCCGCCGGCGGGGACCCCGCGCCGCCCGACCGCCGAGCGCTCAACGGAGAGATCACGACCCGGCTGCGCGCGCTGACCGGCTACTCGATTACCGACGCCTTCTGTGGATTCAAGGCCTACCGGACCGCCGCGCTGCGCCTGATGCAGCTCAGCGAGCCGTCCTACGGCCTCCCGCTCCAGGTGTGGATCCAGGCAGCGCATCACCGCCTGCGCATCACCGAACTGGCGACGCCGCGCATCTACAAGAACCCCGAGCGAAGGTTCTGGGGTGGGCTGGACGATGTGGCTGTGAGGCGGCAATACTACGAAGAGGTACTGCAGCGAGAGGTGACGCGGTGGCTCGGATCCTTGCGATAGGCCCGCATCCCGACGATCTCGAGATCGCCATGGGCGGGACCATCTGCCTGCTGCTCGCGCAAGGGCACGAGGTTGCGCTGTGCGACCTCACGAATGGCGAACCCACGCCGATGGGAACGCCCGAGCGTCGCGCGGCCGAGACCACCGAGGCCTCGCGCGTCCTTGGCGTGACCCGGCGGATCACCCTGGCGCTGCCCAACCGCTACCTGCAGGACACCATCGAGGCGCGCATCATGGTTGCCGAGGTGATCCGGGACGTTCGCCCCGACGCGCTCTTCGTCCCCTACTGGACGGACGCCCACCCGGATCACGTCGCCGCGGCGGCGTTAGCGGAGGCGGCGCGGTTTACCGCCAAACTGACGAAGACCGACATGCGGGGCGAACCGCACTATCCGCAACGCGTCTACCACTTCTTGAGTACGCACTACCGGCTCCACGTGAAGCCATCATTCATCATGGATATCTCCGAATATGTCGAGACGAAGATGGCCGCGATTGCCGCCTACGCCTCGCAGTTCGGCGAGGCCCGCGGTACGGCCTGGATCCTCGATGCGATTCGAGAGGAGAATGCCTATCTCGGCCGGTTGATCGGCCGGCGCTACGGCGAGGCGTTCATCTGCCGCGAGGAGATCGGAGTCGCCCGGTGGGACGGGCTGATTTGATGAAGGCCGTGACCCCGGGTCCGATCGAGTGGCCGGTCATGGACCTGGAGATTCCCGCCATCTCGCCGGCGGCCGTGGCCCTGCCTGCCTACGACACCTGGCTCGCCATCGGCCGCGCCAACCACGCCGCGATGGGCGGGGTGACCGTCGAAATTGGGGACCGCCCGCTTCGCGAACTGCGGCGTCAGGCGAGGACCGAAGTGCTCGACCTCGCGGCAGCGTACACTCGCTCGCTGGGAGTGGGGGTGCCGGATCGGGCTGCGAACGCCCCCGACCGGTCCGCCGATCTCCTGCTCTGCACCGGGCACCAGCCGGTGCTGGTGCATCCTGGGGTCTGGATGAAGTATCTGGCGCTCTCCCGGTTGGTGCCTTCTGACGGGATGGGCCTCAATCTGATCGTGGACAGCGACGCGGTGGAGGAGATCGCGGTCGAGGTGCCGCGCGCCAACGGCCGTCTGCGGCGCGAGCGGGTGGTCCTGGCGCGCGCAGGGGTGGAGGTGCCTACCGAGGCGCTGCCGGCCCCGACGGCGGCCGAGTGGCGGGCGTTCGTGGCCGGGATCGACGCGCATCTCGCCACCCTGGACGAACCCGAAGTCGGCGCAGGTTGGGCGCGCGCCCGCCAGATGCCCGCGCCGCCCGCCTCCGTGGCACTGCCCGGAGCGATCACGGCGGCTCGGCGCATGCTCGAGGGCCCGCGGCCCTACCTTGACCTTCCCGTGTCGCAGTTGATTCGTACGTCATCCTTCCGCGTGTTCGTGCTGGCGATGCTCAGCGATGCCGGGCGGTTCGCCGCGACGCACAACGCGTGCCTGGCCGCCTATCGCGAGCATTATGGAATCCGCACCGCTGCTCAGCCGTTTCCCGATCTGGCGGTGGCTGCCGGCCGCATCGAGGTGCCGTTCTGGTATATCGCCGATGGCCGGCGCTGGCCCCTGTTCGTTGACGCGCAGGGCCGCCGGATGTGGGCCGGCGACCGGGAGGTCGGGTCGATCCCCGGCGATCCCGACGATCACCACTTCTCCCGCGCGCCCATCCGGCCGCGCGCGCTGACGCTGACGGCCTTTGCCCGCCTGTTCGTCGCCGACCTGTTCATCCACGGCGTCGGCGTGGGCCGCTATGACCGCGCGACGGATGCGATC
>JBGPLF010000329.1:0-3299 GCA_041486265.1 bacterium
GGCTGGCCGCGCTGGAAGTCGAACTCCGGTCTCTCGACGCTGCGGCCACGAGCGTCGCGCAGGCCGAAACCGAGGACGATCTGTGGGAGATCGAACAGGATCTCATTGCCGCCGGCCTGCGGCGGCGTGCGCGCAGGCAGGAACGTGCGCGGCCCCGCGCGGTCGATGCGGGCCGCGTCTTCTCGCTCCCCGGCGGCTATCAGGTCCGGGTCGGGCGGAGCGCCCGCGAGAACGACCGTCTGACGTTCGACGTAGCCGGTCCGGACGACCTCTGGCTCCACGCACGCGGGATGCCGGGTGCGCACGTCATCCTCACGAGCGACCAGGGCCGACCGACCGAGGCGGCGATTGAGGGGGCGGCGCGCATCGCCGCCTACTATTCCGCGGGCCGGGGCGCGGCCAGGGTCCCGGTGGATGTCACGCGCCGGCGCTTCGTGCGGCGGATTCGCGGCGCGAAGCCCGGTCAGGTGCACTATTCGAATGAACGCACGCTGACCATTCCGCCGGGGTTTCCGGATCGAGCGCCGGGCCGGTCCACATGAGTCACTCCGGCTCTTCAATCACCACTTCGTCGCGGCCGTCGATCTCCGCCAGCCGCACGGTCACGCGCTCGCGGGAGCTGGTCGGGACATTCTTCCCCACATAGTCCGGCCGGATCGGGAGTTCGCGGTGGCCGCGGTCGATCAGCACCGCCAATTGAATAGTGGCGGGGCGCCCATGTTCGATCAGGGCATCCATCGCCGCGCGGATGGTGCGCCCGGTGTAGAGCACGTCGTCAACCAGCACGACGTGTTGACCGGTTACCGGGAAGGGAATCGCCGGGCCGGCACGCCCCGGCGTGCCACCACCGGCAGGCTGATCGTCCCGATGGTGCGCGATGTCCAGCAGCCCGGTCGGGGGCCGTGTCCCCTCGATGGCCTCAATTGCGGACGCCAGCCGCTGCGCCAGGGGCACGCCACGCGTGCGAATACCGAGCAGCGCCAACGCCCCCACCGGCCGGTTCCTCTCAAGAATCTCATGGGCCATGCGCACGACGGCCCGGCGTATCCCTTCGGCTTCAATCACCCGTGCCTTCTCACGCATGCCTGCCTCTCCTCACCATCTGCAGCGCCGCCTCCATGTCGGGTGGAAGCGGCGTGGTGAACACCATGTCGGCGCCGGTGACGGGATGGACCAGCGCCAGCCGGAAGGCGTGCAACGCCTGCCGACGCATGCCCCAGGGGTTTGGCCGCGGCCCATACACTCGGTCGCCGACGACGGGATGCCCGAGAGACGCGCAGTGGACGCGGATCTGGTGTGTCCGTCCCGTCTCGAGCCCGACCTCCAGCAGCGTCGCGTCCGCGAATCGCTCCGCGACCCGGTAGCGCGTGACGGCCCGCCGGCCCGAGGCGACGATTGCCATACGAGTCCGGTGCCGGGGATCGCGGCCGATCGGTGCGTCTACCGTACCCTCCATGCGCGCGACCCGACCGTGCACCAGCGCCAGATAGTCGCGCCGGGCGCTGCGGTGTTGGATCTGCGCCTGCAGGCTCCGCAGCGCCCGCTCGCTCTTCGCGACGACCATCAAGCCCGACGTGTCTTTGTCGAGCCGGTGCACGATGCCGGGCCGGTGCTCGCCGCCGATGCCGGGCAGATCGGGGCAGTGGGCCAGCACCGCATGCACGAGCGTCCCGGTCGGCTGTCCGGCGCCGGGATGCACCGTCAGGCCGGCCGGCTTGTCGATCACCAGCAGGTCGTCATCCTCGAACGCGATCGCCAGAGGGATCGGTTCGGGTTCCAGGGTGGGCGGTCCGACCGGCGGAATCTCGACGGCGATCCGCTCGCCCGCACGCACTCGATGGGCGGCGCGCACACGCGAACCCGCTGCGCCCGGCGCCCCGTCCACACCCCGATCTGAATCGCGATCCGCACCGGCCGCGCCGACCGCCACCTGCCCGGACGCAATGAGCGCCTGCAGCCGCGCGCGTGACAGGTGTGGCAATCGTGCGGCCAGGAACACATCGAGACGCCGGCCTGCCGCCGCCGCCTCGACTGTGAACGTGTATCGCACTCCGGGCCGCGTCGCGGCCGACGTCATCGCCCCGCGCTCACCGCGGAAGGCAGCCGCGCCAGGCCACGGTCACGCTCCAACCGGAACCTCGGCCGTGACATCGGGCGCGGCCTCAGGCGCCCGGCGCTGCAGTCTGGCGAGCAGGGCGCCGGTCACTGCAATGGTCACACCGCTGGCCAGTTGCCCGGCCGTCAGTGGTCCAAGCACCGCCGGTGCGTCGACGAAAAAGTCCACCACAAAGCGAGCGACGGCCTGGAGAAACAGGGTCAGGATGAACAGAGTACCAGGGAAGAGTTGCTGCCCGCGCTGCGCCCGCAGGATGACCAGGATCGCAGCCGAGGCGATCAGCAGATAGATCTGTGCCGGATGCCGCCGTTCGAGGAACAGATCGACCGCCCAGGGCACGCCGGTGGGCTTGCCTGCGAACAGGCCGTGCAGCAGCGCGCCGATCATGGCGATGCCGTAACCCACGATCATCGCCGGCGCGAAGGCGTCCACCAGCGCCCCGAATGCGACATTCAACCGCCGTGCGAACGCCCTTGTGAGAAGCAGCGCCGCGATCAGCGCGCCGTAGAAGACCAGGCCGCCATCCCGCCAGATGGTGACCATCTTCGCGGGGTCCTGAATGAACTGCGGCAGGTTGATCAGGATGTATCCGATCCGCCCGCCGACGATCCCGGCGATGATCGCGTAGAGCGCCAGGTCGAGCGTGGCGTTGGGATCGATCCCAAGTTTCTCCTTCGCGGCGCGGCGCGCCATTACGATCGCCGCGAAGAAGCCGAGCAGCAGGAAGACGCCGAAGGCCGAGATGGGGATGCCGAAAAAGTCCGTGAGCACAGGCCGCACGTCATCACCTCCGAGGGTATGCCGGACGCCCGTCGCGCGAGAGCGCCAGCACCAGTACGCCCGCGCCGGCCACAATCGCCACGTCGGCGAGATTGAATACGGGCCAGACGTGCAGATCGAGGTAGTCCACCACGAATCCGAGCCGCACGCGATCGAGCAGGTTGCCTCCCGCGCCGCCGGCCATCAGGGCGATGCCGGCGCCTACGGCAGCATGGGACCCCTGCCAGCGGCCCCTATTGTAGAAGAGGACGAAGAGAAGGGTCAAGGCGGCGAGCGCAGTAGTGAACGGCGAGATGCCAGCGAACAGCCCAAAGGCGACCCCGGTGTTCTGCACGTGCGTCAGGCCGACCGCGCCGGAGATCATCGGGATCGTCGCTCCCACGGGGATCTCCCGCGTCACTAC
>JBGPLF010000330.1:0-3212 GCA_041486265.1 bacterium
CGCCATCGTCAACGTAACTACGGTTCGCCACCGCCCGCAGGTCCAGCGGCCGGCCGGGCACGGCCTGCGGCGCCGCGCGATCCCACCGCCAGTCCGCCCGAAACCGGGCGGCCGCCTCCACAGGATTCAGCGACGGGGCGGCCTGGTCGGCGCTCCAGAAATGGTCGGCCGCAACAAGGTAGCTATAGATCTGCTGGTACTGCGACTGCAGCGCGCCGCGGTTGCCGAAGAACCCGGTCCAGGTGGTGCGCACCATGCCGGCCGCCCCGGCCCGCCTGGCCTCCCGCGCGAAATCGGCGATGTTCTCATGCCGATACCAAGTCGCGGCCAGCACCGGGAATCCCCAGGCCCGCAACCGGTCCAGGCTCGGATAGCGGGCGGCGTCGTGATACTCCCAATCCACCATCACGATGTCACGCGGCAGGCGCGCGAGTTCCGGGGCAAACTCGTTACTCAGCAGGACATCGCCCCACATCATCGTGCCGACGCCTCGATCCTTGAGGTGCTCGTAGAGCCGCAGGGTATCGCGGACGAACACCTCGCCGAATCCCAGACGCCGGCCCTCATCCGACCAGGGGAAGGGCACAACGTTGCGCACCTCGTCGTGCCCGATATGGAGAAAGCGCGGCTTGAAGAGGTCGATCGCCTCATCGAGGATGGGCAAGATGACGTCGTAGGTGCGAGGGTTCAGGGGATTGTAGACGAATCGCGCCAGCGCCTGATCGGCGGGCATCTCGAGCAGATCGAGATTCTGGTCGTTCGTAAACAACCAGTTCGCGTGCCCGAGCATCGCGATGAGCGGGACCGGCTCCATCAGGTGTGCGCGCGCCGCCGCCACCACCACGGCCGCCTGCGATTTGGTGGCGCCGCCAGGATGCCAGATGCCCCGCGCGCTATCCCACCGCACATAGTCGGCCTCGGCAATCAGCATGTTGAACTTGTAGCGGCCGAAGATACGATTGATCAGTTGGGTGTGGAACACGTCGGAGTAGGAATCCAATACGATGTGCACCGCCCGTATGGCATGCGAGGGCCAGTCGCGAATCTCAGCGCCACGGACGACCAGGCGGCCGCCGTTGCGCGCGATCAACTGACGCAGCGTCTGAATGGCGTAGTAGGTCCCGCGCCGGTCGGCGCCGCTCGCCACAATGAACGTGGGCACGACCTTCAGGACGTAGCCTTCGGGACCGGGATCCTGGCGACTCACGGGCAGGGCTTCCTGCGTGAGCAGAGAGGCCGCCAGCGGATTGAGCGCCGGTTCGCCGATGACGATCGCGTTCGTTGGAATCGTGCCGGCGGGACCGGTGCCGCCGGGGGTGCTGTCCGGGGTGCGCATCACCTCGAGCGGTCCCGCGCCCCACGCCGCGAGTTCTTCGTTCAGATCCCGGGCGGCGTAGAGATCCTCCGGTTGGGCTGCGGCGCCGACGACGATCCGCGTCGCCGGCGTGATCTCAAATGCGCCAGGCAGCCAGCGGAGCGATTTCGGCTGCGGGATGATGCGGGCATCGCGCGGCGGCGTGACATACGCGTCGGGCAGAACGGCGCCCGGCGTCCAGTCGGGAGAACCCTGCGCCTGGGCCGTCGAGGCGATCAGCGCCAAACCGGCAGCCACGACGATGACCGCCCCAGCCGCCCGCCTCACAGGCGCGCATTCCACTGCCTCACCGCCCAGTCGAGCGCATCCTTGGGACTCCGCTTGCCGTAGAACGCGCTCTCCACCGCCTCTCGAAAGACCAGGAAGAGGTCTCCGGAGTCAGGGACGACGACGCTCAGGTCGCGCGAGTGGGCGAGATCGGCCGCCGCGACCTTTCGGGCCACATCCTCAGGCGCGGCGCCGCCCTTCCGGAAGAACGGATCGCCTGCCGCCTGTCGCGTGGAGGGGAAAACCACAACCTGCCGGCTGAACTCAAGCTGGTTCTCATCGTTGGTCACGAAGAGCCCGAAATCCACGGCGGCGGTCACGTTGTGGCTCGCCTTTGGCACCGTGATCGCCATCGTGGCCAGGTGGAGAGTATTCCCCTTCCCTTTCGGGTACGCGGCGACAAACGTCTGCGCGTAGACATCGGGGTTATCGTGCTTCACACGCAGCAGGAACTGCGGGCCGGTGATCAGCATCCCGAGTTGTCCGGCGCTGTAGCGTTCCGTTGCGCCCAGGTAGCCGCGGCGCAGCGTATCGTCAGGAAAGTAATCCTGCTTGAAGAGATCGACGTACCGGGCCAGATAGGCGACGTGCTCGGGGGAATTGAAGATGGCCCGCTTCCCGTCGGGGCTCAGGATCGGCAGGCCGTTCTCCTGGAACCGGTGCAGCATCCGGATGCCGTCGACGTTGGGCATGAACCCGTAGATCTTCGCCCGGTCCTTGATGGCCCGCGCCTGTTGGATCATCTCCTCTTCGGACCTGGGCGGCTCATTGGGGCTGAGCCCGGCGCGCCGGTAGATCGCGGTATTGTAGGCGATAACGTTGGGGACGACATACCAGGGCAGGCCGTAGGTGCGGCCGCGCACCCGGGTGGAACGCCAGAGGCCTTCGAAGTACCTGGCGCGGGCCTGCGCTGAGACGGCCGCGTCCATATCCACGAGCGCGTCTCGCTCGGCGAGCCGGACAGTCATCTCGGTATTGAGGTTGACGACGTCGGGCGCGACACCGCCGGCCAGCGCGGCCAGCAGCTTCTGCTCGATCGCGCCGAACTGGACATCCACCCAGCGGACCTTCACATCTGGATGGCCGCGCTCGTAGGAGGCGATCATCCCGTTCACATAGTCGTTGAAGAACGGCTGGAGCGAGATGGTCCAGAACTCGAGGGTGACGGACGGCGCCGCAGGGCTCGCGGCGGGAACGAACGCGAAGGCCAGCGCCAGGGCGAAGAGGAGAGCGGCGACGCGCCGGTGGACCATCGGCTCGCAGGTTCGGGCGATCATTCCGGAAATCCTGCCTGCCCCGGTGCCCCTAGATCGGGATCGCGTCGAGGACGTGGAAGGTGTGCAGGCGGCCGTCCGGGACCGGGCGCCACTCGACGTCGATGGGGTGAGCGAAGTCTGGCGCGAGCCGGCCGCGGTGAACCCAGTGCCGTCCGTGGGGATCTCCGGTCAGCGCAGGACCGGCCTTGATGATGAGCCGCACGGGTCCTTCCACGAATCGGGCCTCGTCGATCACAGGCAGATCGCTCAGGGCCGTGAGAATCTCTCCCTTGAGACTCGCCGGCGGCGCGGGC
>JBGPLF010000331.1:0-3178 GCA_041486265.1 bacterium
AAATCCCGGCCGATCCGGGGCAGCGCCACGTTGACGACCGTCGAATCCAGGAAGACGATGCCCGACCCGAGTACCGCGGCGATCAGCGTCCAGCGTTTGGAGGTGATCAGCTCAGACCCCCTGTAGCGCCCGCAGATACCGGATCTGTCCGGCGTGATAGATGTCGTGCGTGAAGGTGCGCACAAGGCGGAGCGCAAGCGGTTGATCCGGATATCCCTTCCCCGTGGGGACCGGACTCGACAAGTCCTGCTCGCTCGCTGCTCGGGCCATTTCGATCAGCCTTCGCGACACCGTGTGCACCGCCCGTACGTCAGCCTGCCACACTCCTTCATCGCCGGAGGCCTCCGCCCAATCGATCCGATCGAGCGCGTCGAGGTCGGCCGGATTCCCATCCACCGCCGCCAGCACTGCCTGCTTCCAGTGCGTGACGTGGCGCACGATCTGCCAGATCGAGTGCCGCCCGGGCGCCGGCTTCCATGCCGCCTGCCGGGCGTTGAGCCCGTCGACCGCCATCGCCAGCGAAGGCTGCCAGGCCTCCTTCTCGAAGGTGTATTCCAGATGATCCAACACCAGGTCTTTGAGTGTCATCCTCTCTTCCCCTGAAGGGCATGACATCCTGCCAGGAGAAGGTTCGATTCAATGGACGATAATCCTTATGATGTTGCCGTCGTCGGTGGGGGGATCGTTGGGCTCGCGACGACGCTCGCGCTTTCGGGGCAGCGTCCGGATCTGCGTCTGGTGATTCTCGAGAAGGAATCTGAGCCGGGCCGACACCAGACCTCGCATAACAGCGGGGTCATCCATTCCGGCATCTACTACAAGCCCGGTTCTCACAAGGCCCGCCTGTGCGTGGAGGGCGCGCGGCTCATGCGCGACTTCTGCGCCGGACACGGTCTCCGCGTCGAGGAGTGCGGCAAAGTGATCGTCGCCACCGACGAACGCGAGTTGCCGAGGCTCGACGACCTGTACGAACGGGGGGTGGCGAACGGCGTGCCCGGGCTCGCCAGGATCGGGCCCGAGCGGCTGCGCGAGATCGAGCCACACGCGGCCGGCCTGGCCGCCCTGCATTCGCCGCACACCGCGATCGTGGACTTCGGCGAGGTGGCGCGCGCCATGGCCGGTGACATCACAAGCCGGGGGGTGGAGATCCTGACCGGCGCGCGGGTCACCGCGATCGACCAGTCGCCCGGCGGCCTCAGGGTGCGTACAGACCGCGGCGAGGTTGAAACGCGGTATCTGGTAAACTGCGCGGGTCTCTACTCTGACGTGGTCGCGCGGATAGCGGGGGCGGCGCCCGACGTCCATATCATCCCGTTCCGCGGCGAGTACTACATGATCCGGCCCGAGCGCCGCAACCTTGTCCGCGGCCTCATCTACCCGGTGCCCGATCCGGAGTTCCCGTTTCTCGGCGTCCACTTCACGAGCACGGTGCACGGCGACCTGGAAGCCGGGCCGAACGCGGTGCTGGCGTTCGCCCGTGAAGGCTACACGCTGGGGCGCATCCGGTCCGCGGAACTCCTCGGCACCGTGTGCTACGGGGGATTCTGGCGGATGGCCCGGCAATACTGGCGGACCGGCCTTTACGAAGTCTGGCGGTCGGTCAGCGCCCGGGCGTTTGTGCGGGCGCTCCAACGCCTCGTCCCGGACCTTCGCCTGGAGGATGTGGTTCGGGGTGGCGCCGGGGTGCGGGCGCAGGCCGTGACGCCCGACGGGATGCTTGTGGACGACTTCCGCATCGTCGAGGGCCCTCGCGCCATCCATGTGCTGAACGCGCCCTCGCCGGCAGCCACGGCATCACTTGCCATCGGCCGGTATATCGCCGACCTAGCCGCCAGGGCCTTTGGCCATGGAACGTCTTCGCCGGCCTAAAGATGGGCAGAAATCCTTTGATACCATGGAGCCGGACACCGGTGGGGTGCCGCGAGCATTGCCCGTGTCGGGGCGTCGTCATACCCCGACCTGGTTGCTGCTGCTGGAGTTCATGGGCGCGGCGATCGTCGTCGCGATGCTCGTCGCGGGACCGCAGATCTTTGAGGCCAGCGGGAAGCTGAAGGACCAGGTCCAGCGGTACCTGAATCACCACTCGAGTCCTGCCAATCCCGTCAGTCCCCTCCGGATCGCACCACCCGTCAAGGTGCCGGTGAACCCTCCGCCTGTGCGCACGGTGTCACCGCCTCGCACGCCGGCCTCGGCCGCCGTTCCGGCTCAGATGCCGGTCCCTACCGCCGCACCGGTCAGCACCGCCGAGCCTCCAAAGCCCGCCACGCAGCAGAACGCCGTGCAACCGCCGCGCAAGATCGCGACCAGACCGCAGGCCGATTCGGCGGCAGTGGTCAAAGGAAGACTCATCGTAGCCTCTGACAACGCGGCCGCCGCAGGGGTTCCGAGCGCGCTCAGCCCGCAGCAGTATTACGACGCGCTGATGCGCCAGGGCTATCAGCTGTATCAGTCGGGGTGGTACGGTCCAGCGATGGGTCGGTTCAGGCAGGCTGTCCTCGTGATGCCATCCTCGCCCAGTCCTCTGTTGTGGCAGGCGCGCTCGGCGATGAAGGTGGGGCGTTACGGTGAGGCGCGGCAGGCGCTCGAACGGGCAATTGCGCTGGCGCCTGCCAGTGACGCCGCGCGCGAAGCGCGTGTCATGCTCGATTGGTTTAAGTAGCCAGCGTCAGTAACCAGCCCCTACGAAGCCCGCACGTCCGAGGCCGGCGCGGCGTCGAACAGCGACGGCCGCATCACCCGCTCGAAGAGTCCCACCAGCTTCGAATCCCACTGTGTCTCCGCCCCAAACCACAGAATCTCGAGCGATTCATCCGGCGGGAACGCGCCGCGGAAGGGGCGATCCATCGTCAGCGTATCATAGGCGTCGGCGATGGCTAGGATGCGGGCGCCCACGGGGATGGCCTCTCCGGCTAGGCCATCCGGGTATCCCTGGCCATCCCAGTGCTCGTGGTGCGCCCGCACCATGGCGCTGATCTCGGCGCCGTTGGGGAGGAAACGGCACATCTCGGCGCCGTGGACCGCGTGGCGCTTGATCTCCTCGTATTCCTCCGGGGTCAACGGCCCCGGCTTGTGCAGGATCTCTTCGGGCACACTGAGCTTGCCGATCTCGTGCACCAGCGCGGCCGTCCTGATGATGCCGATCGCGGCCTCATCGAGACCCGCGGCCGCCGCGAGCAGC
>JBGPLF010000332.1:0-3177 GCA_041486265.1 bacterium
CCGGCCCCGTCCGGGGCGACGGCGGCGACTACCCCCGCGCCCTCTGGGCCCCAGCGCTTTGTGATCGTCCCGGCCGACTCGCAGGTTTCCTACCGGGTCGCTGAGACGCTCTTCAACCAGAACAACCGCCTCAACATCGCCGTGGGGACCACGAACGCGATCAAGGGGGAGATCACGATCGACCGTGCACATCCCGCCACCACACGCATCGGAACCATCACCGTGGACATCAGCCTGTTGAAGTCCGACAGCGCGCGGCGGGACAACATGATTCGAGAGAACTGGCTGGAGTCGTCGAAATTCCCGATCGCGGAGTTCACGCCGACCGACATCCGGGGACTCCCCGAAGCCTATCAGGACGGCCGCGAGATCACGCTCCAGGTCGCCGGCAATCTCAAGATCCGCACCGTGGCCAAGCCCACGACCTTTGCGGTCACGGTCAAACTCGATGCCGCCACATTGACCGGAGTGGCGACCACGACGATCCTGATGACCGATTTCGGCTTCGATCCTCCCTCGATCTTGGGGATCCTCAAGGCCGAGAACGAGGCCAAGCTGGAACTCCGCTTTATCGCCAGGCCCTAGCGCCAGGATTCGCGTTCATTGCCCGCCGATCCCGGCTCGAGTCCATCTCGGCCGGATCCACCATCCTGCCCTCCAGCCTGCTTGCCATTGTCCGGGGTTTGTGGTATCGTCTGCCCTGGGAACCTCAAGATCCCCCTGATGCCCGCCCTGAAAGACGAACGAAATATGCAATATTTGAATTCAATGTTCGTCATTGGTGCCGGCGGCCGGGAGCACGCCCTGGTCTGGCACCTTGCCCAATTCTGCCCCGGCGCGACGCTCTTCTGCGCGCCGGGAAATCCCGGCATCGCCCAGATCGCCACCTGCCTGCCGATTCCCCTCACAGATCACACGGCGCTGGCCGACGCGGCGGCTTCGCTGCGCATCAGCCAGACCATTGTGGGGCCCGAGGCGCCTCTGGTCGGCGGCATCGTCGATCACTTCGAATCCAAACACCTCCCCATCATCGGTCCGTCGCGGGCCGCCGCTGCGCTGGAAGGTAGCAAAGTCTTCGCCAAAAGTCTGATGCAGCGGCACGACATCCCGACCGCGGCGTTTGCCGCCTTTGACAGTCCTGACGCGGCCCTCCGCTTTGTCGATCGCGCCGCCGGCCCGCTGGTCGTCAAGGCCGACGGTCTGGCCGCGGGCAAAGGCGTCGTGGTGTGCCGCGAACCCGACGAAGCACGCGCGGCCATTCAGTCCATGATGGTCGACCGCGTCTTCGCCGAGGCTGGTGTCCGGATCGTGATTGAGGAGTGCCTGGACGGTGAGGAGGTCAGTGTCTTTGCCCTGGTCGATGGTGAGGCCGTCGCGCTGCTCCCGGCGGCCCAGGATCACAAGCGGGTCCAGGACGGCGATCGTGGACCCAACACCGGCGGCATGGGGGCGGCTGCGCCGTATACGTTGTCGGACGCGCTGCGCCAGCGCATCCGGCGCGAGATTCTCGATCGGGTCGCCCACGCGATGTGCGCCGAAGGCCGTCCGTATCGAGGCATCCTGTTTGTAGGCCTGATGGTGACTGAGGCCGGACCGAAGGTTCTGGAGTTCAACTGCCGGCTCGGCGATCCCGAGGCCGAGGTGATCCTGCCGCTGCTGTCCATCGGCCTACCGGATGCCTTCGCCGCGCTGCGGGCGGGCAGGTTGGATCCGGTTGATCTCCCGTCCGCAGGTGGCTCGGCGGTGGGCGTCGTGCTGGCCTCTCGCGGCTATCCCGAATCGCCGCAGGTCGGGCTGCCGATTGAGGGCCTCCAAGCCGCACAAGCGGATGCGCTGGTGTTCCACAGCGGCACCGCGGTGCGTGAGGGCCGCGTCATGACGGCGGGCGGGCGCGTGCTGACCATTGTGGGGCAGGACGCGACGATCACGGCGGCGCGATCGCGCGCCTATCAGGCTGCGGCGCGCATTCATTTCGATGGCATGCACTTCCGTCGCGACATCGGCACCCGGCTCGCCGGCGCCGTCGTGCCGGCGGGGAGGGAGTGAGGCCTATGCCGGTCACGGCAGTAGTCGGCGGACACTGGGGCGACGAGGGCAAGGGCAAGGTGGTAGATGCTCTGGCGGGCGAGATGGATCTCGTGATCCGCTACAACGGCGGAACGAACGCCGGGCATACCATCGTCAACGACCTGGGGACGTTTCGCCTGCATCTGGTGCCGTCGGGCGTGCTCCATCCGTCGGTGACCTGTCTAATCGGTCCTGGCGTGGTCGTGAATCCGGACGCGCTGCTCGAGGAACTGGGCATGCTGGAATCGCACGGCGTCGCCACGCACGGCGTGGTCGTGTCCAACCGCGCACATGTCCTCTTCCCCCACCACATCATGCTCGATGTGCGGGAAGAGGAGCGCCGCGGGAGTGCCAGTCACGGGACCACGAAGCAAGGGATCTGGCCCGCGTACGCGGACAAGACGGCCCGCGTCGGCGTCAGGATGGGTGATCTGCTGCGCCCCGAGCACCTGGCGGGGCAGGTCCGCTACCAGGTGGACCGGGCGAACCGGGTCATGGCCTCACTCGACGGAGGCCGGCCCATCGATGCCGATGCGGTGCTGGCGCGCTGCGGCTTCTGGCGCGAAGCGCTCGCGGGCCGTATCGTGGACAGCCACACCCTGGTCCAGCGCGCGCTGCGGGCTGACCGGCGGATTCTGCTCGAGGGCCATCTCGGCGTGATGCGCGATCTCGACTGGGGGATCTACCCATACGTCACCTCGTCCACCTGTCTGCCCGGCGGGGCGGCGGCCGGCGCCGGGATTCCCGCCGGCCGGATCACGCATGTGGTCGGTGTCGTGAAAGCGTACACGACGGCGGTGGGCGCCGGGCCGATGCCAACCGAGTTGCATGATGCGACCGCTGATCACATCCGCCACGCTGGAGAAGAGTTCGGCACGACGACCGGCCGGCCGCGGCGCTGCGGGTGGCTCGATGCCGTGGCTGCGCGCTTCGCGGCCGAGGTGGCGGGGTTCACCGAACTCGCGGTGATGAAGTTGGACGTGCTCGACGGGATGGACAGTGTCAAGATCTGCACGGCGTATCAGCGGCGAGGCGAACGGCTGGACGGAATGCCGGACACGACGACGCTATTCGAGGTCGAGCCAGTCTATGAGACGCTGCCGGGCTGGC
>JBGPLF010000333.1:0-3160 GCA_041486265.1 bacterium
CTGACGACCTTTCTGCAAGTCTTCGCCACGGGGATCCTGACGGGCGGCGTCTACGCGCTCGTCGGCATTGGCCTGAGCCTGGTCTTCGGGGTCATGCGGGTCGTCAACTTCGCCCACGGCGAGTTCGTCGCGCTGGGCATGTACCTCAGCCTGCTGCTGTTCCAGCGCTTCCACCTCGACCCGTTCCTCTCGATCCTGGTGCTGCTCCCGGCGATCGCGCTGCTGGGGTACGTGATCGAGCGGGTGCTGATCGCGCCGATCATCGGCGCGCCGGAACACATGACCATCCTGATGACGCTTGGGATCGGCCTGGTGATCAGCAATCTGCTCCTGCTCGCGTTTGGCGGTCAGCCCCAGAGCATCTACACCTGGTACTCGACCCGGACGCTCAGCCCGGCCGGCGTGACCTTCAGCGCTCCTATGGCCGTGTCGTTCCTGATCACCGTCGCGGTCATCCTGGGATTGTACTGGCTGCTGATGAGGACCGAGATCGGACGCGCCATGCGCGCGACCGCGCAGAACCGTGACGCCGCTGAACTGCAGGGCGTCGACACGGCGCGGACGCGCGGGCTGGCCTTTGGGATCGGCGTGGGCCTGGCCGCGGTGGCCGGCGCGGTGCTGATGCCGGTGCTCTACGTCATCCCCACGGTCGGCGGCACCTATGCGCTGAAGGCCTTCGTGGTGACCGTCTTGAGCGGCATGGGCAACGTGCTGGGCGCCATCGGCGGCGGGCTCATCCTGGGGATCACCGAATCGCTCGGAGCCGCGTACGTCTCCAGCGCCTACCGGGACGCCTTCGGCCTGGTGGCGTTTCTGATCGTCCTGCTCGTGCGGCCGGCAGGACTGTTCGGCAAGAGCCGGATGTGACCTCGATCACCAGTCGGGGAGGAGGCCTGTAGTGGTCCGGCGGCGCCTCAACCTCTCACTCATCGTTCTCTTCGTCGCCGCCATGGCCCTGTACCCTCGTCTCTTCCCCGCAAGACTCAACCTCGGGGTGGCCGTCGTGCTGTTCGCGGCGATGGCCACTGCCTGGGATGTCCTCGGTGGGTGGGCGGGGCAACTCTCCCTCGGGCACTCGGCGCTGGTTGGCGTCGGCGGCTACACGATGGCTCTGCTCGCGCTCAGATTGGGCCTGGCGCCGTGGTGGGGCCTGCTCGCAGCCATGGCCGTGGCCGCCACGATGGCAGCCGGGTGGGGGTGGGTAACCTTCCGGCTGCGGGGCCCGTACTTCGTCCTTTCCACGATTGCCGTTTCGGAGATCCTGCGGATGGTGGCGGTGAACTGGAAGTCATTCACCGGCGGCGCGGAAGGCCTGTTTATCCGTGAACTGCCGCAGCCCTTCGGCCTCGACCTGTTTGGGAGAACGACGGAGTACTATCTGGGCCTCGGCCTGCTGGCCGGGGCTGTGCTGGTCGCGTGGTACCTGAGCTGGAGCCGCTTCGGATACTACCTCCAGGCCATCCGCGAGGACGAGGACTCGGCGATGGCCATGGGGATCAATCCAACGCGGTACAAGATCGCGGCCTTCATGGTGAGCGCCGCGCTCACCGCGGCCGGCGGCGTCCTCTATGCCATCTACATCTCGTTCTTCGAACCGCACCTGGTGTTCAACATCGCGTTGAGCGTTGAGCTGGCCCTCATGGCCTACATCGGAGGGGCCGGGACGATTATGGGGCCGGCGTTCGGCGCCATCCTCCTGCTGCTGGCGGGCGACGTCTTTCGCCAGTACTTTCAGCAGGCGAATCTCTTGATCTACGGCATCCTGATCATCATCGTCATCCGGTTCGCTCCCGAAGGACTGGCCGGCGGGGCAGCCCGTCTCGTCAGGCGGGCGCAACTCGCGGCGCCCGCGGCCCGCCGCAGACGGGAGATGGAGCGTGTCTGAGATTCTCCGCGTCGAAGAGGTATCTCGCGCGTTCGGCGGGCTGATGGCGGTGAACGACGTCTCGTTTGGCGTCGCCGACGGTGAGATCCTGGGACTCATCGGGCCCAACGGCGCGGGGAAGACGACGCTGTTCAATGTGATCAGCGGTTACTATCCCCCGACGAAGGGCCGAACCTATTTCCTGGAGCGGGACATTACCGGCCTGCGCCCGTATCACCTGGCGGTCCTGGGCATCGGGCGCACGTTTCAGATCGTGCGGCCCTTCCCGCAATTGACCGTGCTTGAGAACGTGATGGTCGGCGCCTTTCTCCGAACCCCCCACCGTCCGACGGCCGAAGCCCGTGCACGGGACGTGCTGGAACTCACCGGGCTGACTGAGGTCGCCTCACGCCGCGCAAGCAGCCTGCCCATCGCCGGTCGCAAGCGCGTCGAGGTGGCGCGGGCGCTGGCGACCCAGCCGCGCCTGCTGTTGCTCGACGAGGTCGTCGCGGGCCTCAATCCTACCGAAGTGGACCAGATGGTGGAACTGATCCGTCGGGTGCGCGATACCGGCGTGTCGATCGTGGTGGTGGAGCATGTCATGCGCTTCATCATGGGGATCAGCGATCGGGTGATCGTGCTGAGTTACGGGCGCCTGATTGCGGGCGGCCCTCCCCGGCAGGTGGCCCAGGACCCCGGCGTGATCGAAGCCTACCTGGGTGAGGAGGCAGCCGGTGCTGACCGTTGAGGGCATCGACGTCTACTACGGCGACGTGCGCACGCTCTGGGAGGTCTCGCTGCGGGTCAAACGGGGGGAACTGGTGGCGCTGGTGGGGGGCAACGGCGCAGGCAAGACGACGACCCTGCGGACGGTCAGTGGGCTGCTGCGGCCGCGACACGGCGCGGTGTCATTCGACGGGCGCTCGACCGCCGGCCTCAGCGCCCACGCCATCGCCGATCTCGGGGTGGGCCACGTGCCCGAGGGCCGGCAGCTCTTTCCCCTGATGACGGTCGAGGAGAACCTGCTGCTTGGTTCCTACCTGCCGCGGGCGCGGTCGCGCCGCGCGCAGAATCTGGAGATGGTCTTCTCGCGGTTTCCCATTTTGAAGGAGCGCGCCCGCCAGGACGCGGGGACGCTGTCCGGAGGCGAGCAGCAGATGCTGGCCGTCGGACGGGCGCTGATGAGCGAGCCGAGGCTGTTGATCCTCGACGAGCCTAGCCTCGGTCTGGCCCCGCTCGTGGTCAGCGACGTCTTCTCCGCCATCACGCGCATCCGCGGCCAGGGCATCACTGTCC
>JBGPLF010000334.1:0-3158 GCA_041486265.1 bacterium
ATTTGATCGCACGAAAGCCCTCGTCGCGCAGGCGCCGGGCGTCGTCGGCGCGCTGCGCCGGCGTCCGGTTCTGGCCGGTGGACGCGTAGGCCACGACGGCGTCGCGGGCATTGCCCAGCAGCTTGTAGACCGGCAGGCCGGCGACCTTGCCCAGGATATCCCACAGCGCCAGCTCCACGAACCACACCGCGGTGCCGAAGTACGGCCACAGGTAGCGCAGCGTGCCGGCATGTTTCTCAATGAGCAGCGGGTCATCGCCGATCAGGTAAGTCGCCACCCGCTGGACGCACTGCTCTTCGGCGCCGTAGAACTCATGGCCGGCGATGCCGGAGATCCCCGCGTCGGTGTCGATGCGGATGTAGGCGACCCGGATCTGCGTCTCTACGTGGCCCGGCGCCCACGCGGGATGAAATGGGAGCGGCAGGGGGACGTCCACCTGCCGTGTGCGAATGTTGGTAATCTTCATGCGCCCTCCTCGTGCGAGGGTGGAGGAGCCGCAGGCTCAATGGGCCGCAGGCTCCGCCACCCTCGCGGTCACTTCTTGTACCCGATGTCCCTCAGCTCAAGAGCTGCAGGTGTCCCTGCACAATGGTCGCCAGCCGATCGACTTCGGCGTCAAGCACCCTTCGGCCCAACTCCGCCGAGGCGTCCCGGGGGTCGGATTCCGGCGGCAGCGTGAAGTCCGGCGTTGGGCTTCCGTCGAACGCCTTCCCATCGACGATGCCAAAATCCCGATACCTGATGGGCACGCCTTTCGGCGGCAGGGTGCCGACGTCCACGAGTTCGGGGTGGGTCGCCAGGATGATGGACGTCTCGACTTTCTCGGCGTGGCCCGGATCCGAGAAGGGCGCCTCCGCCGGCAGGAATGCCATGGCGTATACGACCTGCACTCCGGGCGGGTCGGACTCTTCCGCGGCCAGGCGGCAGAGGGTGCGTATATGATTGACCGCGCCGTGGCCGTTGACGATGACCAGCAGACGGTAGCCGTCGGCCTTCAGCAACCTGAGAATCTCACGGACCGCGATCGCAAAGGCACCCTCTTCAAAGTACAGGCTCTTGACGGGATTTTCCGGGAAGTCCATCCCGACCATGCGCTCTGAGCCCTCGAACCCGAGGATGGCCGGGCTCTGCGCGCCGCCATCCGTTGGCCGCACAGTCTCCGATCCGATGAAATAGGTAGGGAGCACCACCCCACCAATGCGGCGCGCGACCTCGACGGCGACGGTGTGGGCGTGCAGCCCATCCATCCCGAGCGGCAGGTGGGGGCCGTGCCACTCCAGCGGCCCGATGGGGATGAACACGAGCGGGGCCCTGGCCCGTTCCTTCACGATGTCCGGCGGGCGCATCAATTCGTACTGCACCGTGCGCATCAGGCGCTGCCCTTGACGGAAGGGATCGAGTCTTCGACGGTCAGCCGCCGCCCATCACGCGCGGCCTGATCCAAGAGGTCGCAGACGACCGCGCAGCGATAGCCGTCTTCGAACGTCGCCCCTTCGGGTCCCACGGTTCCCGCTCCCGCCACCGCGGTCAGAAACCGGTGCAGTTGGTGCACAAAGGTGTGCTCCCATCCCAGGACATGCCCAGGCGGCCACCAGGTGCCACCATAGGGATGATGGCCTTCCGTCACCAGCACGGTGCGGAAGCCGTTTACCGCCTCACCGTGAAGGTACACTTCAAGTTCGTTGATCCGCTCGAGATTCCACGCCAGAGTGCCGCGCGAGCCATTGACCTCAAAGGTGAACAGGTTCTTCCGGCCCGGACAGAACGTGCTGGCCTCCAGCGTGCCTACGGCGCCGTCCGTAAATTCGAGGACCGCCTCGATGGCATCCTCGACGTCGACGACGCCCTCACCGCCGCCCTTCCGCGGCCGGCGGTCGATGAAGATGCGCGACGTCGCGCTGAGCGCCCGGACCTCCCCCACCACGAATCGCGCCAGGTCGATCGCATGCGCCGCCAGATCGCCGATGACACCGCTGCCGGCCGCCGCTTTCTTGTGGCGCCAGCCGTAGGGCACGTGGGGATCGACCATGGAATCGTCGCTGTAGCGCGTGCGGAAGTGATAGATCTCGCCCAACTGGCCCTCCGCGATCATGCGCCGCGCCAACAGCACCGCCGGAGTGAAGCGATAATTGTAGCCTGTCATGTGCACGATCCCCGCCGCCACCGCGGCATCGCGCATCCGCGCCGTCTCGCCGGCCGACCGGGCCAGCGGCTTCTCGCAGAGGACGTGGATCCCACGGGCCGCCGCAGCGAGAGAGGCTTCCTCGTGGATATCGTTGGGCCCCGCGTTGATCAACATCTGGACCCGCGGATCTTCGATCAGACGCCGCCAGTCGGCGTACATGGCGAGCGCGCCATACCGCGACGCGGTCTGCTGTACCCGTTCCGCGGACCGGCCGGCCAGCGCCACGAGCGTCGGGCGCAGCGGTGGCGGCCAGAAGATCGTCGTGACCCTCAGGAGGGCCTGGAGGTGCGCCTTGGCGACGCCCTCATAGCCGATGACGCCAACGCCGATCTGCCGGTCCTGATTGCTCACAGCACGGCCTCACCCACTTTGTGGATGCCGATGATGATGTCCACCACGTCCTGCTCGGTGAGGAGCGGGTGGATGTCGATGTGCACCGCCCGCTTGAGAATCGCGTCGGTGCGCGGGAACTGACCTTGCGTCAGGGTCGCGCTGCCTTTGTAGTGCGGGCACTCCCACGAGCACTTGCGCGTCGAGAGCAACCGCCGCTCGATGATCTGCGTGAAGTGATTGTACACGTGCTGGCCGCTCCACCACGGGACGCTGGCCTGGATGTTCTCCGCCGCCAGCGCCTTGGCGAATCGATCGGCCAGCTCCGGCGTGGGGACGGAGAAGATAAACGTAGCGCCGGTCCCGCCCCCGTCATCATGGCTCTTCCTAAGAGTGATGCCCTTGATGTGCCCTACGCCCGCGGCGATCCGCCGGGTGTGTGTCTGCATGCGCTCGATGATCCAGTCCATCTTCTTGAGCTGCGCTAGGCCCACCGCCGCGGTCAACTCGCCCATACGGAAATTGATGCCGATGAGCAGTGGACTCTCACCGGGAATCAACTCGTCGAGTTCTTCCATGCGGGCCGATCCCTGGTCGTGGAACCGCACCGCGCGCTCGAAGAGGCGGGTATCGTTCGAAACGA
>JBGPLF010000335.1:0-3115 GCA_041486265.1 bacterium
AGATGGTGTAGATGATGAAGATGTTGTCCCCACCCTGTTCTTGCGTATGGTCACGGGCACCCCGGTCTTGGTCCGGCGGCCCCTCTGCACCTCAACCCCTATCGCCCGGAGGTCGGCGCCCAGAACCTGGAGGGCTGACCTGACCGCCTGAACCGACTTGGGCCACCCTGGCTGCCGGCGCTGGTGTTCGTCGGCCTGATCATTGAGGGCTTTGTACAGATCGCCGACGGTCCCGGTCCACCCTTGCTCGGCGAGTTCCAGAAGGTGGGGCCCGATGGGGGCGGCCTCGATGGCCAGCTCGTGCGATTCCGTTCGGGTCTTGGCGTAGGTCTTGAGGAACGTCTCCCCGCTCCACCCTAGGGCGGGCGCTGCCGCCACACTCCACCTGGCGAAGTCCGCCATCCGAGGGTGTCGGCCGAGGCGGACCGTGGGCAGCGCCTTGAGCGCCGCGCTCACGGCATCAAGCACAGCCCCCAAGATCCGGGGGCGCGCCTCCTCGAAGGCCGTCCAGAATTCTTCCTCGGAAATCCGGCGATCCTCGGGGATCGGCTCCAAGCGCAAAATCACGGCGCGATCCAGCAAGTCGGGTCGGACCGCGATGTCCGTAATGCCGTTCAAGATGATGGGCCGCTGACCACTAAAGAGCGTCTCATCCTCATCGGTGAAAAGGGTGCGAGTGCCATATCCCCCGCCGCTCGAAAGTCGGCAGAGCGCATCGCTCAGCCAGGGCTGCACGGGACTCAAATTGTCGAACGCGAGAATCCAACCATTCTTTGCAGAGACCACGAGGTCGCGTTCCTCCCTCGGTGATGAGCGCAGCGCGGCGGTGTTCGGATCGACGAACCCGCGCCACACCCGCGCGGTCGTCGATTTTGCGCTCCCTTGTTCGCCTTTGAGGATCGGAATAGGATACGGGCCGCGGGGCCGGAGTGCAGCGATGAGCGTGCTCACGAACAGCATGAACGCGGATTCATCTAGATTGAGGAAACGCCGCAGCTCGCCCACCGATCCGCCGGGGATAGGAACGGGAAGCGCGAGCATCCCGGCCGTCCGTCGGAACCGCACGGGCACCTCGTTCACGACCTGCCACCCGGCCCGCGTGATGTGGACGGCCCGCCATTCCGCATCACCCAGATCAAGGAAGATGTCGCCACCAAGCTCCGCGAGGCGCACGAACACCGGAATCGTGGGCCCGGCGAAGAGGGCTCTGCCCTCCAAGACGGCGAGGGCATCCTGAATGGCCTGGGTCGAAGGCGCGGTCTCCTCCTGCGCGAAGTACCGACTCGCCAGCCACCGTGTGAATCCCCGTGATCGCACGGGCCAGGTTTCCCGATGGTCGCCCACGCGGATCGAGGCGTACGGCGACCCGTCAGGTGTGTGAAAGAACCCTGCATCTCCGGCGAGTTGCACCAAGATGTCGGCCTGCTTCTGGGGTCCGGCCGTCGCCGCCCCGTTCGCCCGCGTGTGGAGTTCCAGCCACTCCGCGACCCGCTCGACAACGTCCTTTCCAAGCAGCTTCACGAGCATCGGCAATCCCGTCGCCGGCTGACCAGCCGCGAGGCGCCGGGCCGTGGTCCTAATGTCGGCCGGCCGTTTGCGTGCTTCCTCATCGCCGGCGGCCTCCGCGATCACGCGGACGAAGCCACAGGTGTCGTCCTCGCTCCATCCGTGGCGCTGGAGCGCACCCGCTAGCGCCAGCGTGGTTTCATGGCGCGATCCCGGCTGCGGCCACGCGCGCACCAGCAGCGCCGCGGCGGCCAGGCGCGAGACGGCACGATGAAGATCAGCACCGTCAACGTGCTCCGGGTCGCCGGCGAGTTCCCAGCGTAGGACTTCACCCGATGGATGGCGCGACGGTGGCACCATCGTCTGCTGCCCCGGGCCGGTACGCAGTTCAACGAGCATCCTGCCGTGCAGGTCGCGAAACTGCTTTGCCTGCACCGCGCTGCTCAACCTGTACCATTGGTGAGAGCCTGACTTCCCCGGTCGGCCGTGCATAAGGTTCGTCGCGGGCAGGAACGTGGAGGCCAGCAGAACCGCCTCCGGCGCATCCAAGTCAACATCGACCAAACCGCCCGAGGCATCGCCCAGGATGATACCGACGCCCACACCGTTGGCGAATTGCCGTGGCAGATCCTCGACAGTGACACGAAGATCGGGCCAACCAGCGACGGCCGGGCCTTTCTCCCCTGGCGGGATGGGCACCACCGCCCATCCACGTTTGAGATAGGCGCGGGCCGCGTCGAGCGTGCTGGTCGTGCTCGTCGTGGTGGTCGAGGTCACGATGCGACCGTCCGCTTCAGCGGTTCGACTTCCTGACTCTTGGCGCCGTGGCGATCGCGCTGATCGTCCTCCTCTGGGGCGGCGAGCAGCAGCTCCGCCAGGGCCTCGACGATCTCCGGGCGGGCCGCAGCGGGATAGATCACTTCAAACTCTCCCGAGCGAGTCGATCGAGGATCTCCACGTAGCGCCGCAGTACCTCTCCGCGCGGCGTGCGCGCTCCTGTTTCCCAGCGGCAGATGGTTACCCGGTTCACCCCGACCGCACGCGCCAGGTCGTCCTGAACCAGTCCGGCACGCTCGCGCAGGTGCCGTCGCACTGCGGCCGGGGGTAGTCTCCGCGCAAGCCGCGCTCCCTCAAGCGCCGTGGTGAGTGGATCGCAAATCATTACAAGACTGACGGTATACAGTCGGCAATCAAAATGCAACCTGTTGCAGGATCAAGACTGTGCACCGCAATTCGCAACACGATATGCGATGGCGGTTATTAGGGTTGCTAAATCGGTACGGGGATGGTACTCTGATTGCGCTATGTCGCCCCAATGGCTCCAACTTGAGCACACATACCCGATTGTGAGGTTTACCGACGCGCGCCGTGGCGGGGTGCCAGAGGAGATCATTAGCCGGCGGCGCCTCACACCCGCGGACCTCAAGCTCGGGGACTACGTGACCGTCCCGGTCGAGGACTACTGGCTTGAACGGCCGCTCAACGAGCAGTGGAAGGTGGCGTGTCGGTTCACGGTGCAGGATGGTCAGCCGGTCATCGGCGAGCTGCGGGTCATTCCCACAGAAGGCGACCACGCAGGGGAACCGGGGCAGTGGAACGCAGAGCTGCT
>JBGPLF010000336.1:0-3100 GCA_041486265.1 bacterium
CGCTAGACACCACAGACCACAGGGCACTCTGTAGAAAAGCCCCGTAGAACGCCGAAAGCGGCCCGTCCGAATGGACGGAACCGCTCTCGGATATGACTACAGGACCTTACCGTTGCCGCACGCTACGCGACCGAACCGCGCGCTACCCTTGCCGGACGAAACGACACCACGCGCTACGCTACCATCGCCGCATCGGCTTGCAATTCCACCGGATGCCTCCGGCGCCCGCGAGAAGAACTTAGCACGACCCTGCCGCTTTGTGAAGCCCTGACTTTCCAGGACCATAGTCCAGTTTGGGCGGTCTGTGTGGCAGACCAGGGCAACACGGGGGCAACACGACGCAATAGACAGCAGGGAATTCGGTTCAATACCGAGGAACGCGGTAGACGCCGGAATGCAGTCAATATGGGTATTCTGGGGACTGGAGGGAATTCCAGGGAACCCCGTAGACTGCCCGGCTACGCACTTGTAATGCGGGGGTTACCGGTTCGACTCCGGTCGGCGGCTCCAGAAGAAATGCAATGGGGACGCGGGGTCTGGCTGGCGTCCTTTCCCATGACCGTTCCCCTGCCAGGGGTAATCTGCTAATCCCCGCAAATCTCGCCACGAGGTCTAGGTGCTGAACATGGCAGAGGGCGAAGTTCTAACGCCAGCAAAGAGAGCTTTCACACCACGATCCTGGAGAGGGACCCGAGCCGACCTCACGCTTGTTTTCAAGTCCATAAGAACCGAAATAGAGCGAGCCAAACAGAAGGCCCGCAAGGCACTTGGCGAGCGGAAGCAGCGGTTCATTGATCTCCGTGATAAGGAAGCAGAACAGGAGACACCGCCCAGAGGGCCATCCAAGGAGTACAACGAGTTTCTGGACCGTCAGTATGACTTTGAAGTGGAAATGCTCGAGACTGGAACAGGTGTCGGGGTCACTTGGGAAACTCACAATGGGGAAATGCTGGAAGATCGTAACCCCGAGATATTCACAAGCACGGACTTCCCTTCTAACCCTCAAGCTATCACCGTTACAGGGTCTATGGCAGGAGTTTCGGCAGCCTACGCTCCGGCACTCATCACCCTGAAGTTGCGGAATCAGCCGTTTGTCGATTTGTCACTCAGCGTTGAGAGCCGTGACGCTGAGTGGGCCAGCCTAGCTTATGAACGTCTGTCGCAACAACTGAAGCGGCGACAGTCACCCGTCGTAAGCTTCTTTCGGAACCCAGCAACCGGACTAGTCGTCGCTATCGCACTCTGGGGTGCGTTTAGCATTCAGATTGGGAATATCCTTGCCAGAGGGCCGCTTGATCTCCTCAGAACTCGCCCCTGGCAAAGCCTGCTCCTCGGTCTCCTCCCGCTGGCAGTGGTCAACGCTGTCTAGGTGAAGTTTACTCCCGCGTTCGCGATCAGGAGCCGCTATTTCTCAGTGCTTGGCGATCTGGCAACCACGGCCCTTACAGCCATCGTGACTGGGGCGATCGCCCTTCTGTTTCAGTTCGTCGGGAAACTCTTAGGACTTTAGGGTGCCGCCTGTTACCAACCCGAACAGCCGGGCCTCCAGGCGTGCCGTGGCCTGCTCCTGCAATCCAGGCAGGACATGACTGTACGTGTCAAGCGTGATTCCCACGCCGGAGTGGCCCAAGCGCTCGGACACGACCTTCGGATGTTCTCCCTGCTGGAGGAGCAGGGTAGCGTGACTGTGGCGCAAGTCGTGGAACCTGATCCGCGGGAGGCCCTTCGGGAGGGACTCCTCGGGCATGCCGTTCGCCCGCAACTCCTTGCGTAGGCCCTCCAGCGCAAGCGCGCGACGAAGGTCACCTTGTGTGATGTTGTGCCCGTGCAGCGGGTTGCCGTTTGCCTGGCAGAAGACCAGGCCATAATCCTGGTAGTCGGCGCCCAGCAGTCGATGGTTCTCCTCCTGCTCGTGGCGCAAGGCACGCAGTTCCCCGACGAGGATAGCCGGCAAGGCGATGGTGCGCCGCGCCTTCGCGGTCTGCGGCTCCTTGAACAGCATCTGCTTGCCGAGACGGTAGAACGTCTGCTGCACCGAGGCCACCCCGAGCGCGAGGTCCGCATCGCGCCACCGCAAACCCAACAGTTCGCCTTGACGCATCCCAGTCAGGAGGGCCGCGAGGTAAAGGCGATAGTGCTGTGATGATCGTTTCGCCTCGGTGTCAGCGGTCATGCAATAATCCCCAGGTCGGGTCACCGAGAACTCCCCACCCTCCAACCCAAGAGAGGAGGGTGAGGATGACCAGAGCGGACGAAGGAATCCCTGAGCAGAACTTGCTCGGGGAGGACGGGATGATTGGACGTGACCGTTGGGAGGAGATGCACGGGCTTGCGGCCGGGCACGTGACCGTCGCGGAGATGGCCCGACGTCTGGACGTCGATCGCAAAACCGTGGCCCGGTGTTTGCGCCAGGAGGCGTGGCAGCCGTATCGACGAGCAGCCCCGCCGGAGACGCTCCTCACACCGCACGTGCCCTTCTTGCAGGCGCGCGCGGCGGCGGTCGGCTACTCGGCGCGGATCCTGTGGCAGGAGCTGCGCCAGTACCACGGCTATGTCGGCAGCTACGAGACGGTGAAGCGCTTCGTCCGGCCGCTGCGCGAGGAGGGGCTGCGGGCCTCGCTGACGTGGACGCGGTTCGAGACACCGCCAGGCGTGCAGAGCCAGATCGACTGGGGCCAAGCGCGCGTGGTCCTCGGGCACCGGCCGGTGGTGCGACATCTCTTCGTCCTCACCCTGGGCTTCTCGCGGCGGAGCTTCTACGCCCCGTGCTTGGGCGAGACGCTCAGCGAGCTCCTCGACGCACACGAGCGGGCGTTCGAGCACTTCGGCGGCCACACG
Organism: bacterium; assembly: GCA_041486265.1. GTDB lineage: Bacteria > Sysuimicrobiota > Sysuimicrobiia > Sysuimicrobiales > Humicultoraceae > JBGPLF01. The sequence goes on from JBGPLF010000336.1 coordinate 2,839, forward strand.
CGAGAGCATCTGTACGATCGCCCGCGCACGGTCTGCCGGCCTACGGACGGCGGGGTGACGTGGAACACGACGTTCCGGGCGTTTGCCGACTTCTGGGGCTTCGAACCGCGGCTCTGTCGACCGTATCGCGCGCAAACGAAGGATCGGGCTGCATACTACAGCTCCTTTCGCGTGTGCGGCGCACACTGAGCATATCGGCGGCGGTCGCGAAACCGCTTGCCGGGATGCGCCTTGGGCAGGGAGCCTGTCGGTGGTTCGAAAA
>JBGPLF010000337.1:0-3058 GCA_041486265.1 bacterium
CGATGTTCACCACGCCGCCCGGCAGGTCGGACGTATCGAACACCTGGTAGAGGTCGGTGGCCGCGAGCGGATGCGCCTCCGATGGCACCCCCACGACAGTGTTACCCATCGCGATGGCCGGGCCGACCAGAGAGACAAAAGCCAGCAGCGGCTGCTCATCGGGGCAGACGATGCCAACCACGCCGATGGGCTCGTGGATGGCGATCGTCAGATCTCGATGCGGCACATTGACGCTGTGCACGGCCCCGTCATACTTGTCTGCCCAGGCGGCGGATGTGAACAGACGGAAGATCGCGCTCCCGACCTCCTGCCCGGCGTCGTCATACGTCCGGCCGGTCATGTCGGCGATGCGGCGGGCGAACTCGCCGGCCCGTGTCTCAAGATTCTCCGCGATGTAGTAGAGGATCTGAGCCCGTGTGTGGGCCGTCGTCAGTCCCCACGACGCCGCTGCGTGCGCCGCCTCGACCGCGTTGCGGATGTCCTTGCGATTCCCTTCGGCCACTTCGCCCAGCGCGCGTCCGTCAGGATCGTACACCACGCGGGAGTACCCCTGATCCGGTCGGACCTGCTTTCCCCCGATGTACATCTTTGGCGAGCGGTCGATGGGGGGCTGGCCGGCTACCAGGCGAGCCCGCGCGGGCCCCGAGTAATCGGGGGCGGACGATCCCCGCGCGGCGGCGGGGTGTAAAGTCATGGACCCGTGGGCCGGCTTCAAGTACTCGAACATCCCCTCGCGGCCGCCTTCGCGTCCGAACCCACTCTCCCGGTATCCGCCGAACCCTGACGCGCCGTCGAACAGGTTCGTGCTGTTGATCCACACCGTACCTGCCTTGATCTGGCGCGCGATGTCCAGCGCAAGATTGATGTTCTCGGTCCAGACGCTGGCGGCCAGGCCGTACCGGGTGTTGTTGGCCAGCGCAACCGCTTCGGCGGGCGTGCGGAAGGTCATGCTCACCAGGACCGGTCCGAAGATCTCTTCCTGCGCGACGGTGGCCGACGGCGCAACGTCCGTGAACAGAGTGGGCGGGAAGAAGAAACCGTCCTTCGGGCATGCCCATGAGGGCTGCCACATCTTTGCGCCCTCCTGTACGCCGAGCTGGCACAGCCGCTCGATCCTCTGCAGTTGCACCGGCGCAATGATGGCGCCGATGTCGACGGCCTTGTCCAGCGGATCACCTACCCGCAACTTCTCCATGCGCGCCCGCAGCTTCTCGATCATCCGGTCGGCGATGTTCTCCTGCACCAGCAGCCGCGAGCCGGCGCAGCAGACCTGCCCCTGGTTGAACCAGATAGCGTCCACCACACCCTCGACGACGCTGTCCAGGTCCGCGCCGTCAAACACCACAAACGGGGACTTCCCGCCCAGCTCGAGCGAGAGCGTCTTGCCCGTCCCGGCTGTCGCGCGGCGGATGATCCGGCCGACCTCGGTGGAGCCGGTGAATGCGATCTTGCGGACGCCGGGATGCTGGACGATCAACTCGCCCACCTTGCCGTCGCCCGTCACGATGTTCACCACGCCCGGCGGTAATCCAATCTCCAACAGCAGCTCGCAGAACACCATCGCGGTGATCGACGTGAACTCGGCGGGCTTGAGCACCACCGTGTTGCCCGCCGCCAGCGCGGGCGCGATCTTCCAGGCCAGCATCAACAGGGGGAAATTCCACGGAATAATCTGGCCCACCACCCCCACCGGCTCGTAACCAGGGAACTCGCGCTCCAGGAGCTGTGCCCAGCCGGCGTGGTAGTAGAAGTGGCGCGCCACCAGCGGGATGTCGATATCGCGCGTCTCGCGGATCGGTTTCCCGTTGTCCATAGACTCGAGCACCGTGAGCAAGCGCGAGTGCTTCTGAACCTGACGCGCGACCGCGTAGAGGTAGCGGGCGCGGACGTGCCCGGGTGTGCGGCTCCAGTGTTCGAACGCGGCGGTTGCGGCCCGCACCGCGGCGTCCACATCCTCGGGCGTCGCCTGCGCGACGTTCGCCAGCGGCGCCCCGGTGGCCGGATTCAGCGTCTCGAAGTACCCGCCGTCCGACGGTGCCACCCACCGGCCGTCGATGAACAACTGAAACTGGCGGCCGTGAGACTCGATCCACGTGAGGGCCGGCCCGGCGGCTTCGGGCGCCGGGCCGTACTCCATCGTGCGCAGGATCTCGGTGATGCCCATGGTCGCTCCCGGGTGCTCGCGTTTACGGCATCGGCTGGTGGTGTGCCGCAGCGTAGTGGCCGGTCATGGTGTGCCACAACTGGCGCTCGATGTCGGTCAGCAGGCTGCTTGCGCCGATGCGAAACCGTGATGGCTGCATCCAGCCTTCGCCGAGTTCTTCTTTAACGAGCAGCAGCCAGTCAAGCGACTGCTTCGCTGATCGGATCCCGCCGGCGGGCTTCAGGCCGACGTGGTATCCGGTGTCCTCGAAGTACTCGCGGATCGCCCGCGCCATGACCAGGCCAAAGGGCAGCGTCGCGTTGACTGCTTCCTTGCCGGTCGAGGTCTTGATGAAATCCGCGCCGGCCATCATGCAGATCCAGCTCGCGGCGGCCACGTTGCGCAGGGTGCCGAGCTCTCCGCACGCCAGGATGGTCTTGAGGTGCGACGGGCCGCACGCGTCGCGGAAGGCGCGCACTTCGTCGTAGAGCGCCACCCAGTCGCCGGTGAGCACGTGCGCCCGGGAGATCACGATGTCGATCTCCTCGGCGCCCGCGGCGACGGACTCCTCGATTTCCTCGATCTTGAGTCGGAACGGTGTCTGACCCGCCGGAAATCCTGTGGAGACGGCGGCGACGGGGATTCCAGAGTCGCGCAGCGCCTCGACGGCGGGGGGCACCATGTTGTGATACACGCAGAGCGCCGCGACGCGCACCTGGCCAGGGTCGAGCCCGAATCCCTTCAAGACCTCGATCCGGACCGGATGCTTCGCTTTGGCGGCCAGCCGACGTATTGTTCCAGGTGTATCGTCACCCGCCAGGGTGGTGAGGTCGAGGCACTGGACCGCGCGGATCAGCCACGCGGCCTGCCAGTCCCGCTTCACGGTGCGCCGGGTCGGAATCGTGGCAGCCCGCC
>JBGPLF010000338.1:0-3005 GCA_041486265.1 bacterium
ACCTCATCCGCACGGCCGGCTTCACCGACGTGCACTACCGCCTGCTGACCGGAGGCATTGCCGTGCTGCACGTCGGCGTCAAGCCTAAATGAATCATTAGAACTGAAATCAGGGGAGCAGCCGCCCGAGCGCCGCGACCAGCGCCTCCACGTCTGCCTGCGTATCGTAGCCCTGCACCGAAACCCGCAAGAGCGGCAGGTCACCCTTCCATACAGGGACTTCGATCTGGAACTCGTCCAGGAGGCGCTGCTTCAGCCCCTCCGTGTCGCAGGGCGGCAGGAGTACGCTTGCCATCTGCGCGTACCACGCGGGGTCGTCCGGGCAGATCTGCGGCAGTCCTGTGATCGAGTCGATCGCGGCCCTGGCATACCCCGCGAGGCTGTGGCAGTCCTGCCGCACGGCGTCCCAATCGTGCGCTCTGAGGAACTCGATCGCGGCGGGCACCGCCAGGAAGGCCGCGAGGTCCCGCGTGCCCTGCCCTTCGTGCTCGTCGATGAAGCGCGACGGTCCCGGATCTTCGGGCTGCCAGCCCCAGCTCACAACGAGGGGATCGAGCAGCGGCTGGACCTCACGCCGTGCGTAGAGAAACGCCGAACCCTTCGGCGCGCACATCCACTTGTGGCAGGTCGCGGCGTAGAAATCGGCACCCAGCGCCTCGAGATTGACGGGGATCTGGCCGGGTGCGTGCGCCCCGTCGATGACGGTGAGGATGCCCGCCGTGCGCGCGCGGTGGATGAGCTCCTCGATGGGCAGGATGAGCGCCGTCGGGGACGTGACGTGGCTCGTGAACAGGACACGGGTCCGCGGCGTGACCCGCGACCAGACCGCGTCCACAACCTGCTCGTGCGATTCGACCGGAATCATTATTGGCGCCTGGACGTAGACTGCCCCGCTTCGCTCGCACACGAACCGCCAGGTGCGGTCGAGCGCTCCATACTCGTGGTCGGTCGCGAGCACCTCATCGCCCTGATTGAGCCGAAGGGATTTGGCGACGATGTTCAAACCCGTCGTCGCGTTCGTGACGAAGACCAGGTCGTCCGCGTTCGCGCCCACAAAGGCCCCAAGTGCCACGCGCGCTTCTCGCAGCAGGTGCCTCCAGCGCCGGCCGAGGAACTCGACGGGCTGATTCTCCATCTCACGCTGCCACCGCTGGTAGACCTCGAAGACGGGCCTGGGGCAGGCGCCGAAGGAGCCGTGATTCAGGAAGATGATGTCCGGACGCAGCAAGAACTGCTTCCGGAGGGCCAGCCGCCGGGCATCGGACCCGGTGGCGATCGCGTCTGACATCACGAGCCGGGCGCAGGCGCTACCCGGCGAGGACCCGCACGTCGCGGGGCAGCGCGCTGAGCCGTTCCGCCCCCTTGGCGCTGACGACTATGATCTCCTCGAGCCGGACGCCGAACTCACCTTCAAGGTAGATGCCGGGCTCGACGCTGAACACCATCCCGTCCTGCATAGGCATCTCGTTGGTGTGGGTGACCGATGGCGGCTCGTGCCCTGTGATGCCGATGCCGTGCCCGACGCGATGCGTGAAGTACTTGCCGTAATCCGCGTCCTCGATGACCCGCCGCGCCGCGCGATCAACATTGGCGAACGGCGCGCCGGGTCTGACCGCGTCCATTCCGGCCCGCACCGCGCGCTCGACGATAACGTGAATCTCGCGATAACGCGCCGACGGATCTCCCAGGTAGCCCATCCGGGTAATATCAGAAGAATAGCCTTCGAGCCGTGCTCCCAGATCGACGAGTACCACCTCGCCCTTTTGCAGCGGCCGGCTTCCTGATGAGTGGTGGGGGTAGGCGGCGTTCGGACCACCACCCACGATCGCCGTGCCGTACGGCACAGCACCCTGGAGGGCAAAAGCATCTGCCACGGCGCGGGCAACCGCGGTCTCAGTCACACCCGGCCGGGAGGCCGCAAAGGCCGCATCGGTGGCGACGTCCGCGGTCGCGGCCGACCGCCGCATCAGCTCAATTTCGTCGGCGGTCTTGATCATCCGCACCGGCGCCATGACCTGTGAGCCGGGCACGAAGGCGCTCTTGTTCCAGCGCTCCTGTAGCAAGAGGAGGGAGTCCGCGCGCATCGTGTCGCCGGCGGAGATGCGGCCGGGCGTCCCCAGTCGGTCACGCGCCTGCGCGAGCGCGGCCGAGGGGCCTTCGGCGTCGGTAAACGTGAAGAACGGCAGGTCGACGTGCCTCCGCGCCTCCCCGGCGTTGAGTTCAGGAACCAGAAAGACTGCGTCGCCGGCGCTGAGAAACAGGTAGCAGGGTCGTTCGTCGAGATGTGTTGTATAGCCGAGCAGGTAGAAGAGGTCGTCACCGGGCGGCAGGCTCAACAGGTCCACGCCCGCGGCTTTCATCTGAGCGCGCGTGCGGGCAATGCGGTCGGGGTGCATGCGGGGTTCCTCCAGGGAGGTGGTGTGACTCGATCCTCTGGCAATTCTAGCACGCCCGGCTTTCTATGAGATGGCTCAGAGATGCTTTGCAACAAATGCGCGGGCAGTGAGGATTGGGATTCCTTGAAACGAGCCCAGCCCCAAGAGATGCCGGTCACCAGAGACGATGACATCGGCCTTACCAGCGATCGCTGCTTCGAGGACCAGGTTGTCTGACGGGTCAGGGACGATAACGTGGATTCGCTCGTGAGGGAGAACAATGTGCTGCGGCTGGTGGAGCCATGCCAGGATCAGGGGAATGGAAGGATGGGTCGCCGCCCGCCGCAGTCTTGGGTAACGGAGTACCATCGTCAGTTCATCAAGCAGGGCCGGTGACACAATGATGCTGTGCTTGCCCTGCAGCAGCGCCCGCAGAATCTGTGCAGGCGGCCCTGTCCATCCGATGGCCGAGAGTAGCGTGTTGGTGTCGAGAACGACCCTCACCGACGCCTAGCCCACCGGATGGCTTCATTGACCACCTTCCGCGGGAGCTTCTCCTTACGAACTTCGGCCCTGATTGCCTCAAGCGCTTCCTCGAGCCTGGTCTGGGCGGCCTGCCCCTCGATGCGGC
>JBGPLF010000339.1:0-2973 GCA_041486265.1 bacterium
CATGCCCAGCGCGACGAACTCGCCGTGGGCGAAGTTGACGACCCGCATGACCCCGAAGACCAGGCTCAGGCCAATGCCGACGAGCGCGTAGACGCCGCCCGTCAGGATCCCCGTGGCGAAGACTTGCAGAAAGGTCGTCAGCACTCTTACTGGCGCTTATCCCACGACGGGGTAGGATAGCGCAGCTTCGCCGCCGCGGCGTTCTGCGGGAAGACCGTCACGAACTTGCCGGCCTGCACCTGGATGACCAGCATCGGGATCTGATTCTGATTCTTGAAGCCCGCGCTGTCCTGGACCTTCACCGGACCGACCGGCGTGGTGAGGTCGGTCGCCTTCAGCGCGTCACGCACGTCCTCTCTGCTGAAGGACGGGGCGCGGTTCAGCGCATCGGCGGTCACGATCAGCGCCATGTAGCTCTCCGCCGCGTGGTACGAAGGCTCGCCCCCGCCCAGCGCCGCCTTGAGCCGCTCGTACAAGTTGACTGCGCCGGCATACTTCGCATCCTTCTGCCAGGACGTGGCACTGAAGACCCACTCCGCCGCGTCCCCGCCTCCCTTGGTGAACGATTCAATCGCAAACCCCGCGGCGGCGCCGGCGAAGACTCTGGGGTTGAGGTTGACCTCCTTGGCCTGGCGCATGATCGCCACCGAGTCTTCTTCATACGAGACCATGAAAATGATGTCTGGGTTCTGCCCCCGGAACCGGTTCAGGATCGGCCGGAAGTCGGTCAGCCCCTGATCGTACGACTGGCGCTCCAGGAGCTTGTAGCCGCGGACCTTCGTGAACGCCTCCGCGGCATCGCCCACCGCCTGCTCAAAGGCGCCGGTGCCGCCGATGATGATCATGCTGTTCAGCGGCGCCCCGGGGTAGGTGGCCTTGAGGTAGTCGAAGAGATCGAACAGCGTGCGGGCATACGTGCTGCTCACACTCTTGGCGCGGAAGATCCACGGCGAGCCCGGTTTGGTGATCGAGTCGTCCGAGCTGCCCGAGACAAGGAGTACCTGCTGCTGGCGGTCCATGTAACTGGCCAGCGGCTTGCTGATCCCGCTGCTGTAGGTGCCGAGGATGAGCGGCACGTTCTTGCTCAGCAGCCGCTCCGCGGCGCTGAGCGCGCCGGGGACCGCGCTGGCGTCATCCTCCATGAGTAACTCAAGCGGCCGCTTCTTCACGCCGCCCTTGCCGTTGATCTCGTCGAGCGCCACTTTGTACCCGGCCACCTGCATCTTCCCGAAGGTGGCAAACCGGCCGGTCTGAGATGTGATGACGCCGACCCGGACGGGCTCGCCGGAGACGGGCGCCGCCCAGGACGTAGATGCGATCATCAGGGAACTTGCGAGAACCGCCACGAGCCAGGCACGCCATTTCATCGGATGCACCCCCAACCAGCGAAAACTGCCCATCAACCTATCAGTACCCCGAAAACCTGAACATCGGGCAGGTACAGTATTCTGCGGCCGTTGACAGTGATCCCTTGCGCGGGCTAATATGCAAAGAACAGCCTGGCCCCTAGTAATGCCCTTCTCGCCCATCGCCTTGATCCCCGCAGGGCGAAATTCGTCCCTGCGGAGGGAGCATGTTTATGAAAGTCCTCTATGTGCTGCCGGGAAGCCTCTCTCGGACCGAACTAGGGACTCGCGAGGTGGAGCGACGCCGCGCCGTCCTGCAACGACTGGCGGCCCCCGGGGTTGAGGTTGACATCATCGACGTTCCCGATGGTCCTTCCTCAATCGAATCCGTTTACGAAGAGTACCTGTCCATACCGGGAACGCTACAGCGGATCCAGGATGCCGAGCGGTCTGGGTACGCGGCCGCCATCATCGGATGCTTCGGTGATCCCGGGCTCGATGCGGCTCGCGAACTGGTCACCATGCCGGTCGTTGGGCCGGCCGAAGCCTCCATGCTGCTCGCCTGTACACTCGGCCACCGCTTCTCAGTTGTGACGGTGCTGGAATCGGTGGTGGCGCCCCTTCGACAGCTCGCGCACAAGGTTGGGGTCGGGGAGAAGCTCGCGTCGGTGCGGGCGGTAGAGATCCCTGTCCTCGAACTCGCGAAAGACCGCGAGCAAAGCATCCGGCGGATGATCGAGGCCGGGCGCCGGACCGTGGACCAGGATGGAGCCGACACCCTGGTGCTTGGCTGCATGAGCATGGGCTTCCTCGAAGCCCATACGCGCATCGCCGAAGCTGTGGGTGTGCCGGTGGTGAACCCCGTGTACGCGGCGCTGAAAGTGACAGAGGCCCTGCTTGGCGCCGGACTGCGCCACAGCAAGCGGGCCTATCCGCTACCGCCAAAACTGCGCACGGTGAACGCGGCTTCGGCATGAACGGCAACATGAAGAAATCAAAAGAAACCAACTACACAGGGGGGATGGTTAGGATGCCCAGAGGATGGTTCCGGATCATAGTGGTCGCCCTGGTGTTAGCCCTGGCCTTTGGCTCGACGGTCCAGGGGCAACAGACCCAGGGTGACCGGCGCGTCAGAGAGATCATCTTCCTCACCCGGCCACAGGCTGTGGATCCACAGGAGTATGAGTCCTCCCGGCTGTTGGCCCAGGAGTTCGAGAAGCTCGGCGTCAAGGTCACGGTCCGGGCCATGCCCTGGGAGCAGCTCGCGGATTATGTCTGGTACGAGCGCGAGAAGTGGGACATGACGATGTGGCAGATGGTCGGCCGGCCGGAGCGGTCGGACCCGGACGAGTTCGCGATGAACCTCTACCACAGCTCCACGGCCGTTAACGGCTACAACTTTGTCGGCTACAAGAACGCCACGTATGACCGGATCGCCGAGGCCCAGCGCATCAAGACTGACCCGCAGGCCCGTCGTCAGTTGATGTTCGAGGCCGAGAAGATCATCGCGCGCGATGCTCCGTACATCTTCCTAGTATTCCAGCAGAGCCCCTACGCCTACAACAATACGGTCTGGGATCCCAAGACCGTCGTCGAGATGAAGGGCATCGGTCTGAAGAACTTCTGG
>JBGPLF010000340.1:0-2853 GCA_041486265.1 bacterium
AGATCCGGCTCACCCTTCGCGATCGCCTGCACGTGGCGACAACCGTCGGGTACGGGCCGCGCTTCCTGCATTCGACCGGACAACTGCACAAGGGCGGCCCGAACACCGGCCTCTTTCTTCAGATCGTTGACGAACCTGAGAACGACGTGGCCGTCCCGGAGACGGACTACACGTTCGGCGCGCTGATCCGGGCGCAGGCGCTCGGCGATCTGGGAGCGCTTCAGCAGCGCGGCCGCCGCGTGCTGCGGGTGAACCTCCGCCGTGATGTTGCCGGAGGGTTGAGCCGGCTTGGGGAGGCGCTCCGTGGCTGAGATACGGGGACTCTTTTGGGACGTCGGCGGGATCCTCCTGACCAATGGGTGGGACCGGGCAGCCCGGCGCCTGGCCATGGAGACGTTCGCGCTGGACCTGGAGGAGTTCGAAGACCGGCACGAGCAGGTGGACACGGCGTTTGAGCTGGGCCAGCTTGAGTTGGACGGCTACCTCGACCGCACGGTGTTCTATCGCTCGAGGCCCTTCACCAAGCAGGCGTTCAAGGAGTTCATGTTCACGCAGTCGGCGCCCTATCCCGAGGCGCTGGCCGTCGTGGACCGGCTGGCCCGGTCCGAACGGTACCTTCTGGCGACGCTGAACAACGAGTCCCTGGACCTGAATCTCTACCGGATCGACCGGTTCGGGCTGCGGCGCTACTTTGCGATGTTTTTCAGTTCGTGCTTTCTCGGCGTGAAGAAGCCCGACCACACGATCTTCCGGCTTGCGCTGCAGTTGACCCAACTGGCACCTAAAGAAGCGGTGTTCATCGACGACCGTGCGCTCAACCTGGAATGTGCCCGGAGCTATGGGATGCACACGATTCACTATCAGCATGCCGCGCAGTTGCAGGACGAGCTTCGCAACCTGGACGTCGAGGGCTGAGGGACAGACGTCTTGGGGCGAGCAGTTCGGGGAGGTCCATTCATGGAACTGGGGATGATCGGACTGGGACGCATGGGCGGCAACATGGCCGAGCGCCTGCTGCGGGCCGGCCATCGGGTGGTGGGCTACGCCCGCAGCGTCGCCAGCGTGCAGCGCGTCGTGGACCGGGGCGGCGTCGGCGTGACGTCGCTGGCGGCGGTGGCCGGGCAACTCACGCCGCCGCGCGCAGTCTGGCTGATGGTGCCCTCTGGCGATCCCGTGGACCAGATGATCGACGGGCTGCTGCCTCATCTCGCGCAAGGCGACGTGATCATTGACGGCGGGAACTCCTATTACAAAGATTCGATGCGCCGCGCGGGGCGGGTGGCCGAGCGTGGCCTGCAGTTCGTGGACGTGGGGACCAGCGGCGGCGTCTGGGGGCTCACCGAAGGATACAGCATGATGGTCGGCGGCGCCGGGGCGGCGGTCGAGCGGCTCACGCCGGTCTTCCAGACGCTGGCCCCAGGCCCGGACCGCGGATGGGGGCACGTCGGGCCGGTCGGCGCCGGACACTTTGTGAAGATGGTCCACAACGGCATCGAGTACGGGATGATGCAGGCCTACGCCGAGGGGTTCGCCTTGATGCGACGCAAGGAGGCCTTCGGCCTGGATCTCAAACAGATCGCGGAGATCTGGAGGTACGGCAGCGTGGTACGATCCTGGCTGCTAGATCTGGCCGCACGAGCCCTGGCCCAGAATCCAACGCTCGACGATATTGCGCCGTACGTCACCGACAGCGGGGAGGGCCGCTGGACGGTCATGGAATCCCTCGAACTGGAGATCGCGATCCCCGTCATCACGCTTGCACTCGAGCGGCGCTTCCGCTCGCGCGAGGAGAACCCGTTCGGCGACCGCCTCCTGGCGGCGCTGCGCCAGCAGTTCGGAGGGCATGAGGTTAAGCACACGTGATGGGGATGGCGTACCAGACCGCTGAGCCGGCGACCGTCGTCGTGTTTGGCGGCACTGGCGACCTGATGCGGAAAAAGCTCTTGCCGGCGCTGTATCGATTGTCGGAGAACGGCCGGCTGCCCGAGCGCAGCCAGATCCTCGCCTCTGCCCGCAGCCGTGATCTCGATGACGAGAAGTTCAGGGTCTGGGCCAGAGAAGCTCTGCGGGCGGCCGGGGTCTGGTCAGATGGTCAAAGCAGTCGCTGGTGTGAAGAGTGCCTGCACTATCAGGGGATGGGCAAGGAAGAGGGAGCGGACTATCAGGCGCTGGCCCGCCGGATCGAAACCATTGAGCGCGAGCAGCAGATCCCTGCGAACAGGGCATTTTACCTGGCGCTCCCCCCGCAGGCGTTTCCCGGCGTCATCAGCGGGCTCGGCCAGGCCGGGTTGAACCGGAGCGCGGGCTGGACGCGCCTGGTGGTCGAAAAGCCGTTCGGTCGAGACCTGGCCTCGGCCCATGACCTCAACCACCTCGTCCACCAGCACTTCGACGAGTCGCAAGTGTACCGCATTGACCACTATCTGGGAAAAGAGACGGTGCAGAACCTGCTGGTGTTCCGCTTTGCGAATCCCACGTTTGAGACCCTCTGGAACCGGGATCGCGTCGAGAGCGTCCAGATCACCGTGGCCGAAGACGTGGGCGTCGAGGGGCGCGCCGGGTACTACGAACGCGCCGGTGCGCTGCGGGACATCATCCAGAATCACCTCACGCAGTTGCTCACCCTGGTCGCGATGGAGACCCCCGGCGCGCTCGAGGCGGATCAGATTCGCAATGAGAAGGTCAAGGTGCTGCGCGCGATCTCCCCGGTTGCGCAGGAGTGCGCGGTGTTCGGCCAGTACACGCGCGGGCCGATCGACGGGCACGATGTCCCGGGATATCGCGAGGAACCCGGCGTCGCGCCGGACTCTCAGACCGACACCTTTGCCGCGCTGCGGCTCGAGGTCGCCAACT
>JBGPLF010000341.1:0-2831 GCA_041486265.1 bacterium
CTGCTCGAGCGTCCGGTCCCGCTTCACGACGCGCGTCCCGCTCTTGCTGGACCGCTGCCTCGCGTGCAGCCGCGTCGCCTCGCGGGCGCGCCGCTCACGCAGTTCGTGATAAGTCCCTCGGAAGTCTGCCACCCCCCGATCCCCGACCGTCAGGATGCGCGTCGCCAGACGCTCCAGCAGATAGCGATCGTGGGTGGCGACGATCATCGCGCCCGGGAACTCGTGCAGTGCGGCCTCCAACGCCTCACGCGACGGGATGTCCAGATGGTTCGTTGGCTCATCCAGCAACAATAGATTTGGTTCGTCGAGCAGCAGCTTCGCCAGACTCAGCCGCTGCCGCTCGCCGCCCGACAGCATCGCCACCCGCTTGAACACATCCTCGCCGCTGAACAGGAACCGGCCCAGGTAGGTCCGCACCTGCTCGGGCAGCATGGGCCGGTCGGCCAGGATCTCGTCCAGTACGCTGTTGGCCGGATCGAGCGCTTCGGTGGACTCCTGCGCGAAGTACCGGGGGCGCACACCGGACCCGAGCGTGACGATACCCGATGTGGAGGACTCCACGCCGCCGACGAGGCGGAGCAGCGTCGACTTGCCCGCCCCGTTCGGACCGAGCAGGCCGATCCGTTCACCCCGGTAGATCTCCAGGCTCACGCCGCTGAGGACCTCGATCCCGCCGGCGTCATCAAAGCGCTTTGACACATTCTTCAGCCGCGCGACCATCTTGCCGGATGCCGGCGCGGCATTGGCCCTCACGCGCATCGCGCCCATCTCGCGCGGGCGCTCGACCATCTCGGCCTCGACGCGCGCGAGCATCTTCTCGCGGGAGTGCGCCTGCGCCGCGCGTTGACTGGCTTTGTAGCGGCGGATGTAGTCCTTGAACTTCTCAATCTCCTCTTGCTGGCGCTCCCAGGTCTCGTGCTGCAGGCGCACCTGCTCCGCCTTCAACGTGACGTACGCTGAATAGGCGCCGGGATACGACTCGACGCGGCCGTCTTCCAGTTCGAGCGTGCGCGAGGTCACGGCGTCCAGCAGGTAACGGTCGTGGCTCACCACGATGCACGCGCCGGGGAACGCCTTGAGGTACGACTCCAGCCACTCGGTCGTGGCGAGATCCAAATGGTTCGTGGGCTCGTCGAGGAGCAGCAGGTCGGGTTCGCCGAGCAGCGCGCGCCCTAGTTCGGCCCGCACGCGCCACCCACCGCTCAGCACGCCGAGCAGGCGCTCCCAGTCGGCCTCGCGGAATCCGAGCCCCGAGAGCACCATGCGCGCGCGCGTCTCCAGCGTGAATCCGCCCGCGTGTTCGAAATGCTCGCGGACATGCGCGTACTCTTCCATCACCGGCCGCAGACGCGCAGGGTCATCGTGGACCTCGGGCGCGGCCATCATGTGCTCGAGGTCATGGATGCGGGCTTCGAGCGCGTGCACGTCGGCGGCGCCAGACAAGACGTGTGCCATGACGGTGGCGTCGGACGATCCCTCGGGAGTCTGAGGCAGATAGGCCAGGTGCGCCCAGGACGCAAGGCTCACGCGGCCGCGGTCGGGTTCGTCCAGCCCGGCGAGCAGGCGCAGGATTGTCGTTTTGCCTGTGCCGTTGCGGCCGATGAGCGCGATCTTCTCGCCGGGCTCGATAGCGAAGGTGACGCCCTGGAGGATCTCCAGGTCGGCGTAGGATTTGACGACGTCGGTGACAGTCAGGACCGGCATTGCGGCTCTCTCCTCTCAAAACCGAAACGGGTCGGAGCGATCCTCCGGCCCGCGCCGTCCTGCCGTTCGTTCATGGGTCCGGGTGTCCGGGATCACGCTCCCGCTGGCTCGTCAGGGCATACCTCCGCCTTTGTCGGCGGCTAGACGAGCAAGAGCGGAAGCGTCACCTGCCTCAATCTCCCTTCGAATCTGCGGCGGCACCTGCGCCCCCGCAGCGACTAATTTTATCCTAGAGGCGGCGGCGCAAGAGTGTCAAGGCACCGTTTTCAGCGCAGCGCCCGCCGCCAGGCCGCGGACACGCGGCGGCCGTACGCAATGTCGTCAGCCACGATTTGTTAGTATAATCGGTGCATCGTGTCAGACGGCGAGGCTGAACCGCAGTTTCTCTACCTGACCACCACGGGCCGGAAGACCGGCCTGCCGCGCCAGATCGAGATCTGGTTCGTCTCCGACGGCGGGAAGTTCTACATCCTGGCCGAGCATTCTCATCGGACGCAGTGGGTGAGAAACATCCAGCGCATCGCGCAGGTGCGCGTCCGCATCGGTAGCCGCAGCAGCCCCGAGATCGAGGCGACCGCGCGGGCCCTGGATCGCGAGCGCGATGGCGACGCTTGGCGCGCGGTTCAGCGGCTCTCGATGGAGAAGTACCGCTGGGGCGACGGGCTGCCGGTCGAGATCACCCCGGGGGAGGCGCAGCCGCGCTAGCGCGGTCTCTTCGCTTCCGCGTACTGGCCTCGGCGCTTCGCGATCGTCCGCAAATGATAGTCGATATGCTCCGCAAAGTGGTTGACGATCCACTCGAGGGTCTGCGGCCCTGATTCGGTGTTGATCCCCGTCAGCGCCCACGCCGCCACCGGCGCCCGCCTTAACACGTCCACCGTTGAGACCCGGATAGCGCGGAGGAGCGCGAGCGATCCCTCCAGCGGCTGCGCCCCGTAGTCGAGCGCCTGGGCCCACAGGTTCTGGTCGAAGGAGACCAGTGTCGACCCGGGCTGCGCTAGGACGTAGCGGATCCGCGCCGCCGCCACCAGATCGGTGTCGGCCACGTGGATGACATTCTCATGGATGCTCCAATGCTCGGGCCCGGGTTTGAAGTGCAGTTCATCCTTTGAAATGCCGGCGACGGC
>JBGPLF010000342.1:0-2812 GCA_041486265.1 bacterium
AGAAGATGACGAGGAAAACGAAGATGTTGTCGACGCTCAGCGCCTTTTAGATCAGATAGCCCGTAAGGAATTCCAGCCCGCGCTCCGCGCCGAACCACCATGTGATCCCAAGGTTGAAGAGTAACGCCAGCCCTATCCAGATGATGCTCCAGGACAGCGCCTCACGCGTCCCCACCACGTGCGCCTGCCGGTGGAACACGCCGAGATCGAGCGCCAGCATCGCGATAACAAACAGCGTGAATCCGCCCCAGAGGAGCGGCGTTCCGATGGACTCAGGCATTGTCCCCCTCGGCGCCGACGTGCGCGATCCAGGACATCGCCGCACTCATGCTCGACTCCTCGCCGGCGCGGTCCGACGTCGATGGCGGCAGGGCGGGTCCGATTCGGACGGTGACCCGGGCGAGCCGCGGAAACCGCGCGCCAAGGGGGAAGACGCGGCCTGTCCCGATCAGCGCGATCGGGATGATCGGGACGCGCGCATGGGCGGCGAGCAGCGCGGCGCCGCGCCGCACCGGCCCGAGCACCGGACTCACCTGCCCCTCGGGGAACACCCCCACCTTCAAGCCGGCCGCCAGCGCGCGTAGAGACTCCTTCACGGCCGACGTATCGACCTCACCCCGGCGGACCGGAATGATGTCGTAGGCGCGCATCACCCAGCCCACAAACGGCATGGTAAGGTACTCCTCTGCCGCCAAGAACAGAATGCGCTCGGGCACGGCAAGGCCGACGAACAGCGAATCGAGCGCGCTCGGATGATTGACGACGATCACGGCCGGCCCGGGAGGATATTGCTCGAGCCCTTCGACCCGGAACCGGAAGAGCGCCCGGAACAACACGCGCAGGGCGACCCACGTGATCCGGAACAGGAGGGTCTTGTGGGGCCACGGCGGGTGGGTGGGTTTAGCGTCCCCCATGAGTGCCCGGCGACGGCCGGCCGGCGGCAGACGCTGACCTGGCGGCCGCGGACATGCGCCGGTGGCCCTTCTTCCCGCCCGCGGTACCACCAAGCCGTCGCAGGCCTCGGAAAGCCACGCCGGCCGGCCAAAACAGCGTCCGCACGCCGGCGTTCAAGACGGCCAGGCCGTGGCGCAGCCACCGCAATCGCCTCCCGATCGCCCGTAGCGGCCTCCATCTCGCGTAGAGCATGGTGACGGCGAGCACGCCCAGCGAGATGGCAAACTTGTCAAGGTGGGAGAAATGGGCGTGGACGAACTCCTCAGCCAGTAACTCGAGCCCGATGACCAGGATCAGTAGGTACGCGGCGGCCTCGAGGAGCGGCTCCCGCTCGATGAACCGCACGAAGAGCCCGGCGGCAAAGCGCATCGTCAGAATGCCCAGGGCTACCCCGGTGAATACGACCCACATTTCGCGCGAGAGCGCCACAGCGGCGACAACATTATCCAGGCTGAAGGCCAGGTCGGCAAGTTCGACGTTGAGGACCACGGCCCAGAACGCCAAATGCGCCGTGACGCGCCGGCCGTGCTCCTCTTCCTCGGCCGCTTCCGCCTCGGCGCCGAAGTACGAGACGGCCAGGTAGATGAGGTACAGCCCGCCCAGCAGCAGCAGCCACTTGTTGTGGATGATCCACGCCGCGGCGAAGAGCATCGAGCCGCGCCCCACGTACGCGCCAAGCAGCCCGACCTTCAACGCGGCTAGCCGCTGCCCGCCCAGCAGCCGGTGAACCGGTCGCCGGAGAAATCGCAGGCTCCGCGGCCAGGGAATCTGCTCCTTCGGCGGCAGGTGGGCGACCATCGCGCCGAGCACTGCCGCATTGTCGATGGAGAGGATGCCCTCCAGGTAGATCAACTGGAGGATCAGCAGGAGGGCGCCCCACTCAAAGTGCACGGCGCTCCCTCACAGTCGGGCCGGCATGATACGCCTACTCGCGCGAGGCGCGCGCCACCTGGACGGCGACATTCACAGCACTGACGCCCGGCGTCTGCCGCGCGACTTCGGCGGCAGCCTCACGCTCGTCAGCGGAGAAAACCAGCCCCTCCAGTGTCACGATGCCCCGGTGTGCCTTGATGAGAAGATCGGTCTGCGCCGCGCGCGGGTCCGTCTTCATCGTCGCGGCCACGCGGGCCGCCAGGGCCCGATCGTGCACTTCCTGCCGCGACGCGTCATCGGCCTGAAACTCCGGTGCATCCAGCAGATGTTCGATCAGCTCGCACCCCTCGTCGACGGTGATGCGTTCGGTGTTGATGACCAGATCGTACAGGTCGCTGTCCTCCCACTCAACGTCGAAGAACTGCCGCAGCCGGGCTCTCACCCCTTGATCATATCGCTGGCTGAGCGCCTGCGCTTCCGCGCGGGAGATCTGCATCCGCTCGATCAGACGCGCCACCCGCACCCGCGGCAAGGCGCACACCCGGACCCGCACCGCATGCCGGACGCCCCGCAGCAGCATCGTAGACCAGCGGCCCAAAACGACCACGTTGTCGGCGGCGGCGAACTCAAGCAGGGCCGCGGCCACATGGAGATAGTTCCGCCGGCCCGGCTCGACCAGCCGTTCCCAGACTCCGGGACGGCCTTCGACCGCCTCGACCAGCTGCTCCTCGCCCACCTCGCCGAACCGCGCTGCCTCGGCCAAGATCTCGCGGCGGACGTATCGGTAGCCGCGGCGCTGCGCGAGACGCTCCGCTATAAATGTGCCCAGGCTGCCCAATTCACGAGTCAGGGCCACGATCCCCACGGGGGCCTCTCCCTCCTATGTTGCCGCGTGAGCGGGTGCCGTTGGGTGCTGGCGCCGCCGGTTCCTGTAGCCGGCCCAGAGCGGAAGGACGAAGAGAATCGCGGCCAGCAGGAGCAGGGC
>JBGPLF010000343.1:0-2777 GCA_041486265.1 bacterium
CATAGACGCCGCCGGGCCGGAAGTAGACGTGGTGCAGCCGCCCGCCGGTCACCTGCTCGAACAG
This sequence comes from bacterium, assembly GCA_041486265.1. Lineage (GTDB taxonomy): Bacteria > Sysuimicrobiota > Sysuimicrobiia > Sysuimicrobiales > Humicultoraceae > JBGPLF01. The sequence goes on from JBGPLF010000343.1 coordinate 65, forward strand.
GTCGAGGATCCGCTCGCGTTCGCGGAAGCAATACAGGAAGACCGTCGTCGCGCCCAGGTCGATCCCCCACGTCCCCAGCCACACCAGGTGGCTGGACAACCGCTGGAACTCGAGCATGATCGTGCGCAGCCACTTCGCGCGCGGCGGGACAGTGATCCCGCCCAGCTTCTCCACGGCGAGCAGGTAGCCTTCCTCATTCGCTAGGGCGGTCAGGTAGTCCATCCCGCGATCGGCCAGGGCGACGTTCTGGAGATAGGTGCGGTACTCCATCATCTTCTCAACCGACGAGTGGAGATAGCCGATGTCCGGCTGGACGTCCACAATGTTCTCGCCGTCGAGGGTCACGACGAGGCGCAGGACCCCATGCGTGCTGGGGTGCTGCGGCCCCATGTTCAACATCAGTTCTTCGGTTCGAAGCGCCACGCGGCTGGCTCCCTGTGGGTCGGATTCCTAGGCTTTGGCCGCCAGGCTGCGGCGGAGGAACGGCTCGGCCTTGATCTTCTCCTGTAGCTTGAGGATGCCCTCGATTAGCGCCTCGGGCCGGGGCGGGCAGCCCGGCACGTAGACATCCACCGGGACCACCTGATCGATGCCCTTGAGGATCGAGTAGTTGTCGTAGTAGAAGGGGCCGCCGCACGTGGCGCACGACCCCATCGAGATCACGTACTTTGGCTCGGGCATTTGCTCCCAGAGCCGCCGCACGATCGGCGCCATCTTGATGGTGCAGCGGCCCGCCACGATCATCAGGTCGGCCTGGCGCGGCGTCGCCCGCGGGATAACGCCCATGCGGTCGAGATCAAACCGGCCGGCGAAGGCGGCCATCATCTCGATGGCGCAGCACGCCAGCCCGAAGGTCAGCGGCCAGAGACTCGCCGCGCGGCCCCAGTTCAGCACGTACTCAACCTTTGTCAAGACGAAGTTGCCGCCGGGCAGCTGGTCGAGGATCTCGACCGCCTGGTCAAGCGGCGCCATCTGCGAGGGTCGAGGCTGCTCGGATTGCGTGGCCATCAACGCCTCCTGGTCCCCCTGCGACGATTGGCTCCTGGATGTGTACGACGATGCAAGGACGACATCCTCTGCGGGTTTCGGCCGACGCTCCCTACCGACCCGGCATGATGATCCGGGCCAGCAGCAGGCTCAGTTCATACAAGCCCACCATGGCTCCCCCTACCAGCATCATGGTCACCGGGCTCCAGTCGGGAGTGATGACGGCGGCCAGCACGGTGATCACCGCGTAGACGGCGCGCCACTCCTGCCGCAGGCGTGCCGATGAGAGCACGCCCATCCCGATGAGCGAGAGGACCACCATCGGCGTCTGAAACGCGATCGCGACGGCCGCCAGGAACCAGACGGCGTAGGAGACGTAGGACAGCGCCGTGATCTCCAGCGAGATGACGGTGCCGGCCTGGCCGATCAACCACTGGGTCGACACCGGCAGGATAAAGAAGTACCCGAAGAGCACGCCCACCACGCTGAGGATCAGGGACAGCCCGCTGAGCGGCAGCACGTACCGACCCTCCGTCTGCGAGAGCGCCGGGGCGACGAACAGGAGCGCCTGCAGGAGCAGCCACGGAAATGTGGCGACCAGGCCGAAGACGAATGCGAGCTTGAACCGGACGAGCAGCGGTTCGAGGACGGTGAGCGCCGTCAGGTGGGAGAGTCCGGCGGGCCGCATCAGAAGGGCCAGCAGCCGGTCGTATTGCCAGATCCCGATGACCGTCGTGATCACGAGTCCCGCAACGGCGAGGAGGATGCGCTTGCGCAGATCCTCCAGGTGCTCGACCATCGTCATGGGACGGTCGAGTCCCAGGGGGAGATGCCGCAGAAGCAGTGTCCGGAAGATCACCATGCCATCCGCCTGTCAGGGGCCTCCTGTGTGGGCCGGGCGCATGTCGCCAGCCCGCCGCCTCAAGACGGGACACCCACGTCAGGATTGCTTAGTGCGTGACGGTGTCCGTCGGCTTGGGTGGAACAGGCCGGTCCTCTTCCTGGTCTCCCATGGACTTCCGGAAGTCACGGATGGTCTTGCCCAGCGCGCCGCCCAGTCCCGCGATTCGCGACGGCCCGAAGATCACCAGGGCGATGACCAGGATGATGATGAGATCTTTGCTAATATTCATGGCCCCTCCTCACCTTCTGCGCAGAGTCCCCCCTGCGGGTGGTCAGGCTTCATTATACTCCGAGACTCCCCACAGGAATCCAGTCATCATGTAGACGGCGCGACTCCCGAGTCCGTGTAGTCCCTATGGAATCAGGAGAACCTTGCCGGTGGTGCGGCGGCCCTCCATCTGCCGGTGAGCCTCCGCGGCGTCGGCCAGCGGGAAGCGCGCCCCGATGTGCAGCCGCAGTTCACCGGTCTGAATCCAACGGAAGAGATCCCCCGCCCGCTCGAGCAGCTCCTCACGCGTCGCGACGTAGTGGCCCAGCGTGGGACGCGTCAGGAAGAGGGATCCCCTGGCATTGAGCACCTGCGGGTCGAGCGGCGGCACGGGCCCGCTCGCCTGGCCGCAGAGCACCATGTAGCCTAGGGGCGCCAGGACGTTGAGGCTCTTGTCGAACGTCGTCCGGCCGACGGAATCGTACACCACCTGCACCCCGCGGCCGCCGGTCAGGCGTTTTGTCTCCACTTCGAAATCCTGCTGCGTGTACAGGATCACGTGGTCGGCGCCCGTCTCCCGCGCCAGCGCCGCCTTGGCCTCCGTCGAGACGGTAC
>JBGPLF010000344.1:0-2752 GCA_041486265.1 bacterium
AACCGGTCACCGCAACTCCCGGCTACGCAGATGCTCGAGCGGCCGCCGGCCGGCGGCGCCGGCGGGGAGTCCTGAAGCCGGCGGCCGACGGTGAGCAGGAGCGCCTGGACTTTGCCACCGTGGACTATCAACTGCCTCCCCTGTCGCTCCTGGGGGAGGCGTCCAACAACCGGTCGCGCACGCGCGTCGACCCGGCCGACACCGCCCGCGCATTGGAACAGACCCTGGAGAGCTTTGGCGTCAAGGTGAAGGTCGTGCACTGGGAGGTTGGCCCGGTGGTGACGCGCTTCGAAGTGCAACCCGACCCCGGGGTCAAGGTCCAGAAGATCACGAGCCTGACCAACGACATCGCGCTGAACCTGGCGGCGCAGAGCGTACGGATCGAGGCGCCGATCCCAGGGAAGTCTGCGGTGGGTATCGAGCTGCCGAATCAGAAGGCCAGCCTGGTGCACCTGCGCGAGATCCTGACGGCCGACATCTTCCAGAAGGCGACGACGCCGCTGGTCGTGGGGATCGGAAAGGGCATCGCCGGCCATCCGATCGTTGCCGATCTGACAGAGATGCCCCACCTGCTCATCGCCGGCGCCACCGGGTCTGGGAAATCGGTGGCGCTCAACGCGATGATCGCCAGCCTGCTGTTTCGCAGCACGCCGCAGCAGGTGCGGTTTGTCATGATCGATCCGAAGCGCGTGGAGTTGACTGACTATAACGACGTCCCGCACCTGCTGACGCCGGTCGTGACCAACCCCAGGCAGGCGGCAAGCGTCCTCAAGGACATGTTGCGTGTGATGGAGCAGCGGTTTGAGCTGTTTGCCCAGGTGGGCGTGCGCAACATTCAGGCGTACAATCAGCTGACCGAAGTCGAGTCGCTCTACTACATTGTCATCATCATCGACGAGCTGGCCGACCTGATGATGGTGGCGCCCGCCGATTTCGAAGATATCATCTGCCGGCTGGCGCAGATGACCCGGGCCACGGGTATCCACCTGATGGTCGCAACGCAACGGCCGTCGGTGGATGTCATCACGGGTCTCATCAAGGCCAACATCCCGTCGCGGCTGGCGTTCGCGGTCTCTAGCCAGGTGGACAGCCGGACCATCCTGGACGGGCCCGGTGCCGAGAAGCTGCTCGGGCGCGGGGACATGCTGTTCCTGCCGCTGGGAGCGTCCCGGGCGGTCCGGGCGCAGGGCGCCTACATCGGCGACGCCGAGATCCGCGCGGTCGTCGAGTGGTGGCGGCAGCAGGGCACGCCGGTGTACGATCAGCAGCTCGTTCAGGCGCAGGAGACGGCGGCCAAAGACGGGAGCGCCGACGGAGAGCGGCTGGTGGAGGCCGCGCGTCTGTGCGTCCGCTCAGGCTACGGCTCGGTCTCGCTGCTGCAGCGCAAGATGCGCATCGGTTACGTCACCGCCGCCCGGCTCATCGACGAGCTTGAGGCCCGCGGCATCGTGGGTCCGGTACAGGGCAGCAACCCCCGTGAGGTCCTGATGGGTTTGGACGACCTCGAACGCATGCTGCGGCGGAAGTCGTCTCCCCCGTCCTGACCATCGCCTGCACCGCCGCGTGTGACCGGAGGACTCCACCTGCCGCGGCCAGAACTATCCGACCGTCCAGCCATGCGGAAGCGAGAGGGGTGACGAGGATGAAGCACGTCGCGGTGCGCGCGGCGACGCTAGCGTTGATCGCCGTGTTGGGTTTGGCGTGGGTGAGCGGGTCGGCCCTGAATGCGGCGCCGGCGATGAAGCGGGTGGGGATGGTGTATGATGTCGGCGGCAAGGGCGATCTGTCGTTCAACGACATGGCCTACGCGGGCCTCACCCGCGCCGCGAAGGAGTTCGCGGGCAAGGTTGAGACCAAAGACCTCGAGCCGACCGCCGGGGGCGAGAACCGTGAGGAGTTGCTGCGTCTGCTCGCCGGCGAAAAGTACGACCTGATCTTCGGCATCGGATTTCTGTTCACCGACAGCATCACCCGGGTCGCCAAGGCGTTCCGCGGGGTGAACTTCGCCATCGTGGACGGGTTCATCGACAAGGAGCCCAACGTCACGAGCCTGCTGTTCAAAGAGCAGGAAGGCTCGTTCCTGGTGGGCGCGGCCGCAGCCCTGAAGTCGAAGACCGGGAAGGTCGGATTTGTCGGCGGCATGAAGATCCCCTTGATTGAGAAGTTTGAGGCCGGGTACATCGCGGGGGCTAAGTACGTCAACCCCAAGATCGAGGTGTATTCGGACTACGCGGGCACGACCGGCGAGGCGTTCCGCGATCCGATCAAGGGGAAGGAACTCGCGACGGCGCAGTATGACCGAGGCGCGGACATCATCTACCACGCGTCAGGCGGCACCGGCATCGGCGTGTTCGAGGCCGCCGTGGCCAAGAAGAAATGGGCGATCGGCGTGGATGCCGATCAGTCGCTCACCGCGAAGGCCGATCAGCGCGCGCAGATCCTGACGAGCATGATGAAGCGCGTGGATGTGGCGGTCTACGGGACGATCAAGGCTCTGGTGAGCGGTACGTACAAGGGCGGCATCCAGTCCTTTGGGTTGAAGGAAGGCGGCGTCGGCTACGCGGTCAACGATCACAACAAAGCGCTGATCAGCGACATCATCCCGCGCCTGGAGGCCTTGAAGAAGGACATCATCGCAGGGAAGATCAAGGTCCCGGCCGATCGAAAGCAACTCGACACCTTCATCAAATCGCTGAAGCGGTAGATCTTCCGGGGGGCGGCGCGCAGCGCCGTCCCCCGATCACATCATGGC